>NZ_BPRL01000015.1:0-95617 GCF_045862635.1 Kitasatospora sp. NE20-6
CCCCGCCTACACCCCCCCCGGGGGGGGCGGGGCGGGGGGGGTGGGGGGGGGGGGGGGGGGGGGGCGGGGCCCCCCCCCCCGCTCTGCGACTTCGCACGCCCTGAGGCGGACCGGACTCGTCGCTCTGCCCGGCGGTGTCCCGCAGGGGGACACCCCGGCCGAGCCACTGCAGCTGGGGCGCGCCATGCGCCGCCGGCTGTCGGCGGCCGTGCAGGCCCTGGTCGAAGCCGGCGCCGGACTCTCGGACGCGGCGCAGCTGCTGCGGATCGTCGTCGCCGCCAAGGCCCATCACCGCGCTGGCTGTGCCGCGCGGGTCCGCGTGCCCGAACTGGCGCGGTGGATGGGGGTGGGGAACTCCACCGTCGACAAAGCGCTGGCCGAGCTGCGGCGTGTGAGCGCGCTGAACACCGTGGAGCGGCGCGCGGCTTCCGGCGCGGTGACCGGGCTGGACTGCACGGTGCCGGGTCTGCGCGCGGCCACCGCCGCAGGTACGGACGCCCTGGCCCTGACCCGCGCGGAGCTGGCCACGCTGCTGCGCCTGGTGGAGAGGCTGTTCGGCCCGGGCTGGGAGCACCAGGACGGTACGCGGACCGCACCGGGGCTGCTCGCCTCGCGGACCGGCCGCGGCGCTGCGACCGACCGGCTCGCGCTTCTTCTGCTCGTGTTGGAGTCGCGCGCGGACGGCCGGGTCCGGCTGTGCGGCGGGGCAGTGGACACGCGTGTCGGCCGTCCCGCGGCAACGGTCGCGCGCCTGATCGGCGGAGGTGTCCACGCGGGCGCGCGCGTCCTGGCGCGTCTTCAGCGCGCGGGGGTGCTGGAGCTGGTCCGCAAGCTCACCGCGTCCGGGCTGGCCGCGCGCGGGGAGATCCGGATCCCGGCGGTGGCTGCGGCGCACCGCGCGAGTGGTGGTTCGGGAGCGCGCCGGCCCGCGATTGCAGACCCCGCGCTTGCGGCAGTCAGGGACCAGGCTCCCGCTGCCGCGGAGGAGTCCCAGGTCATGGCGGCCCCCGAAGTTCGCGTCCTGGAAATGGCAGACCCGGACGGTGCGGCAGACCTGCACACCTGGCACGCCCCGGTGGTTACTGCAGGAGTAGAGGGTGAAGGTTCAGGGGTGGTCTCCGGCGAAGCCGCGTTGGGGCAGGCCGCCGTTGCCGGTGGTGCGCGCGAGCGCGCGAGGGCGGGCTCCGAAGTCGCGCGCCTGGCTCCCCGGAGCGAGGCCAGGGCAGGCGCGCTTCGCGCGGAGGGACAAACCCCTTCCAGCTCAGCCGACACCGAGGAGGAGCAGCGCGCCGCCAACGCGCGGCCGGGTGCCTGGCGGCAGGAGTCCGCGCGGAGCCGGGTACGCGCGGCGCTGGCACCGGTGGCGTTCGTGCTGGACGCGATGACGCCGGGCCAGCGCGCGGTCGCGGTGCGGGCCGCCGAGGTCGTGCTGCGCACCGTTGTGCCGGACTCTCTCGCGGCGCAGCTTGCCGCGCGGGTCGGCCCGATGAGCATGAGCGGGCCGCTGGAGGACCGCGGAGTGATCCGCGATCCCCTGGCCTGGCTGCTGTCGCAGCTCCCGTCGGTCACGCTGTGTGGCCGTTGCGGGATCCGCATGACCACGGGGGCCCCGTCGGCGCGCAGCGCCGTGTGCGACCAGTGCGCGCACGCGGCGTCCGTCCCGGACCGTGGGGCACGGATCTGCCCGGTCTGCGGACGCCTGGGGCATGGGTTCGATGACGGCGGGCAGTGCGGCCGGTGCGAGCATCGCCAGGTGCTGGAGCGGGCGGGCGACCTGGCGGCTGAGGCAGCCGAAGCTGTCCCGGTTCACCAGCCGGGTGCTGGCGCGGTAGCCCGCCGAGCCGTCCTGGATGCTGCCCGGGCGGCGGCCGCCGAGGCTGAGCGCCGGGGCGCTGACCCGCTGCTGCAGGAGCTCGCCGCTCGCCTGGCCGCGCAGAACATCGCCGCGGAGTGGGCCGCCGACTATGGCGATCGGGGCCACACGGGTCGGGACGCGTCGCGCGCGGAGGGCCCGAGAGGCTGGCACTGTGCCGACGCGCGGTGCGCGCGCCGCAGTACCGCGCGCCGTCCGGACTCGGGGCTGTGTTCATCCTGCGACCGCGCGCGCGAGCACCGTGAGGCCCGCGCCGCGCGAGCACCGTGAGGCCCGCGCCGCGCGCGCCGCGCGCGTGGCCGCCGTCGCCGGCTGAGCCTTCGGCGCCGCGCCTTCAAACCGGGAAGGCCGCGCCACGCGGGGCCGCGCAGGGAGGGATGGACAGCCCGCGCAGCCGCATGGTTTGCCCGGACGGAGGCGGCGCGGGATTGACGAGCTCGAGGGACGCAGGCACGCCCGACCGGGGTGTGCGCGGCCCTTGGTCCGGGCCCGGGTGCAGGGCGAGCGTCGACCGAACGAACCGGCCGCGGCCGGGTGTGGACAGGCCTTGCGGCCGGGCCTGCACCTATGGACAGCCCTGTCGCCTGGTCGCGTTTCCCCTGGACAAACGCGTTTGACGCTGTTGGCGAATCTATCGGGGAGGATCGCGCGGGCGTGAGCTTGTCGCCGTTTGCGTCCGGCCTCGATCAGTCGGGTCGATGGCCGGTCACCTGGATCTGCTGTTCCGTCGGCCAGCCCACGGCGGGGGTCGGCTCTTCCGGCATCATCAGTACATGGAACGAGTTATCGATCTTGATATGGCTGTCCTTGAGGTCGAACGGCGGAGGGGGCGTTGGGAGGATGCCGGGCTCACAGTGGAACCGGTTACGTGGCGAGATGAGGCACAGGAGTGGCCACAGCAGCTGGAGCTGGACCGGGCCGCAGTCGTGGATCCCGACTCCTTCGGAGTCGTACTGACCGGCCTGGGCGGCGAGCTGTCCGTGGTGCTGTTCCGAGGCGGCTGGGCCGATGTGGACTACTTCGCCGGGATCGACGATTCAGGCACCCTGCCCACGTCCGCCATCGGCTCGGCAGCGGCCTTCGGCGACCAGCTCGACTCCTACGTGGCCAGGGTCTTCGGATCTCTCGCTGATGTAGCTGGGTGAACATCTGATGGGCTGACAGGTGACGTTCAGTTCGGCGTCACAGTGACGGTGAAGCGAACGGCTGCCGGTCCTCGTCCCCGCGGTTCGTGGCAGGATCGTGGTTCTGGATCTTCGAGGGTTTCTCGGAGCGGGGTGGTGATGCCTGGGGAGGGTGTCGATGTCGCTGCGGACGCGCGCGTCGCAGGGGGTTCCGGAGGAGACCGCGCGGGTGGCGCGCGCGGCGTTCCCGAAGGGCAGCATGCCGATCCGGATCCGGGAAGCGCTGGGGCCGCTCTTCACCGACGAGAGCTTCGTGGCGCTGTTCCCCCGTCGGGGGCGGCCGGCCCTGTCGCCTGCTGTGCTGGCGCTGGCCTGCGTCTTCCAGTTCGCTGAGGGACTGTCGGACCGCGAGGCCGCCCAGGCGGTGCGCGCGCGGATCGACTGGAAGTTCGGGCTGGGTCTGGAGCTGACCGATCCTGGCTTCGACCACTCGGTCCTCAGCGAGTTTCGCGACCGGCTGATCGCCGGCGGCGCCGAGACCCAGATCCTGGACACCGTGCTCGAGGCCGCGGCCAAGGCCGGCCTGCTGCGTGCACGCGGCCGCCAGCGCACCGACTCCACGCACATCCTGTCGGCCGCGCGGGACCTGAAGCGGCTGGAGATGGTCGGCGAGACCCTGCGCGCGGCCCTGAACGCCCTGGCCGCGGCCGCGCCGGACTGGCTCGCGCAGCACGCGGACGAGGAGCTATTCGAGCGCTACCGGCGCCGTATCGAGGACTACTGGCTGCCCAAGGCGACCAAGGACCGCATCACCGTCGGGCACCAGACCGGCCAGGACGGCATGCGCCTGCTGGAAGCCGTGTTCGCCGCCGACGCCGAGCCGTGGCTGCGGCTGATACCCGCTGTCGAGGTGCTGCGCCGGGTCTGGGTCCAGGAGTTCCAGGTCGAAGAGGGCGAGGTGCGCTGGCGCGCGCCGGGCAACCTGCCCCCGGGCGCGAAGCGGCTGGCCACCCCGTACGACGTCGAGGCCCGCAGCGCGTCCAAGCGGGAGACGGAGTGGCAGGGCTGGAAGGTGCACCTGACCGAGACCTGCGATCCGGACCGGCCCAACCTGATCACCCACGTGCTGACCACGGACGCCACCGTCCCCGACGTCCACGCCACCGCGAAGGTCCACCAGGACCTGGCCGCCAAGGAATGCCTGCCCGGCGAGCACTTCGTCGACTCCGGCTACACCGGGGCCCAGAACCTGTTTGCCGCCAAGCGCGACCATGAGGTCGACCTGGTCGGGCCGGTGCAGAAGACCGCGGCCTGGCAGGGCAAGGACGGTGGCGGCTTCGCCCAGGAGGACTTCGCCATCGACTGGGACAACAAGCAGGTCGCCTGCCCGGTGGGGAAGACCAGCCGGAGCTGGAACGAGTCGTCTCCGACGCCCACCGGCGTCCCGACGGTTCGGGTCTGGTTCTCCATCACCGACTGCGAACCCTGCCCGTCCCGCTCGCAGTGCACCCGCGGCACCGGGCGGATCGGACGGCGCATGACCTTCCACCACCGCGGCGAGTTCGAGGCCCTGCGCAAGGCCCGAGCCGACCAGCAGACCGACGAATGGCGTCAGCGCTACCACGCGCGCGCCGGTGTCGAGGGGACCATCGCCCAGGCGGTCCACGGGCGGGACATGCGCCGCGCGCGCTACCACGGTCTCGCCAAGACGCACCTGCAGCACCAGCTGACCGCCGCCGCGATCAACCTCGCGCGCGTCGACGCCTGGCTGACCGAGATCCCGCGCGCGAAGACGCGCGCCTCGCACCTGCGGCGGCTCGAGCTCGCCGCCTGACGCGCGCGCCGCGCGCCTATGGACACGCGCGGCAGGACCCCCCGCGCCCATCGCGCGCGCCTATGGACAGGCCCAGCAGACCGTCCCGCGCGCGATGGACACCGCGCGCCGCGCGGCACTCGGTCCTGCGCGGAACCGGCCCGGCGTGGCCGTCCGGCACAGGGCTGATGGACAACATCCCCGGCCTCCGCCGGCACCCACGCAAACTCCCTGGACAGAGCCGCGTTTCCCCTGGACAGAAACCAGCGCGTGCGGTCGCGCCGGTGGATTGGCCAACAGCGTCAAACGCGTTTGTCCAGGGGAAACGCTGCGGTCTTCCCGATGGACAGGCGTAGCGGCGGCGCCGCCCGCGGATCGGGTTCTCCAGACCGCTGCCTCGTCGAAGTCCAGCGCCCGGTGACACCGGTTCGGGCGGCGATCCCGCAATCCGCCGCTCTGCTCCCGTAGTCCAGCCCCAGGCCCTGAGCCCGGCGCAGGGGCACCTGCTGGACGCCGGGCGCTGCTCCGCACAGCTGCCCGCGCTCAGCGCGGCGCGGCACCGCAGGGCTTTCGCGCGCGGGGTCCGCGCGGACGCCTCTTGCCTTTCGCATGGAGCGCGGCGCGCGCCGCTGCGGCTGTCCATGTCCGCGCGCCGCGCGCTGTCGATACCTCGTCGCGTGGCGCGCGGCGATGGACAAGGACGTGACCGCGCGGCGCGCGGGCGCGGCCGGGCGAGTGGATCTCGCGCGCGAATCCCCTGGACAAGGCCCCGCCCGCGCGGCTGTCCAGACGGCTGGCAAGGGGGGTCTCGGCACCTTGGCGTCATTACCCCGATCGACGCGAAGGGACGGACCCGGACGTGGCGCACCACCCGACCTCCGCCGGCACTGAGTCCGGCCCCTACGACTCCACCGACATGCGGATGCACCGCGCTTGGCTGCAGATGTGCGAGGACCCCCGGGCCGAGGCGGTCGTCGGCGGCTGGGCCGCCGAGGACGAGCTCTTCTCCGACTGCACCGGCACCGGCGACGTCCTGGCGCTGCTGAACGAGCTCTATCGGGTCGGCAACTGGGCGGGCCACGACGTGCTCCTCACCGCGCTGCTCGAGCGCGTGCCCTGCGGCGGCTACGACGGCGAGGTCGCCTGGCTCGTCACCGTCCGTGCTCTGCTGCCGAAGGCGGCGCGGATGGCCCGCAGCCAGACGCGGCCGGGAATCGACTTCGAGGAGGCGTTCTCCGTCGTCGTCGGCGCCCTCTTCGAGGTCGTGCGCATCTACCCGCTGGAGCGGTGCCCGAGGAACATCTACGCCGGCCTCGCCCTGCGCACCCTCACCCTGACCCGCCAGGCCCTCGGCCATCTCCTCGACGACGCGCCCCTTCCCCCGGACGAGGTCGCCGAGATCGTCGACCGCCGACCGGCCGGCCACGAGCTGGAGCCCGAGGAGCGCTTCGAGCGCCTCAGCCTGCTCATGGACGCCACCGAGCTACAGCTGCTTGGCGAGGACGACCACGAGCACATCCACAGCGGCACCGCGCGGGCCGAACTGCTGCACCTGGTCGTCTGGGCCGTGCGCACCGGCGTCCTGCGGCCCGACGAGGCGCAGATGCTCGCCGGCTACTACGTCGACACCGACAGCCGCGCCGGCCGGACCCCGCGCTCCATGGGCTCCGACGGCGACCGCGTCCGTAAGGCCCGCTCCCGCGCCGTGAGCCGGCTGCGCGCCGCGGACCACAACGCCTACTGGCAGCTGGCCGCATAACGCCCGCCGCACCCATCGTCCTTCGCCTGCCCAGACCCGCTCCGCGAACCCGTCCACCGAAAGGCACCACGTGATCCCCCATCAGACCGAACAGGCGCAGGCCGAGGCCGTCGACACGGACGCGCGTACCGTCGTCGAGGCCAAGCGTCTGGTTCGCCGGCTTGCCACCGCGATGGTCACCAGCCCTTTCGACGAGCGCGCACACGCCGAGCTCCTGGACTTCCTCACCAGCGGGGCCGCAGAAGCCCGAGCCGCGTGGGAACGCCTCAACGCGCTCTCCGACCAGGAGCTCACCGCCAAGGCCCGCGGCGCGGTCCTCGGCGCAGCCGCCCGAGGTCGGAAGTGAAGCGCGGCCGCAGCCGCGCGCGCCGCAAGGACATCAAGCGCGCCGCCCTGCGGGAGCTCGAGCTCCCCGACCAGGTCGACGAGGACGCGGACGGGGCGCAGCCGGACGACGAGCCGATCGGGTGGCAGACCAGCGCAGCCACGATGGCCGGCGCGGCCCGCCTGGCCCGGATCGGCGTGTGGGCGGCGCTGCTCGCCGGCCCGTTGCTCGGCGGGGCCGCGCTGCTCGGCGGCTCCGCCCCCGGCGCCGCCGCACGGCCCACCCCCAGTACCTCAAGCATGGCGGCGTCGGGCACCGGGCCGGCCGGTTTCGCGCAGCTGTACGTCCAGGCCTACCTCGCCGCGGGCAACGGCACCGAGAACAACGTGGCGCCCTACTACTCCGGCACCCTCTCGCTGAACAACCCGCCCGCGGCCCGCACCGCCGCCACCACGGTGGTCATGGCGAGCACCCAGGTCTCGCCCGGCTACTGGTCGGTGACGGTCGCCGCCGACGTCGTCGCCCACCCGCAGGGCGGATCCGCGACCGACACCGGACTGCACTACTTCCAGGTCGGCATCGAGGCGACCGGCCCGGAGGCGGCCGGCGGTGCGCAGCAAGGCACCGGCCCGGTCGGCTACACCGCAACCTCGCTGCCCGCGGAGATCTCCGCCCCTAGCTCCCTGCGGCCTGGCGTCCTGGTCTACGGGGCGTCCACTCTCAGCAGCACCGACCCGGCGCAGGCCACCGTCAGCGGCTTCCTGTCCGCCTACCTGACCGGCACCGGGCAGCTCGGCCCGTACACCACGCCGGGCGTGGTCATGAACCCGGTCAGCCCGGCGCCGTACTCCTCCATCACCATCGCCGGGATCAGCGACGACAACCCGGCCGGTGCCGGCGGCAGCACCACGGTGCCCGCCGACGGCACGCTGCGCCGCGTTCTGGCCCAGGTCAACGCCACCTCCGACGCCGGGACCTTCTCGCTGAACTACGCACTCACCCTGCGCGCCCGCGCCGGCCGCTGGGAGGTCCACGCCCTCGATCTGGCCCCGCACCTGGCCCCCGGCAGCGCCGGCTCGATGCCGAGCCCGGCTGCCGGCACCACCCAGCCCCCCGTCGCCGTGCCCGCGGCCACGGCCTCCACCGCAACCCCGTAGAGGAGTTCTGCACTATGCCCGCACCCACGCACCCGGCGACCGGCCAGGTCTACCTGGCCGGCGACATCATCACCTGGGCCAACACCAAGGTCACCCAGCTGAACACGCTCGCGCTGGCCGCCGCCGTCCTGATGGCGATCATCGCCGTGCTCATGGCCTGGTGGAAGACCCGTTCCTTCGTCGCCACCCTGGTCGCCCTCGTGCTGGCCGGCCTGGTCATCTGGGCCGTCAACAACATGACCACCATCCAGAACAAGGTCGGCACCGAGGTCAACGCCTCCCGCGCCCCCGCGGCAGTGGCGCCAGTGATGCCCGGTCCTGAGCACCACGGGCGGGCCGCGGCGTGAGCAGCATCGGCGACGACGTCCTGATCGGCCGCTCCTACACCCGGGCGCGGCGCAGCCCGCTCGTGATCGGGAAGCTGCCCGGCGCGGGCCGGCTGCCGGGCGGACCGTACACGATCACACAGATCGTGACGATGGTCCTGGTCTTCGTGGTGCTGATCATCACGAAAGCCGTCTGGGCGCACTTCGGTCCCGGCAACGTCCTGATCATGATCGCCGTTCCGTGGAGCCTGGCGTTCGCGCTGCGGTACGCGCGCATGGACGGCCGGGATCCGGCGCGGGCGCTGCTGGGGGTCTTCACCTACGCCTCGACCCCGCGGGCCGGGCGGCTGGCCGGCCGCCCGGTGCGGCGCCGGCGCCCGCAGCTGCTGGGCGTCCGGATCACGGTCGGCCTGCAGGTTCCGGCGGCGGCTCCCGAGCCGCCGCTGGCCTGTCGGCCGGCGGTGCGCCCCGCCGCGCAGTCCGCGCCCGCACCCCGCGCTCTTCAGAGCGCCCGGCCACGCCGGACCTCCCCGGCCGGCCGCCGGCCTGCCCCCACGGCGCCCGGACCTGCGGTCCCGGCGACTGCGCCGCTCCCCACGAGCGTCACCGTTCCGCGCTCCGGCGCCCGCACCCCTGCGGCGCGCACCGCGCTGCAGAGCCTCCTCGCCGAACTGGGCGAGGACTGACCTTCCATCACTCGGATCGATCCTCGGGGGACGACATGCGCCTGCCCATCCGCCACATCAGCGGCAATCTCATCTGGACCACGAGCGCGACGGTGTGGGGCGTGTGGCGCGTCGAGTCCGACAACTACGCCCACGCCTCCCGCCAGACCAAGCGCGAACGGCTCGACCAGCTGGAGGCACTCTTCAAGGCGTTGCGTGGCGAGGTCATGCTGCTCAGCCTGTGCCCGCAGGTCGACGCCGCGTCCGTGGTGGAGCGGATGACCTCGGGCGTGGACCTGGACAAGTCCCCCGAGCTGGTCGAGCTGTCCTGGAAGGTGCTCCGCCAGCTGGAGGAGCTCAAGCTGACCGGCCGGGTCGACTTCCTCGCCCTGCCGTTGTCCCATGCCGACTTCAAGGAGAGCCTGCGCGCCGTCACCGCCTCGGCCGCCTCGGAGATGATGGGCTCGCTGGGGCTGCTTGCGCCGGCCGTCCCGGCGGGCGAGGTCGCCCACCGCATGACCCAGGCCCGGCGGCTGGCGGCGACCTGGCCCTCGGGGGTTCGGCTGCGTCCGGCCAGCGAGGCCGAGATCCTGTGGGTCTACGCCCACAGCGCCCGGCGCGGGCTGGAGGAGCCGCTGCTGCCGGAGGACGGCGCACCGCGCGGCATCCGCGGCCGCGGCCGGACGGTGGCCGCGCACACCCAGGTGCTCCTGGACGAGGGCGGCCGCGGGCAGCTGTCCTCGAAGGCGCCCACGAACCCGCTCAAGCACAAGTACCTGCGGGCCGAGACCGAGTACGGCAGCAGCTACCAGGCCTTCTGCGTGATGTCGGAGATGCCAGACTCCTTCGTCTTCCCCGGCAGCGAGTACCTGTCCGCGCTGGACGAGTTCTCCTTCCCCGTCGACTGGTGCGTGCGGCTGAACATCGAGTCCGGTTCCAGGGCGGAGCCGCGCTCCCGGCGCCGCGCCAACGAACTGGCCCACCAGTACACCGAGTACGACGGCGACGTCGCCGGCGTGCCTGCACACCTGGACAAGGACACCGCGTCCCTGGACGAGTACCGCTCCCGTCTCACGTCCTCCTCGACGGAGGTGGAGATCCGGGCGTCGGTGGCGATGTGCGTGTGGGGTGACTCCCCCGCCGACCTGAACGAGCAGATGGCAGCCCTGCGCAATCACTTCGGCGGCTCCGACTACACCCTGGAGCGGCCGGCCGGCGACCAGGTGAACCTGTTCCACGCGATGCTGCCGGGCGCCCGCGCGCCCCGCGTGATGAACGACTACGCGCAGATCCTGCTCGCCCGCGACTTCGCGATGGGCATGCCGTTCTCCGGGCAGGGCCTGGGCGACGATGCCGGCTCGCTGTTCGCCCTGCAGCTGTCCGGCGGCGGCGTGTGGCCCGTCCTGATCGACTTCAGCCACGGCCCCCGGGTCAACGTCGCCGCGAACACCGCGTTCATCGGCGAGCTCGGCTCGGGCAAGTCGGTGGGCCTGAAGTCCGCCCTGTACTCGATCCTGTCGACCGGTCACCGCCTCGCCCACGCCACCAGCCGCGGCCGCGGCCTGGTCATCGACCGCACCCCGCAACGCGAGTGGGTCCGCTTCGTCGAGGCCTGCCCCGGCACCACCCAGGTCATCGACGTCGACGAGACCGCCGGCCTGTCCCTGGACCCCCTGCGCGTCTTCACCGGCCCCCGCGCCGCCCGGTACGCCGAGAGTTTCCTGACTCCGCTGCTCGACATCGCCTCCATGTCGGTCGAAGGCGTCACCCTCGCCGAGGCCATCGAGGCGACCAACACCGGCAGCAACCGCAGCATGCAGGGCCTGATCGACACTCTCGTCGAGCGCGCCCGCATCGTGGACCCCGACGAGCCCAACGACGACGCCGTGCGCGCCGCCGCCAGCGAGCTGGTCCGCAAGCTGCGCTCCCTGGCGAAGAAGGACCTCGGGAGGGTCGTCTTCGATCCGGATCTGCCCGTGGTCCGGGTCTCCGACGCCGACTCGATCGTCTTCGCGGTCTCCAGCCTCAAGCTGCCCAGCAAGGAGGAGCTCGACGAGCACCGCCTGAGCCGGCTGGAGGTCGAGAAGAAGTTCGGCTGGCGGCTGATGTACCTGGTCGCCGCGCTGTGCCGGGAGATCGCGTTCCTGTCCGAGGAGGAGTTCACCGGCGTCTTCTTCGACGAGTGCTGGTGGCTCTCCTCCAGCCCCGAGGGCCTGGACCTGATGCTGGAGATCGTCCGCGACGGCCGCAAGCACAACGCCGGCCTGTTCGCCGCCTCGCACGACCCCTACGACATCGGCCCCGACAACGAGCAGGGCGAGAAGATCCGCGGCCTGATCACCCATGTCCTCGTCTTCCGCCAGCGGTCGCGCCAGCTCGCCGTCCGGGCGCTGGAGTTCCTCGGCCTGGACGGCACCGACGCCACCATGCTGAAGATCGTCACCGAGAACCTGTCCCCGGTGAACGTCTCCGACCACGAGCGGGCGATCCGCGCCGGCGAGTGCCTCTACCGGGACCTCAAGCGCCGCATCGGCGGCATGAAGGTCCTCATCCCGGCCGACGAGCAGGCCGCCGACGCGATCCACACCACCCCCGGTGAGACCACCGCAGGAATCCGCTCATGAACAGGCCCACAGCCGGCCGCATCGCCGCGCCACGCACCGCCGGGCGCAGCGGAGGCAGCGTGCGGCGGGTCCTGATGGTCGCCGCCCTCCTCGCTCTCCTCGCCGCCCTGGTCACCTCGGTCGCTTGGGCCGACACCCCGGCGCCCAGTCCGACGCCGGGTCCGGGCCCGTCTGCGCCCGGCTCCGGGCCGACCGCCACGCCCACACCCGGTCCTGAGCCCACTGCGACCGCCGCGGACCCCAGTGCCGTCCCTCCCATCAATCCGGCGCCTTCACCCGGGGCCACAGGGGCGGCCGACGACCCGGGCCCCGAGAAGAACCTGGCGGCGGCGCCGGCCGACGGCAGCGGGATCCTGGCTCCGTTCAACGTCAAGGACGAGTACGGCACCCCTCTGCAGATCTACGACGTCAGCGTCGACACCGGTTCCTGGGACGACTTCGACCTGAAGATCTGGGGATTCCTCACTTCGCTGTTCTTCACGATCTCGAAGTGGCTGATCGGCTTCGTGTGCTGGCTGGTGGGATGGGCCCTGAGCTTCGGCCTGGCAAAGATCATGGTGACGCCGGTGGCCGACATCTCCGGAACCATCCGCGACCAGGTCATCAACCGCCTCGGGCTGTCGGGTCTCTTCCTGACCTTCGCAGCCCTGTTCGCGGGCTGGCACATCCTGTTCCGGCAGCGAAGCCGCGGCTTCGCCGAGGCGGGCGTGTCCCTGGTCGTCGCCGCGATCGCCACGACGGTGCTGCTCTCCCCCGCTCAGGTCCTGCTGGGCACCGCCGGCGCTCCGGTCGCCCAGGGCTCCGACATGCTCCTCAGCAGCGATGGCGTCGTGGGCAAGTCGAAGGACCTGTCCCTGCAGGTGTCGAACCTCATCCTGTCCCAGGACCCGAACAACTCCTCCGCCGACCCGGACTCCGTCGTCTCTCCGATCACGGCCGGCCTGGTCAACGCGTTCGTGGTCATGCCCACCGAGCTGATGACCTACGGGAAGATCTTCACCGGAGAGTGCGCCAAGGCCTACGCGGTCAACAGCATCGTCCAGTACAACGCCGCCAACCTGCCCTCCGGCCAGGCACTGGAGACGCGCTACCAGAACCAGATCAGCGACGCGGCGAACAGGTTCAAGGACACCTGCAAGACCAAGGACTTCAGCCCCCGAGCGCAGAAGGCCTCGGCCGACAGCGCCTTCAGCGCCCTGTTCGTGGCCGTCGCGGCAAGCATCTGCGTCATCCTGATCACCCTCGTCACCGGCGGGTTCCTGGTCGCCCAGGGCTGGGTCGCCTTCGAAGCCATCCGTGCTCCCTGGGCCCTGACGGTCGGCATCCTGCCCGGCGGGGGCCGCGCCACCCTGTGGCGCTGGTTCGGCGCCATCATCAAGGCGGTCCTCGCCGTCGTCCTCAGCGTCCTGTTCCTGGCGATCTTCATCCTGATGATCCTCGCGCTGCTGAAGTCCAACACCGGCAGCGTCCTGGCCGTGAAGTTCCTGTCCATCGACCTGGTCGCGGTCGCAGGTCTGGCCGGCCACAAGAAGATCAAGGAGACCGCCCGGCAGGTTGCCGTCAACATCAACCGCCGGCTCGCCAACGCCAAGGTCGGCGGCGCACGGCGCTCCGCGTTCGCAACGCCCGGCCGCTACGCCGAGACCGCCCCGTCCCTGCGGCAGATCTGGGGCGAGGGCCGCGCGGAGGCCCGCAAGGTCACCCAGCCGCTCGCCAGAGTCGGCCGCACCGCCAAGGACCTGTGGGTCGGCCCGCAGGCCGGACGCGGCCGCACGGCGAAGCGCGGACGCCTGGCCAGGGCCGCGCGCGCCGCCACCACCGTGGCCGCCGCGGTGGGCACCGGCGGAACGAGCGCGGCAGCCAAGGCCGCCACCCAGCAGGCAGCGAAGACAGCACTCACCAAGCGCCTCGCCGCACGCATGTCGAACACCCGCGGCGGCCGCGCCACCCTCGCAGCCGGCAAGGCAGCTGCCGGCACCACGAAGTTCGCCGCCAAGTACGGCTTCCTCGCCTCCCCTGCGGGCTGGCCGGTCGGCATCCCGCGCAGCGCAGCAGCCACCAAGCGCGGAGCGAGCGCCGCCACCCAGAAGGCCAGCGCAGCGATGACGCGCGTCGAGGAGCGACTCGCCGGCGCCGCCAAGAAGCAGTGGAACGAGACCGCGACCTTCGGCAAGGAGTGGTGGGGCAACTCCAAGACCGCGGGGCGCGCGGTGCGCCGCGGTGCGACGTTCGTGGCGAACTCCGTGTGGGACACCACCGACAGCGCGGCCTCGACACCGACATCGCCCCGGCGCCCGGCACCCCGACCGACCCAGCCCACTTCCACCCCCACGACCACGGGCCCGCCGCCGCCAGCGGCCAGGCGGCCGACACCGGGACCGACCCGGCCCACCCCCACCGGCACCGCTTCCGCCACCGGCCCGGCCCCGTCCCCTCCCGGCACACCACCTGAGGCTGTGCCCCCGCCGCGGCGCCGGGCCACCCGGCCAGCCGGCCCGCCGACCGGGGGCAGGCCGTGACGGGCAACCAGAAGGCGCTCCTCGCCGGGGGCCTGCTCGCTCCGTTCATCGGATTCGTCCTGCTACTGGTGATGATCGCCGCGGTCCTGAACGGCAGCATGTCGGCCCAGGCCGGCCAGGCCGGACAGCCGGGCACCGTAGCCAGCGTGGCCGGGATCCCGCCGGTGATGCTGAACGCCTACAACAACGCGGTCGCCACCCTTCCGAAGGTCCGGCCGAACTGCACCGGCATGACCTGGTCACTGCTCGCGGCCATCGGGGAAGTCGAGTCCACCCAGGCCTCCGGCAGCTCGATCGCCGCGAACGGAGACATCACCCCGCCGATCTGGGGCCCGCTGCTCGACGGCTCCGGCATCGGCGGCAACACCACCCCGATGTACAACACGACCGACGAGGAAAGGCAGCTCGACGGCGGCAGCACCTACGCCCGGGCCATAGGCCCGATGCAGTTCATGCCCGCCACCTGGATCAGCAACGGGCAGGACGGCAACAGCGACGGCACGAGCAACCCGCAGAACGCCTTCGACGCGGCCCTGACCACCGCGACGTACCTGTGCGGCACCAAAGCCGCCGACCTGAGCCGACCGGACCAGCTCAGGTC
Organism: Kitasatospora sp. NE20-6; assembly: GCF_045862635.1. Lineage (NCBI taxonomy): Bacteria > Bacillati > Actinomycetota > Actinomycetes > Kitasatosporales > Streptomycetaceae > Kitasatospora > Kitasatospora sp. NE20-6. The sequence continues at coordinate 14,787 of NZ_BPRL01000015.1, forward strand.
GGCCATCCTGCGCTACAACCACAGCCAGGCCTACGTGGACGAGGTCCTGAAATGGAAGACCACCTACGACCAGATAGGCCAGAGCACCGGCGCTCTTCCGGCGACAGGCGGTAGCGCGCGCGGTCAGGCCGTCGTCGCGGCCGCCCGCAGGGAGATGGCGCTCAACATCCCCTACTCCTGGGGCGGCGGCGGGACGGGAGGCCCGAGCCTGGGCTTCTGCGACGGGAAGAACGGCCGCCTCAACGGAGTCTGCCTCGCATCCCACACCGTGGGATTCGACTGCTCCGGCCTTTCCCAGTACGCCTACGGCCAGGCCGGCGTCACCATCGCGCGCACCGCCCAGGCCCAGTACGACGGCGCTCCGACCAGGATCCCGCCGTCGGCCGGACTCGCCGGTCTGCAACCCGGCGACCTCGTCTTCTTCAGCCTCAACCCGGGCAGCGGCCGGGGCATCCACCACGTCGGCATCTACGTCGGCGGCGGTCAGATGATCAACGCCGCCCACACCGGGACGAACGTCCGCCAGGAGCCGGTCTGGATGAAGAGCTACGCCGGCGGCGGCCGCTACTGACGCCGCCCCGCACCCAGCCTCCCCCTGTTGACCGAGGAGCGAGAACCATGACCAACCGCCCGGCCCCCCGCAGCGCCCGCCTTCCGTTCATCGCCTCGGCCTCGCTGCTCGCCCTCGCAGCCACTCTGCTGCTCCTTCCCAACGGGCAGCCCCGGGGCCAGGCTGCGCTGCCCGTCGCACTGTCCGCGCAGCCCACCGCCAGCACGAGCGTCCAGACCGTCCCAGCTCCGGCTGCGCAGGCATCCCGCGCGACCTCGCCCACACCCGCGGCACGCAGCGCATCGCCGAACGCTCCCCGGACCACGCCTGCCGACCTGCTCGCCGGCGACATGCCCGACAGCTACCTGCAGCAAGTCCTCGAGCAGACCCAGCCGGCCGATCTCCCGGCCGCGCAGGAGAAGCAGCTCGTCGCCCTGGCCAACCAGGTCCTCCTCGCCGACCTCACCGGCCAGGGCCGCCCCGCTTTCCCCTCCTACTTCGGCGGCCAGGCCGCCACGACCGCCTGGTCGCACGTCCGCGTCCAGGCCGGCATCGCACGCCGTCACGCCAGCAGCAGCCAGGTCGACGCCCACCTGGTGTACGCCGGCACCGACCCGGGCGGCCGGGCACAGGAGCGCCAAACCATGACCATCGTGCTTGCCCAAGCCTCCGACGGCAGCTGGCAGCCGGTCAACGCGTCGTAGGAGCGGCTGGCCAGCATCGAGGACGGCCAAGCGGCCATCCAGCGTGAAGAACCTGGACGTCGTCACCGGCGGGTACTGAGCCCTTCCGTTGTAGGGCACTCAGTGTCCCTGCCACGGGGTCCGACCGCGGCGGGCGTCCACCACCCGCCGCGGTCGGCAGACGGCACGCGCCGGCCACCGTCAGTAGTAGTCCTCGTACGGGGCGTCGACGAACACCGGGTTCAGCGGCACGTCCAGGGCTATGCGCGCCTGCCTGACCTGCTCCTCCGGGTCCTGACTAACCAGCAGGTAGGCGTTACGGAGCAGCGGCACCGGGCAGTCGACGATCCGCATCATTCTGTCCTCGATCACACCGGCCGTGGCCGCCGCCCATTCCCTGAGACCGCGCAGCGCGGCGTCCGCTGCGGCGGCGGTCATGTTCGCGGTGCACACCTGCCATCCGCTGGCGGCGAGTTCCTCTCCGTCGGCGCATTCAGGGCTCTGCATGGACGGCCCGCGTGGCTCGTCCGTCCCGACGACTATGAAGCGGAAGTCGGCGTGGTCCTTGTGGGCGAGGAACAGCACGACGCGGGACAGGTCCGTCTGGTCCTGCAGATCGTCGACTGCCGCGACCACCAGCTGCCACAGGTCCGCCGCTGGTATTTCGTCGAGGTTCACGGTCTCGCTATGGCCGCCTTGCGGCATGCGGTCTGCGGGCATGCGTGCACCCAGACCATGGGCTCGCAGTGCCCGGAGGACGTCCCGTTCCACCTGCTCTGCGGCTTCCCGGGTAGGGAGCAGCACGGCGCGGTAGAGGTGCCAGCCCTCGTTCCGGTGCTGGTCGATCCGTCGGGAGTCCAGGGCGGCGATCCCGACCTTTCCGACGTAAGCGGCGCTGTGCGTCACGATGTAGACGTGGGTGGGCGCGGTCACGCGTCGATCCCCGTCCGGGCCGAGTCGCGCGGCACGGCGAGGTCTGTCTGGGCGTGCCCGGCACTGAGCTTGGTGGCCGCAGCGATCAGCCACGCGTGGCGCCTGTGCCTGAAATGTGTCTCTATCAGTGCACTCATCTGACCCGCCCCTCCTGCACAGTCCCCGGGCGACCCGGCCGGACCGTAGGTCCATGACTACCAGCCACCGCGGCCCGCAGTCCGGCACTCCGCTGATCCGGTATGACCACCTCCGGAACTTCTTCGCCTTCACGGTCACACCAGCCTCCCCGCCGCCATCTATGGAGAGGCGACAGGCCAGTTCCGCCCCGCGCACCGGCGCCGGGGCCTTCAGAAAAAGGACATCCGCATGACCGTCGTCGAAGTGATCGACTCCATTCTCGGTGCCGCCTCGCACGCCCCCCAGCTCGCGCAGACCGCCGGCACAGCGGTGGCGGCCAATCTCCCCGGCATCGTCCTGGTCGCCGTGCCGGTGCTGCTCCTGCTCGCTGCCGGGCAGATGCTGCTGGCCCGCCGCGCACTCGCCGACCGGGCCGGCGTGGAGTTCCTGCCCCGGCCCGGCTTCGACCCAGGAGAAGAGGACATACTGCGCTTCGTCCATCAGCTCGCCCGCGCGCAGGCGAGCGCCTCCCGCTGGCACCTGACACCCCGCAGGGCCACCGCGGTGCGGATCCGCCTGACCTCGAGCGGCGGCCCGCCCGCCTACAGGGTGGAAGCCCGAAGCCGCACCCTGGCCCTGATCAGCCGTCACGCCTACGTCGGCTGCGAGCTGCGCGACCCCGAGCGGGAGCTGGCCGCCGCCTCGGGCGTCACCATCACCTTCGAGGGCCCGGCGGACCTCGAGACCACCGGGGTGGCCGCCTGATGAGCAGCAGCCTGTCCAACGTCATCTCACTGGCCAAGCGCCGCAGCCCCGAGGACGAGTCCCCCACCGGGCTCGACGCGATACTCGCTGACGCGCCGGAGCAGGACGAAGACGGTCCTCACCGGGAGTTCGTCGCCCGCGCCGAGCTCACCCTGGCCATGCCCGACCACCTCGCGCTGCGACGGGTTCCCCTGCGACCCGATCCCCTGCAGGGCATCACCGCGGCGCTGAGCTCGGTGAACCAGGAGGACGGAGAGCAGGCGGATGTCGTGCTCGACCTGATCCCCGTCACCGCGGAGCAGCTCAACCGCCGTCGCAAGCAGCTGCTGCGTTCCGGGCGCCGTGGCCGCGGAGCCGAGCCGATCCTGCCCGGCATGCCGCACGGCGGCCGCGGGTCGATCGACATCGGCGGCGTGATGGCGCAGGTGGCACGGGAGGTGAAGCAGTCCGGCTCCTCCGGCGGCGGGCGCGGCGGCTCCGGCGTCTACAGCGAGGGCCTGTCGGTGCGTGCCGACATGACCGCGGTGTTGGGCAAGTACATGCCGCATGAGCCGAAGGAGCCGGTCTTCGCGTTCCAGCTGCTGGTGCGGGCCTCGTCCCGGGCCGAGGGCCGGGAGCTGATGCTGCTGGACGAGATCATCACGGCGCTGGAGGTCTGGAGCGGCGACAACCAGTGGAAAGAGGTCGGCCTCAACCTCCTCGTGCACCGGGTGGGGGCTGACTCGGTGCTGTACCGGCACCAGTTCGACCGGCGGTTCGCCACCGGGGAGTTCTCCCCCCGCGGCCGTCGGCGCTGGGTCAACGGCTCGGAGATCGCCGGGCTGCTCAAGCCGCCCACGGTCCACAACGCGCACGCCAAGCTGCCGGACGCGAGCGTGCCGCTGCCGCCAGGGGACCTGGTCGAGTACACCGGCCAGCGGGACCTGCTGCCGCTGGGCTTCACGACCGGGGCCGACGGCCGGGAGTTCCTGGTCGGCGTGCCGCTGCAGTGGGTGCTGTTCGGCCTGTTCCTGGGCAAGTCCGGCTACGGCAAGACGGAGATGTCCCTGATCCAGGCGATCGCGCTCGCGCACAGCGGCCAGGGGGTGATGTTCCTCGACCCGCACGGCGACGGCTGGGGCAAGGCGCAGCGGTTCCTGTCGCACGAGGGGCTGTACGAGCGGCTGTGGGAGATCGACCTGTCGATCACCGACCCGGACGCGATGGTCGCGTCCTGGAACCCGCTGTCGATGCAGGGCCGGCGGGCGAAGGACATCCCGAAGGTGGTCGGAGCGATCGTCGACTCCTTCTCCTCCGCCCTGAACTGGGGCGACAGCAGCGGCCGCGCAAAGACGATCCTGACCCGGTCGGTGCAGTCCCTGGCGTACCTGTCCTACAGGTTCGCCGAGGCCGGCCACCCGGAACTCGCGCCGACGGTTTTCCAGATCCAGACGATCCTGATGGACGAGGACTGGCGCAAGCTCGTCGTCTCCTATCTGCCGGCCCGCCTCCAGGCCTTCTGGCGCAACAGCTTCCCCAAATACCCCGGCGAGGCCGCGCCAGTGGTCACGAACATCATCGAGCGTCTGGACAGCAGCGATGCGCTGAAGGCGTTCCTCGGCTCTCCGGAGTCGACCTACGACATCCGACGGGCGATGGACGAGGGGAAGATCGTGTTCATCTGCCCGGAGGGCAGCAGCGACACCGACCGGATCATCTCGTGCTTGTTGATCTACGACCTGTTCCGGGCCGGCCTGTCGCGCCGCAACATCCACCCCTCGCAGCGCCGGGCGTTCTGGACGTTCATCGACGAGCTCACCGCGGTGGACGGCGCGTCGAAGGGCCACCTGGCCGCGATCACCGAGCAGTTGCGCAAGTACATGGTCAAGCTGCTGGCGATGACGCAGATGATGCAGCGTCTGACCCCGACCACCCGGGCCGGGCTGCTGCAGAATCTGTCGATCCTGTCGACCACCGCGGCCGACGTCGAGGAGGCCGCGCTGGTCACCAAGCGGTGGGGCGGGGCGGTCGACCCGAACACCGTGGTCAAGCTGCAGCCCTACCACTACGTGATGTCCGTCAACCGGGGCAGCGGCATGTCCGACCCGTTCCGGGTGCGGGGCGCCAGCGTCGAGGAGGCGTACGCCCTCTACGACAACCCCGACGGCGCCGAGCGTCTGCAGGAGGCGCTGAACAGCAACCTGAAGCGGCGCCCCGTCGGACAGATCCTCGCCGAGCTGGAGACCCTCGACGAGCGGATCTTCGACGGCGTCACCCAGTACCTGACCCCGGTCAGGGTCTCCGCGCGGGTGGCCGCAGCCGACGACATCGAGTCCGAACCCACCGACCGGCCGCGCCGGAAGCCTCCCGGCCGGACCGGGGGCGCGCCCGGCAGCGCGATCGCGACCGCGGCCGTCGACCCCGAGCAGGCGCAGTACGACCGCCCCGACGACGCCGACGAGGCATGGAGCACTGATCTGGGATGAACGCCGCCACCCTTCACCGCCCCGCAACGATGGCCCGCCTGGCCCAGCAGGCCATGACCGTGCTGTACCAGCACCGGCTGATGACCACCCAGCAGCTGCACCGGCTGCTCCAGCCCCAGGCGCAGCGGCCCGTCTATCTGCTGGGCCAGCTCAAGCGTCTGGAGGACGCCGGGCTGGTCGAGCGTGTCCGTGCGCTGCACCGCAACCCCCGCCACGCCCAGTTCCTGTGGTTCCTGACCGAGGACGGCTACCTGCACATGGACGGCTCGCAGGAGAGCGTCACCCGCCAGCACCGCACCACCACTGCCACCGCGACCGGGCCCCGCCAGGCGCACACCCTGGCGGTGAACGAGGTCGGCATCGCGATGGTGGAGCACGCGCGCAACGCCGGCCACGAGTGCGGGCCGCTGGACTGGATGCCGGAGGTCGCCCACCGCATGCGGGACGGCCAGCGGCGCTTCGAGGACGACCACGTCATCTCCGACGCCGTCCTGGACTACACGCACGTCGTCGGCGATGGCCGCCGCACGCTGCTTCGGGCCTTCGTCGAGCTGGACCGCTGCACCATGACCGTCGCCCGGCTCGCGGACAAGGTCGCCGCGTACGGGCGGTACTACGACTACATCCCGCAGGAGCACGACCGTGCCCGCCGCTCGACCAGGAGCCGGCCAGCCTGGCAGAGCACCTACTCCCGCTTCCCGCGGCTGCTGATCGTGCTGGACCATCCGTCCCAGCGCGTCCTGGGCTCCCGCACCAACGACCTCGGCGCACTGACCGGCGCCAACCCCAGCCTGTCGGCGCTGGCGGCGCAGCTGTCCGTCGGCGTCACCACACTGGCCAAGCTCCGCGAGCAGGGTCCGTTCGCCCCGATCTTCAAGCCGCTGCTGCGCAACCAGCCGCCCACCGACATGTTCCTGCGTCCGCAGGCCGAGAGCTGAGCACCAGCACCACCCGTACAAGGAGGGCAGCATTGTGACGACGACCAGCGACCTCGGCCCAGACCTCGCGCCCGGCTCCGCCGGTGTCAGCATGATCCACCTGGCGGAGATCCTCCAGCGCCACACCCGCCTGGCGCAGCGGCGGTTCGTGATGCTGCCGTTGCGCGGGCCGGGCAGCGCCTACACCGAGCCCCAGGGCCGGCAGCCCGGCGACGCGACCGCCCCGGTCGAGCTCGCCGACCTGATCTCCTCCATCAGCGAGGTCGGGCTCCTGGAGCCGGTGCTCGTCGAGGAGACGCCGAACCCCGGCGGCGGCGCGCCGGCCATGCGGCTGGTCTCCGGGGAGCGTCGGCTGCGCGCCATGCGCTGGGGCGCCCTGCACCTCGACGACAACCCGCACTTCGCGGCCATCCCCGCCATCGTGTGCCCCGGCCCGCTGTCGGACGAGGAGCGCTCGACCTGGCGGTTCGTGGAGAACTTCGCCCGGGAGGACCTCAAGCCCGCCGAGCAGGCTGTCGCGCTGATGTACCAGCGCTGCGCGGTCCTGGTCGGCAAATTGCTGCGCGCCGGGAAGCCCGTGCCGCGCGAGGTCTACGAGATCACCGACGCCGTCGAGCGATTCCAGGCCCTGGAGAAGATCCGCGGCGGGGACCGAAGCTGCGCCGCGCCGTGGAGCGAGGTCCTCACCCGACTCGGCCTGCAGCTGAGCGAGCGCAAGGCGATGGAGCTCGTGCGCGCCTTCAAGGAGCTGCCGCGTGACCTGAGCGAGGAGATGGACGAAGCAGGCGTCCGGCTCAACACGCGGATCCGCTACGCCCGGCTGCAGCGCGGCCGCGCCGACGCCGCAGCCGGGATCTGGGCCTCCCTCAAGAACACCGGTCGGCTCCACCTGCTGCCCAGCGCCGTCGATATCGGCCTGGCCCAGCTCGGCCTCGACAACGCCGGCGCCATCGTCGACGCCGCCAGCGAGCGGTTCGACAACGCCAACGCCGGCCGGCGGGCGAAACTCAGCCGTGTCCCCGCCGGCGAGGAAGCGAACGGGCAACACAGCGACAACCCGGAAGACCGCGAGCTGGCGGGCAGCGAAGCCCCGCAGTCCTTGTCGTACGTCGTCGAAGCGTCGGCCGCTAGGCCGGGGCCGGACGGCGAACTGCCAGAAGGCCAGACCCTGGACACGCCAACGGAGCAGCGCTCGCTGGTCGACCAGGCCGTCGTCCGCGCCACGCTCGACTCCCTGCGGGCGCTGCTCGCCGACCTGCGCACCGGTCACGATCTCGGCCGCTACGACCAGGGGTCGCTGCGCCTGGCGCTTCGCGAACTCGAACCGTTCCTGGCCGCCGACGCCACCGTACCCGCTTCCCAGGAGGTAGCAGCCTGATGACCAGCATCTCCCTGCCCATGCCCACCGTCGGAGTTCCGCTACCCGGCCGCGGCTGCGACTGCACCCGCTGCGCGTTCTGGATGGGCCTGGACGGCCGCGGCGGGCCGGCCACCGTCGAGCCGCTGTGCTCGGGCAGCAACGCCGACTGCAGCTACTGCGGCTGCGCGGCCACCGAGGCCGGCTCCCCTGCGGGTGCCTGTGGCAGCTGCCCGATCCGCTGCGGCTCCCGGACCGACATCGCCGCCTGGATGCACGATGTCGGCGGCACCCTCGCCTTCGACGACCTGAGCGTCGAGGGCGAGCTCCCGCAGCTGCCCTCGTTCATCCCCATGACCGACGGCAGCTCCGTCACCGCGCTGGACGCCAGCCTGCGCTGGCCCGCGTACGGCGTCGGCCTGCGCCGGGTCTTCAGCCCCGATACCCACACCATCTACCCGCGCTTCGTCGGCAAGGACGCGCGCCAGGTCCTCGGACTTGGCGAGCAGCAGAAGGCGGTGCTGGTCGGCTACGGAGAGGATCCGCTGGTGGAGGCGTTCTGGTCCTATCGGCGCCGTGACGGGCTGGTCGAGGAGCTCGCCTCGCAGAACTGGGACGTGATCCTGTCGCCGAACTACTCGATCTACGGCAACTGGCCGCGGGCCGAGCACCTGCTGAACATGCGCCGCTGCCTCATGATCGCGCAGGAGTTCCACGAGGCCGGGGCCGTGGCGGTGCCGAACGTGTACTGGTACCGGCTGGAGGACCTGGAGCGCTACCGCTCCTGGTTCGACGACGTCCCCGCACCGGGCATCGCCGTGAACCTGCAGACCGTTCGCGAGAACAACAACTGGGACTCCTGGGCGCTGCCGGGCCTGTACTGGCTGGCGGAGAACCTCCCCGAGGACCTGCCGGTCCTGCTCACGGGCCTGTCCCGAGCTGACCGGATCGCCCAGGCCGTCGCTCTGTTCGGCGACAGGCTGACGCTGATCAGCCAGAACCCCCACCAGTACGCGCTGCACGGCGCGGTGATGACGGCGAACGGCCGTGAGGACATCCATGCCCGGCCTGGCGACGCCTTCGCCGCCACCGTCCGCTACATGTCCTCGCTCCTGCCGCGGAGGTGATCCGGGAAACTTCCCGGCCGCGGTCACACCGCGTCCCTGGCCGCCATCTATGGAGGGGCGAAAGAGGAAAGGAGTCCCGATGTCACAGCCCCACCCTGCACCAGCGGCCACAGCCCCTGGCCCCGACGGGGCCACCGACCACTGGCGCCTGGCCGTTCTGTCGGTCTGGCTCCCGGCCCTCGGCGCGCCCCTGGACCCGGTGGCGGTCGTCGGCCTCGATCAGCGCCCCGGAACCAACGCCCCGGTGCACCTCGTGTGGGTGCCAATGGCCTTCGAGTCCGCCGACCCGTGGCGCGAGCTGCTGGCCGACGGCGTCACCGCGGAACTGCTGGATCGCTGGGCCGAACAGAGCTCCACGGTGGCCGTCGACTTCGTCGACGCGCCCGAGGGCGCCGTCGACCTCGCTCACGCCGCCGGGCTCGTCCTCGACGAGCTCCTCGCCGAGGTGCTGCCGGACCTCCCCGACCGCGGGGAGGGTTGATGGGCACCAACTCCAAGGCCAGCCACCAGAGCTACACCGTCGCCCCGTCCGGCGCGGACAGTGGCGACAACGACGTCCAGCCCGGGGACAGCGGCGCGATCAGCGAGGAGTACGCGCAAGCGGCCGCGAACTTCGTCCTGGCCACGGAACTCGCGTCGCTGATCGGCGCCGGCGGCGTGGACTGGGAGACAGACCCGAATTACCCGCTACTCGATGTGCCGGAGGACCCGGTCGAGAAGTTCGACCAGTTCGCCGAACAGATCAAAGCGGCTCGCGAAGCCGTAGAGGCCATGAAGGCCGCCAGCGCGTCGGAGGAGGAGATCGCCGAGAAGCTCAAGGAAATCAAGGCCGCCTCCCTGGCGTACCTGACCGCGCTCCCGGCCGAGGAGCTCCAGCAGATCGCCGCAGCTAAGGGCTTCGAACACCCGGTGCTCGTCGGTCTGTCCGGCAAGGGGCAGCACCCTCTGGTGCACTGGCTCGACCCGGCCTACGAGCAGGACATCAAGTCCAAGGCCGCGATCCAGGCCGCCGCCCACAAGCGCTACCAGCAGCTGCTGGCCGGCGAGACCTACGGCGGCCTGACGCTGGCGGACGTCCACCAGCTCGAAGGCACACCGATGCCGCACACGGGCGGCACCTGGCAGGCCACGCCCGAGCAGGTCCAGCAGGCCCAGGCCTCGCTCGCTACGGCCATGGACGGGCTGCCGGACAAGCCCCAGCTGGTGAACGGCGAGCAGCTGGCGGCGCTGCTGAAGGCGGAGCGGCACCTCGCCGGCGCCGAGTGCCCCGAGATGGGCGACGACCTGCAGGCGGCGAAGGCGAAGGCCCACCAGGATGTCGACGCCTACCTGGACAAGGCCTGGGTGAAGGCCTACAACACGCAGCTGGCGGCCAAGGAGGCGATCGACGCCGGCCTGATCACCAAGCAGCAGGCCGGCCTCGTGAGCGGACATCAGCTGGTGAAGCTGATCCGGCCGAACACCGACGACGCCACGCTCAACATGGTCAAAGACGGCATCGCGAAGCGGCAGGCACAGCTCGATGCTCTCGACGCCGCAATGAGCGGCTACCTCCCGGTCGGCAAGGACACCAACGGCGCGCTCACACTCGGCCCCCTCGGGAAGGGGACAGCTGAACAGCACAGCGAGGCGGTCAAGACCGCCGCCGCGTGGGCCGCCAGCACCGGAAAACTGTACGACGCCCAGGCGGCGGTGAAGTCCTGGGCTGGGCAGGTGGTGCTGCCGCCGGCCGATCTGACGACGCAGCATCCCGGCCTGGACAAAGACAACTTCGTCGATCCGTACAAGGAGACGGAGGCGTTCAACGCGTGGGCGAAGCAGCAGAAGCTCGCCCACCTGCGTGAAGTGGCCGAGGAGCTCGGCATGACCGCGGCCGGCAAGGCCTCGCGGGCGCACGTGCAGAAGTTCATCACCGGCCACCTCCACCCCGGCTTCAACCCGTCGCAGGTCAACTTCGCCGCCGAGCAGGCGGAGAAGAAGAAGGCTGCCAAGGCGACGCAGGCCGCGGCGGCTCCGCCCGCGCCGACAGCGCCCATCTCCGCAGCACCGGCAGCCGCGGCGACGGGCGCGGGAGCCACCCTCACGGGGGCGCCGGTCACCCCTGCCGCGAAGCCCGCCAACCTCAAGCAGGCGTCGGCCGGCGCGGCAGGTGGGGCGTTCGCGGCCAAGAACAAGGCGCTGGTCGCGGCGCTGCAGATGGCCGGCGCCAACGCCTCCGATCTACCCAAGCGCGTGGAGTCCGCGCAGGTCGCGGCGATGTCGTTCGGGCCGGCGCAGTCCGCGGCGCTCGGCGGTGCGCACAGCAAGACCCTGCACCAGGGCCCGGACGGGGGGATGTGGCTGTTCAAGCCGGACAAGCAGGCCAGCGGCGCCCGTGCGGCCGCGGAGGCAGCGGCCTCCCACGCTCTGGATCTGGGCGGTGTCCCCTCGGTGCCGGTCTACCAGAAGGCGATCGGCGGCCAGCCGGGCTGCATCCAGCCGATGGTCAAGGGCGCCAAGACACTCGGCGGGAGTCCGTTGTCCTGGACGCAGGGCCAGGTGGACTCGATCGTGCGCTACCACGTCGGCGCGTGGCTGGTGGGTGACCACGACGGCCATGCCCAGAACATGCTCGAGACGCCGTCGGGCGGCCTGGTCAACATCGACCGGGGGCAGGCCTTCAAGTTCTTCGGGCAGGACAAGCTCGATCTCGGCTACGCCCCGAACAGCGGGTACGGCTCCGTGCCGGTCCAGCAGCAGCTGTACTCGGCGTTCATGGGCGGCAGCCTGGCCGCGGGGGTGAAGGTGAACCCCGCGGTCGCCCACCCGGTCATCAAGTCCTTCGAGGCGATCCCGGACGCTCAGTGGCGGGCCGTGCTCCACGACACCGCGCACCAGGGCGCGAAGGCGGGTCTGCACTGGGTGCCGAAGATGCGGGCCCGGGCCGCCAAGCAGCACGGCATCGCCGCAGCTGAGGTGACGCACACGCAGATCGCCGAGGCGTTCCTGGACCACGCCTGCGAGCGCAAGGCGACCCTGCGTGCCGACTTCGCCGACTTCTTCACCAAGCAGCTGAAGCTGTCCTCCGCCGCCGCCCTCAAGCACGGGAGCTGACCTCGATGGGAACGAACTCCAAGTCCACGCACCAGTCGTACACGGTCGCCCCGTCCACCGCGGCGACCCTGGACCCGCCGGCACCTGCGGCAGTTGCCGAGCAGCCCAGCCCGGCCGAGGCGGCCCAGCTGATCGCGGACCTGTTCAACGCGCCTTTCGGCGACGGGGCTGGCGTCGCAACGCCGCAGCCAATGGCCGGCTTGGGGATGCCCCCTGAGATCGCCGAGCCACCGGCATCTGCCGGCGGGGGGAAGGACCGGACCACGGACGAGCCGCCCGCGCCCGGCGAGGACGCGTGGGATCCGGTCGAGCCGCCCCCGGCTGCCGTGCCGGATGGGCTGGAAGGAGCCGAGGGGCCGGCCGCCACCGGCGATGGGATGCCCGCTCCTCGGGAGCCCAGGGAAGAGGAGGAGGATCCGGCCGAACAGCCGCTGACGCCGGTGCCGGAGGCCCCGACCAAGGGGATGGCGATCGGTGAGCCGATCCTGGTCGGCGGGGCCGACTTCCTCAACTCCGCGGCCACGCTGATCTCCTACGACTCCGCCGACGGCACCCCCCGCGAGGTACTGCTGGCCCATGTGAACGAGGAAGCCGAGGAGAAGCTCCTGGACGCGCTCGCGCTGTCCGAGGAGAAGTTGGTTCCGGTGGAGGTCACCAAGGAGGTCACCGGCCAGCTGGACCTCGACAAGCAGGCCAACCTGCACGAGCTCGTCGCCCAGGCGGCGAAGTCGGTGAACCACAAGCTGAAGAACGGCATGGACGTCCCACAGTCCACCCACGACAAGATCAAGGCCGCTACCGACGCCGTCGCCACCGCCGCCCAGGGCGCCACCGCCGACGAGACGGCCATGACCGGCTACTACCAGCAGCAGCTGGAGATGATCGCCGAGAAGGCGAAGTCCGGACTGGGAGATCAGACCTACGCCGACGGCGGGAAGATCCCCATGGTGACGCCCTACCTGCACACCGGCATGGCCACTGTGACCGAGATGGTGCCCGCGCCAGCCGCCGACCCCGAGCCGGGCCAGCTCTCGGCGAAGCTACGCGACGCCAGCCGGATCAACGCCTCTCTGGACCCGGCCACTGGCGAGGCTTCCTGGAACGGCGAGTCCCGTACCCAGGCGACGGGCAAGGAGTACCTCATCGACATGGGGGACGGCTGGAGCGCGGTCTACCGGCCCTACGGCCTCAACCAGCCAGGAAAGGCCGAGTTCAGCATGCGCGGCCAGCTTGAGGTCCACGCCCCCGCCGGGGCCGGCCACGGGCCCGAGCTCGTCTCCCGGCTCGAGCAGCTCCACCTCGCGAACAAGCCGATGACGGCCAGCGAAGGCGAATGGACGTACCTCGCCAACAACATCAAGGCACAAGGCCTGGCCTCGAACCCGCAGGTCAAGGAGGCAATGGAGGTCGCGAGAGGGCTGGAGGAGCTTCAGGTCCAGGAGCTCTTCCACGCCCACGCCCACGAGGCCGTCGGAATGGACGAGGCCGGCCTTTCGGCGTTCGCGAAGAAGCTCCAGCTGCAGGCCGCCCACGACGTCCTGCCCAAGCGCGTCGCGGTGGTCCGCGACGCTGTAGGCCAGGCTGCAGGCTTCGCCGATGGAGCCGCGCTGAGCGGGAGTCACGGCTACCAGCCGACCCCGACCAAGTCGGGCGGGTGGCTGACGTGGAGCCGCTTCGACGTCACCGGCAACCCCGAGGCCTTCGCCAGCGCCTGGCAGGGGCGCAGCCTCGTGCACGGTATGGGCGGCGGAGACGTCACCACCCTGTTCGCGACGGGGGTGCTCGCCTCCACCGAGCGCCGCGCCGTCATGGGCACGAGCAAGGGCGTCGGCATGAGCGAGGGCCCGGACAAGTTCTCCGGCGGTGCCAACAGCGTCTTCCTGCGGGTGAAGGACAAGCCGGCGGGCGGCAGCAGTGGCCACGGTGTCCGTCTGGTCTGGGACGACCCGGCGGTGCTGATGAAGCGCAGCGACTACTACGCCTACGACGGCGATCACTTCGGTGCGCTGCACACCGCCAGCGGGAAGAGCACCTACGGGCAGACCAGCGACCCGATGAAGATCGCGAAGTTCAGCGCGGGCAACAACGAGGTGATGTTCAGGGACGGCATCGACCTGCTCGGCTCGGAGGCGCCCAGTCGTGTCCTGTGCGGCAGCGCGGACAACCGCGACAAGCTCCTGAAGTTCTTCGCCGACAAGAAGATCACCCACCTCGGCGGCAAGCCCGTCACCGACGTCGTCGGCATCTGACCCACACCCACGGAGGGGACGCCATGAATGCCTGGACTGACCAACTCACCGACCTGCTCGCAGGCGGCCACACCGGCACCGGCGATCCGCTCGACGCCGGCGCCCAGATCGTCGTCACCGACCCGGACGGGACCGAGGCCTTCCGGGCCGCGCTCGCCCGCCACTGGCGCGAGGACGAGGACGACGCGAACCTGCTGTGGATCCGGCCGGTCGTGGGCGGGGGGCTGTCCCCCGAACCGGAGTTCGGCTACGTCTTCAACCTGAGCCTGGCCCGGCGGCGCGCCCTGCACTGGCACACCGCCGGAGTCGACGACCGCGGCGGCGTCGTCCTGCGTCTGGCCGCCTCCGAGGGCGGCGAAGGCCAGAGGGCCCGAATTGAGCCGGCCGGCGGAGCGGAACTGGAGGAGCTAGCGCGCTGGGACACCTTCGTCGACATGCTTTCCCCGGAGGAGGAGCAAGCCTTGGAGGAGCTGGCCGAGGACAGCTGGGGCGGACGCTTCGCGTGACGGACATAATGTCGTAGTGACATAATGTACACACCGATACGAGGAGGACCGCACGATGCGCCGCTCGGTGAGCAGCTTCAGAGCGGACCGCCTGGCCGCCGAACGGACGAAGGCCGGCCTGAGCCGCCAGGAGCTGGCCCAGAGGGTCGGCATCCGCCCCGCCGTGCTCGACGACTACGAGGCCGGCCTGCGCACGCCGAACGCCAAGATGCTGGCTGGCCTCGCGGAAGCAGCCGGATGCCAGACGAAGGAGCTCCTCGATCCCGCCGAGGAGCCGGACCTGCGGACCCTGCGCGAGCAGGCCGGCGGCCTGGGGCCGGGCGCGGCAGCCACAGCTGCGCAGATGTCCCGTGGGGCATTGGCCATGCTGGAGGCCGGCCGAACAACCGAGTTGAAGGACAGCGTCGCCGCGGCCCTGGCCGCGGCGTACGCCACCAGCGAGGAGGAAGTTCGCCAGGCGCACCAGCGCAGCGTGGCGTCCGCGCGGTCGACGGCGCCGATCTGGCTGACCGAGCGGACGCTGCAGCGCCTGGCCGACCACCTGGGTCGGACGCCCGACGAGCTGAGAGAGCTGATCGAGACCATCCAGGACGAAGAGCGGAGGGGATGAGAGTGAGCACCGAGCGCGGGAGCGCCATCACGATCGCGCGAACCCGGGCGCTGCGCAGCCCGCTGCCGGCATGCGAGGCGGACCTGCCGGCCGACGTGCCGTGGCTGCGCGCGCGGGCGCCGCACTTCGCCCGGGCAGCCGGGCTGCGGTTCCTGCTGATCCTGGACGCCGCGAAGTACACGCGGCTGACGGGGCAGCAGATCGGTGTCGAGGTGGTGGGCAGGGCCTACCGGGGACCGGAAAGTGCCCGTCTCGCCGTGCCGTTGCTGTACCTGCAGCAGGCCGCCCTCGCGACCCGCACCGAGGCCGACCAGGTCCTGGCGCACGAGGTCACCCACCTGAAGTGGCCGAGCTACGGACACAAGGTCAAGGCGTTCGACCGCGCCCAGTGGCTGCTCGCCCAAGTCGGGCAATGGGGCACTCTGGCATGATCGCGAGCGAACCGACGGCCGGCCGCACCACGACCACCAACGAGAGGACCAACCCATGGACTTGAGCGCCACCGGCGATCCCGTCGTCGTGCAGGAGGACACCCAGGTCAAGGTCGGAATCGACCTGCGGCCCGGCACGCTCGCCCTCACCTACGGCGGCAGGGCCTACGAGCCGTACCACGCCTCGGTGACGTTCGCCGGCGTCCAGCAGGACCCCTGGGCGGCGCAGCAGGTCACGTTCTCGGCCAAGGGGACGGATGGCAAGGCCACGGCCGTGACCGTGGACCTGCTCACCGAGGCATGCGACGGCCCCCGGGAGAACGTCCCCGCCGCTATCTGGAAGGTCGTGGCCCTGGCCGCTGCCTCCGCCGGAGACCTCGGCATCACCTACACCGCCCCAGACTGCGCCTAGGCAATCCTGGCGATCAATCCCGAACTCCGGTGGCGGTGACGGTGTTGAGGCGGCCACAGAACCAGCGTTGGGGGTTCTGGGTGGTCGCTTATAGCGCTCGCGGAGCTGAGGTGGGGGAACCCGGGCCAACGGCATTCGTCAGGTCGGACTGTACGGATGAGATGTCGACCGCGAGGAACCCGGCTCGGGTGCCTGCGGCGAGCAGGCCGTGGCCTGCTGCCAGTGCGTGAACTGGGTCCGCCAGAGGCAGCGTGTGCCCTTCGGGTGCTCGCGGGTTCCAGAGCCGCACCGTCCCGTCGTAACCGCTGGTGGCCAGGCGCGGGCTGCCATCCTCGGCCGTGAACACCGCCACCGCCCCCACCCAGCCGGTGTGGCCGGTGAAGAGCAGGTCATCGTTGGTGCCGGTGGCGGGGTTCCAGATCCGCACGATCCCGTCGTAACCGCCGATGGCCAGGCGCGGGCTGCCATCCTCCGCTGTGAACACCGCCATTGACCGAACCCAGTCGTCGTCCTCTGTGAGGGGCGCGCCGTCCTGGGTGCCGGTGGCGGGGTTCCAGATCCGCACCGTCCCGTCGCTGCTGGTGGCCAAGCGTTGCCTGCCGTCCTCGGCCGTGAACACCGCTACCGCCCCCACCCCGTCGGTGTGGCCGGTGAGGGGCTCGCTGTCCTGGGCACCGGTGGCCGGATTCCAGATCCGCACCGTCCCGTCGCTGCCGCCGGTGGCCAGGCGCGGGCTGCCATCCTCGGCCATGAACACCGTCACCACCCCCACCCCGCCGGTGTGGCCGGTGAGGGGCTCGACGTCCTGGGCACCGGTGACCGGATTCCAGATCCGCACCGTCCCGTCGCTGCCGCCGGTGGCCAGGCGCGGGCTGCCATCCTCGGCCATGAACACTGCCACCGCCCCCACCCCGCCGGTGTGGGGCTCACCGTCGTGGGTGCTGGTAGCGGGGTTCCAGATCCGCACTGTCCAGTCACCGCCGGTGGCCAGGCGTGGGCTGCCATCCTCCGCCGTGAACACCGCCACCGCCCCCACCCCTCCGGTGTGGCCGGTGAGGGGCTCGCCGTCCTGGGCGCCGGTGACCGGATTCCAGAGCAGCACCGTCTTGTCCTCACTCCCGGTGGCCAGGCGTGGGCTGCCGTCCTCGGCCGTGAACACCGCCACCGTCCGTACCCAGCCGGTGTGGCCGGTGAGGGGCTCGCCGTCCTGGGCGCCGGTGGCCGGATTCCAGAGCAGCACGTTCGTGTCGTCGCCGCCGGTGGCCAGGCGTGGGCTGCCGTCCTCGGCCGTGAACACCGCCACCGTCCGTACCCAGCCGGTGTGGCCGGTGAGGGGCTCGCCGTCCTGGGCGCCGGTGGCCGGATTCCAGATCCGCACCATGCCGTCGCTGTCGCCGGTGGCCAGGCGCGGGCTGCCATCCTCCGCCGTGAACACCGCCACGGTCCGTACCCCTCCGGTGTGGCCGGTGAGGGGCTCGCCGTCCTGGGCACCGGTGGCCGGATTCCAGATCCGCACCGTCTTGTCCACACTGCCGGTGGCCAGGCGTGGGCTGCCGTCCTCGGCCGTGAACACCGCCACCGCCGTCACCCAGTCGGTGTGGCCGGTCAGTTGCAGGTGGAGTTGGCGTCGCTGCACGGAGCCGACGATCAGCGCGGGGGGCCATTCGCCGGGGTTGTGGGTGTGGGTCTCGGTGGAGGGCGGGGTCCCGTCGATGTAGGTGGTGCCAAGTCGGCGCCACCACCGGCGCCACCCGGTGGCACTGCCGCCCGATTGGTCAGGGACTGTGCTGCCTTGGGCCTCGTGCTGGAGGAGGACCGTTCCGGCGATGGCGGGCGGCAGCGCGTTCGAGGGGAGGCCGTAGTTGAGGGCGGCGGCAGTGATGCTGGCGAGGTCGAGGGTGTCGAGCACGTCGGGGTGGTCGGCAAGGAGGTCGAGGGCTCCGGCGGTGTGGCCGAGGCGGGCGTGGGCGGCGAGGTGGTGGCGGATGTAGGGACTGACTGCCGGAGGCGGCGGGGTGATGGTGCCGCTGTCGTGGGTTTCCGGGGTCTCCAGGGTGTGGCGGGCGTGGTGGGTGAGGGCAGTGGTGAGGAGGGCATGGGCCTGGGGGGTGTCGGGGGCGGTGGTGAAGTGTTCGGTGAAGGTGCGGTGGGCGAGGCGGTAAACGCTGCGGTCGTACTCCTGGTCGAGGACGAGGTAGGGGGCGGCGTCGCGGAGCAGGCCGGGGATGCTGCTGCCGGTGTCGGCAGGGGTGTTGGTGGGGGTGAGGGCGTCGGCGGCGCGGGCCCAGATGCCGTCCTGGTCGGGCAGGCCGCGGCCCTGGGCAAGGCCGAGGGCGCGGAGCAGGGGGGTGTAGGCGGGGTCGGTGCGGTGGAGGCGCTCGAGGGCGCGGGTGAAGAGCTGACGGTGGGTGCGGCCGATCAGTGGGCCGGGGTCGGTGATGAGCCGGGGGTCGTTGAGAAGTTCGTGGGCAGCGAGGCGGACGTAGAGGAACTGCTGCGGTTCGGCGCCGTCGTGGTGGTGGTCGGTGACGAGGCGGCGGACGGCGTCCGCGATGTGGGTGTCGTCGGCGTCCAGGGCGCCGCGGCGTTTGGCGGCGTCGAGTTTGGCGCGCAAATATCCGGCCAGGGCCTCCGGGTCCCGGGTCACCTCGACGCACTGGACGTGTCCTTCCGGCCAGGCTTCGTGGCCACCCACCGGGCCGGCTCCGTGGGAGGTGGGCCTGGGCCGCAGGGCGTCGAGGATGTCGGTGTCGGCGGGGGCGGGCTGGTCGGGGCCCTCGTGGGTGGAGCGGCGGGTGCCGATGACGACGCGGACCGTGGGCAGCGCGGCGAGGGGGCGCAGGAGGGTGTCGGCGATGGTGAGGGGCTGTTCGGCTTCATCGAGGGCGTCGAACAGGAGAGTCAGCGGGACTTGCCGTGTACGCAGCTGGGTGATGAGTCGGGCGGCGAGGTCGGCGGGGGGCCTGCCGTCGGTGGCCTGCTGGGCGAGGTCGGGCAGGTCGGCGGCCTGGGCGATGAGTTGGATTGTGCGGGTGAGGGTGAGGCCGGAGAGGTGGGTGACGAGGTCGAAGGGGTGGTCGGGGCAGGGGGTCCCGGCGGGCAGGGGTTGCAGGTGGCCGTGGCGGACGAGGACCTCGCGCAGGTGGGTGCGGGAGTGAAGGAGGATGTGGCCGAGGAGAGCGGATTTGCCGGCGCCAGCGGGGCCGGTGACCACCAGGGCGCCGTGGGCGGCGGTGGTAAGCCAGTGGAGGATGCGGTCGCGTTCCAGGGTGCGGCCGTGGAAGTACCAGGCGAGTTCGCCGATTTCGGCGCCGGCTGCCTTGGGGAGGAAGTGGCGTTGCTCGTCGACGGGGAGCCGGTCGATGACGGCCTGGATTTCTGCGAGCTGATCCAGGGGCGCGGAGACGGCGGTGGCGGCGTCGGGGAGCAGGCGCACGAGTTTGTCGTAGTGGTCGTCGACGGTGTCGCCGCGGTAGCCGCCGAGATCGTGGGCGAGCTGACCGCCGAGGGTGGCCAGGCCGATGGCCGGCTGTCCGCGGAAGGTAACGGTCAGGGCCCTGTCGAGGGCGGGGGTGAAGTCGCCGAGTTCGGCGTAGCCCTCGGCGGCGGTGGACAGCAGCAGGTAGCGTCCCGCGCTGGGGTACCGGGTGAGGAGCTCGGCGTGAACGGTCCGGGCAAAGCGCCGGGAGAAGCAGGCGTCGAGGACGACGATCGCCCAACTGTCGGCGGCATCGGGGTGGACCTGGCGGCTGCCGATGGCGTCGGCGATGTCGTGCGCGCTGACGCCGCCGCCGATCGGGGCCGGGGTGCGGTGGTGGGCGAGGCTGTCTGCGCTTCCGTGACCGACCCAGTAGAGCACCGTGTTACCTCTGCTGGAAGAGGCGGTTGTGCCTGTCCAGCTGCTGAGCCGGTCCTCGGCTGCCTGCCGGTCCCGCTCGTGGGGCGGGGTGTCCCACGGAGTGAGGTGCAGTCCGTATGGGGCGAGCAGGTCGGCGATGGCCTGCACGTGCTGCTCGGTCTTCAGATGCGGGTGGTGGCGGTAGGCGGTGAAGTTCACCGGAAACAGCTCGACCGTGCTGGCACCGGCCGGGGCAGGGTGGGAGTCGGAGGCGTGCGGGGTGCCGGGTGCGCTCATAGGTGGGTTACCGGGTTCGGGTGTCGGGTGGGCTGACGAGGACGAGCTGGGAGATGGGCACGTGGCTTCCCGTGTCCAGGATTACGCGGTACAGGTCGGGAGCGTCGGGGATGAACCGGGCGCACATGGTCCGGTCGGGGTCGTCGGGCCGGCGGGTGAGGGTGAGTGGGTGGCCGGGACGGCCGGTGGTGGCGCTGCGGACACTCAGGCTGACGCCCGCGGGGGTGTCCAGGCCGGTGACTTTGAGGGTGAGGGGCTCGCCGGAGGTCCCGCCGAGGTGAGGGGTCTGCAACCCGGGTCCGTCGCCGCTGCCGTCGCTTCCGAGACGGGTGCCCCGCGGGCGCTCCAGGGCGATGCGGCGCACTTGGCGCAGTACTTCGTCGTGGCAGGTCAGGGTGCCGTGCTGGCCGAACATGTAGGTGATGGCCTCGGTGCCCGTCTGGGCGGACGGGATGTGGACGGTGCCGTCGCCGGAGGTGTTGCGCCGGGCGGGGATGCCGGTGGCCGGGTCGCGTACGAGTTCGCCGTCGTCGCCGACGTCGAAGGCGTGGTGGCGGCCCACCGCGACCGCAAGACCTGCGCGCTTCTGCTCGTCCAAGGTCTGCACGGTGGCCTGGGCCTCACCGACGATCGCCCGGTGCCCGGGCATCGCGAACCCGTTCTCGCGGTGGCGTGCGTGCTCGGCCAGCGAGCGAGCGGCCAGGTTTTCGTGGCCGCCGAACCGGGCGACGTCCCCCGGGGTGAGCCGCGCCACGTCCAGGCCGCGGTCCAGGCATCGGTAGCCGGGCAGCAGGTCGTGGACGCCTGGCAGCGTCGTCGCCATCTTCTGGACGTGCCGCTGCAGCCACGTCGGCCTCGCCTCGGCGTTCAGGAGGTTGAGCGCAAGGACAGTGCTCGCCGAGCCGAGGAACGGCGTTCCGATGGTGATCACCGCGCGGGTGTCAGCGGCGAGTTCCGGGTCCTGTTCGAGAGCGGCCCGCACCACGAGTCCGCCCATGGAATGGGCGGCGAACAGCAGCCGCGGCTGCCGCTCGCCGGCCGCGCGCCACTCAGGTCGGCCGGCCACCTGCTCCCGCCACCGGGTGAGGTGGGCGCGGGCCGCACGGGCCAGCAGGGCGCCGTTGTAGGAGACGGCCAGGCGCCAGTCGTAGGGGAACGGCGCCACCGCGTCGGGCGCCAGAGTGGCTTTCTGCAGAGTCTTACGCAGGTCGGTGTAGGGGTCGAGGCCCTCGAAGACGGGCAGCCACCACGGCTTGGCCAACAACTCGGCGGCGCGGATGCGGGTCAGCGGGCCGTGCCACCGGACGGTCTCGGCGTCGGCGGCCTGCTCCTGAGCATCGGCGTGCAGCGCGCCGAGGAAGCCCTCGCCGACCGCCCGGTCGGTGAGCATCGCGAGGTCCACGCCCCACAACAGGCGGCCCGTCGCGGTGTCCTCCAAGACGCTGCCCATGATGCCCGGCACCACGATGCAGGCATCCCGGGTCCGGTCATCGAACACCGGCGGCGCACTCGTGTATGGCATGACGTGGCTGTACCCGTCAGCCCCCGGAGGTCCCATGCCACCCGACGATAAAGTAAGCACACCCACCACCTTCGTGGGCCGCGCCGAGAACGGCTGCAGCCGCCCAGGAGCCAGCCGCGACGCCCGGTGTCGGAGTCCCTTGGTCCTCACGCCCGAGCCAGGGTGTTGCGTCGGCTGCTACCAGTCCAGGAGCGTGTGCTGGTCGAAGCTGCTGGGGCGCGACCGACCGATGGGAGTGGGGTCCGGGGGATGGTGCCCGGCGAGGCGGTAAACCGCTTCGAACATGTCGCGGTTGTGGTCCAGCCGCCACCACTCCAGGGCCGTGTGGACATCGGCGAGCGCGTCGGCGGGGCTCTTGCCGGTGAGCAGGCAGCTGTAGCGGGCGGCGACGGCGGGGGTGCGGCTGCGACCCGCCACGCAGTGGAGGTACACCCGCTTCCCCTCCTGGCGCAGCTGCTGGACGGTGCGCGCGGCCTGGTCGACGACGAATGCGGTATCGGTGTTGGCTCCGGCGCGGTCGACCAGCCAGACCTGGATGTGCTCGACCCCGGTCCGGCGCAGGATGGGGCCGGATCCGACGCGGCAGAGGCTGACGACTGCGTCGATCGGCGCGTCGCCGACGGCGGTCTGGGCGAGGTTGCCGATGATCAGGCCGGGGTCGTCCGGGTGGACGACGGCGAACGGCTGTCCGCCGGTCTGCGGGTGCGGCATCCGCTCGATCCTCGGCCAGCCGCTGGAGTCGTCGCGGCCCTTGTTCACGGTCAGGACCGCGAGGCTGACCAGGTCGGAGGCGTCCTGGCTGGGCCATCCGTGGATCTGGCGCTGCCAGTTGAGCGGCACTGCCGAGCCGCCCCAGCGTGCGCCGAGGAGTGCTCCGGCGATGGCGGCGACGGTGTCGGTGTCGTGGCCGATGCGCACGGCGTTCTCCAGGGCGAGCCGGAGGTGCTGGCTGGCGAAGGAGCCGTTGGCGGGGTCGGCTGCGGGCACGGGAGTCTGGGTGATGGCGGCCCAGGCGGCCTGGAGCGCCACGACGACGAAGCCGTTCTTGCTGGCGAAGGTGTGCGGGGGCCGGTTCTCGGCCTCGTCGAGCCAGGCGGACCACTGGGCGCGGCGGTTCGCGGGGAGCAGGGCCAGTCCGGCGCGGACCCCATCGAGGGTGCCGTCGAGCCCGTACTGCAGTCGCACCCTCTGATCGACGGGGTCGAGGTCCCCGTCTTCGGCCGGACGGACATGTGGTCGTTCGTGGCCACCCGCAAGCCGGCCAACGTGAGTACCTCCGCCTGGCGGGCGCATTTCGCCGACCTGGAGGGTGTGTGGAACCTGAGGGCTCGCGAAGTCGCCATGGTGATGCTGAATCCCCGTCACCCTGCTGTCCTGGCGGCCGGGATCAATCGCAAGGCCAGGCCGGCCTCGGTCAGCTCGGTCTTCCACACGATGTTCCTGCTGAGGCATCTGGCGGCCTGGGCAGCACAGCGCGGCCTACCGGCCGACCTGACCCAATGGCAGGACGACGACATACGGGCATGGGTTGATCACCGCCGCGGTGAGGCGAGCGCGAGCCGGGTGGTGAGCTACGTGTCCGTCGCTCGACTCCTGCACCAACTGGGCCCGTTGCTGACCGGCGGCGGCCTCGCCCGCGACCCCTGGCCCGGTCAGTCGGCCCGGCAGGTCGCCGACCTTCCCGTCGACAAGGCCGTTCGGACCCCGAACATCGACCCTCAGGTCTGGCAAGCGTTGGTGAAGGCAGCTTGGACCTACGTCCATACCTTCGGTCCGGACATCCTGCGGGCGCGGGCGCGAGCCATCCAGGTCGAGCAGGCAGCCGCCAAGACTGCTGCAGGGCTCGAAGGTCTTGTCGACGAGTATCTCGCCGATCCGGACAACATCATCCCGCTCCACCCTCCGCGTTACCTCGCCTACTGTGATCGACATCAACCTGGGGACCTCGGACCGGAGTTGGAGGTGAACTGGTCATTCCTCGGGGTCCTCATCGGCATCCGGCGAGAGCAACGGGCTCTGACCACACTCACCGGTTACCGAAGCCACGTCGGACGGGCTCGGGCCAAGATCCTCCAGGCGGTGCGCGAGGGCCGGGGGCGTCCAGGAGGGCTGCTCGATTCCTACGCGACGGTCACCCGCCCGGACGGCAGCACCGGCCCATGGCATCCCGGGCTGTCACCCAGGGGCGTCCGGGACGAGTGCGTCACTCTACGTGGCGCCTGCTATGTGATGGTTGCGGCGCTGTCGATGATGCGCGACAGCGAGATCCGCGAGATCACCCGCGGCTCGGTCGTCCAGCACTACGGGGCGCCAGCGGTGACGTCGATGAAGCGCAAGCACGATCCGAACCAGCCGCGCGAGCACTGGTGGATCATCGAGCCGGTCGCCGAGGCCATCGCAGTCGCCGAGGCCATCTCCCGACACGCCGACCTGGTCTTCTCCAGCGACGTTGGAGGCGGTGTCAACGGTGAGAGCGTTGACACCGAGGCCGGCTTCAAGAGCGGCCAGGTGGTGAGCAAATTCATCGAACGGATCAACAGCCGCAGCGACTTCACCGGCCTGAGCATCCCCGAGGGACACGTGGCGCCCCACATGTTCCGAAAGACGATGGCCATGCTGACCGCAACCGAACCCAGCGCGGAGATCGCACTCGGCCTTCAGCTCAAACACGCGGCGACACGAGCGCTGGCCAACCGCTCCACCCAGGGATACATGGCCACGGACACGGCCTGGGCGAAGCTGCTGGACTCGGCCGTCGACGACATCCGCTTCACCAGGCTGCGGGAGTTCTACGACGACTACCACTCCGGCAAGACCATCGGCTTCGGCCCGGGTGCCGAACGGATGACGGCAGCCTTCGACACCGTCCGGCGGACCGCCCAGGCCCGGCAGGGTGACGCCCGGGTCGAGTACGACATCCTCCGCAAGACGCGGATCTCGATCCGGCTGGGCAAGCTCAACCACTGCATGTTCGACGAGAACAGCCCCACCGGCGCGAAGTGCCTCGAGAATGCCATTGCTCCGGAGGGGCACCGAGGGCCCCTGATCGACCGATGCCAGCCCGGCCGATGCGCGAACAGCGTCATCGGACGAGAACACCTCCCCATCTGGGAGGCCGAGCAGAACAGCCTTCTGGCCCTGCTGGATCAGCCGAAGATCGCCCCGTGTCGGAGGACGGCTCTGCAGCAACAGTTGGACGATGTGAAGGCCGTGATCCGGAAGGCGGAGTCATGAGTGTTTCAGCGGCGACGGAGAAGGCCTTGCGCGAAGCCATGGCGCGGCTGGTCGAGGGTCGCCCGCGCTACACGGACGGGGCGCTCACGAAGGAGAATCTCTACCGCGAGGCCCGAGTCAGCCGGGCGACCATGAACCGGGCCACGGCGGTGCTTGAGGGCTGGGACGCCTACGTGTCCGAACACGGCCGTCGGACCCGAGGTGAGTCCCAGCGCGACGCCGAGATCGCCGAACTGATGAGGAAACTCAAGGCGAAGACCGCAGAGTGCACTCAGTTGCAGCAGAAGCTCGATGCCGCAGCGACCGTGATCGCCGCCCTCCACCTTGACAACGAAGCCCTCCGCGAGCACATCCGCAGCCGCTCCGCCGGAACGGTTGTTGCGTTCCCCGGCCGGCGGCGGGGTGAAGACCATGAACCGGGGTGACATAACGCGCACGGGATCCAGTCACGCGGCGATGCCGAGCTCCTTGCGGGTGCGGTGGACGAACTCTCGGACGGTCGGCTCTCGCCGCCAAGGCGTGAGGGCCGCGTTGAACTCGCGGACGTAGTCCAGGGCCCGGGAGGACTGGACGCGGGCGAGGATGTCCACGGCCTGGTGGCCGAGTTGCAGTCCGTGGTCGAGGTCCCGGTCCTGGAGGTGGGCGGTCCCGACGATGGCCAGACGCATCCCGACCGAGCGGGTGAACACGCCCGGTGCCATGGCGGTTGCCCGCGCGTTCCAGGCGAGGGCCTCCTTGGGCCTCTTCAGGTCACGGAAGATCTCCGCCGCGTCCGCCGACAGGCGGGGGTGGCCATAGAAGTCGATCCACGCCGGTTCGTCGTCGCCGTCCCCGGCCTGGCCGAGGAGGCCCTCGGAGGAGGCGAGGGCAGCCGCAGCCGCCCTCGCGTCACCCGCACGGGCATGGGCCCGGGCCTCGATCAGCTTGGTGAACGCCAGCACCCTGGGCGCCGCCTCGTGCTTGGCCCGCTGGAAGGCACCCTGGGTCATGTCGATGGCCTCGCTGGCGAAGCCCCGCAGCAGGGTCTGCATCGCCATGGTGGTCAGCACATAGCAGCCGAGCTGCACGTCGCCGCCGGCCCGGGCGAGGCGGAGGGCCTGGATGAAGTGCCGTTGGGCGGCGTCGTGCTGACCGACGTCGAAGGCCGTCCAGCCGGCCAGGCGGGACAGCTCGGCAGTCACCGAGAACAGCTCGCGGCCCACCCCGTCGCTGAACGAGCCGTTCAGCAGCGGGACGGCACGCTCCTGCAGGCAAGCCGTGACCGAGTTGGCCTTCCAGTTCCCGCCGCCATACTTCGAGTCCCAGCGGCGGGCGTCGTCGGCGGCCTCCCGCAACTCGGCGAGGTCAGCGGCACCCACGCGCACGCTGCCACGGTGGGCCGCTGTCTCGTCGGCGGGTGTCACCGGCCAGCGGGTCACCGGCGTGGTGAACGCGGCGACGGCGAAACTGGATCCGGTGAGGAAGTCGCGGCGGTTCACGGAACTCCAGAACGAAGTGGCGACGCGGACGGCGTCGGCGGGGTCTCGCGGGAAATCCAACCCCACCGCGGCGTCCGGTGTCTGCGTGTCCGCCATACCGATCTCCGCCAACTGCACTGGTCGTCCGAGGCGTTCGCCGATCGCCTGGGCCAGCAGCTTGGGCACGGGCCAGTCGGGAACCATGCCGCGGCGGCACCAGTTCGCGACCGAGGTATGCGTATATGTCGTGGTCAGCCCGGCTTCGTGGGCCAGCTGGTTCACGCGAAGGGCCAGCGATTTGTGGCTGGCCCCGTCACACTTTTCGATCATCCGGGCCAGCGCGTCGTTCGGCGGCTTGGCCCGGCGGGTGGCCGACGCCACAGCGTCCCCCTCCATCGGTCCCGCGCGGCTCTGCGCGGAAGTCGTACGCGACTGGGCACGAGAAGTCGTACATCCGGCACCTGACGCCGGATCACCGAGGGTATTGCCTTCGCCGCTCGTGATGAACCGCTTTCGCGAGTTGTGAGCCCCCTTGCGAGCCCTGCCCCGGGTCGGCGGGACGCGGTTGTCTGATGCCCCGGGCCTCCGCCGGACCGGACCACAGACCTTCCGGCGGGGGCCTTCACCGATTCACGCTCGGGGGTGACAACCAGATGTGCGGAATCGCAGGACTGGCCGGCGCGGACGCCGCCCGCCACGAGACCACGGTCGCGGCGATGGGCCTGGCCCAGCACCACCGCGGCCCGGACGGCACCCGGCACCTGATCTCGGCCGACGGCCGGGCGGTGCTGTCCATGAACACCCTGCTGATCGTCGACCGCGCCGCCCAGCCCGGCCCCTACCAGGACCCGGCCAGCGGCATCGTCCTCACCTTCAACGGCGAGATCTACAACTACCGGCAGGTCGCCGCAGCTTGGGGCATCGACCTGGAGCCCGGTGACACCGACGCCCACCTGGTCGTGCGGGCCTGGGCCAAGCTCGGGCCGGCCTGCCTGGCTGGGCTGGACGGCATGTTCGCCCTGGCCGCCTATGACCCGCGCGAGGGCCGGCTGTTCCTCGCCCGGGACCGGCTCGGCGAGAAGCCCCTCTACTGGCGCCTGGACGGTGGGCGCCTCGCGTTCGCCTCCGAGGTCACCACCCTGACCGGCTACGGCACCGCCCCGCTGGTCGTCCGACCGGAGATGCTGTCCATCGAGACGCCGACCGGCGCCGACACCCCGTTCCAGGGGATCCAGCTGCTGCCACCGGCCGGGCTGCTGGCCTTCGACGTCGCCACCGGATCGCTGGTCCAGCGGACCTGGTGGCAACTGGAGGGCCTGGAGCCCTGGCAGGGCGACTACAAGACCGCGCTGGCCCGGTTCTCGACCCTGCTGGCAGACCGGATCCCGATGCGGGCGCCCGGCTCGGACTTCGCGCTGCTGCTGTCGGGCGGGCTGGACTCGTCGGTGCTGGCCTACCTGATGCGCCCGCCGGTCTGCGTCACGGTCCGCTACCCCGGCCAGGACCGCCTTGACGAGTCCGAGACCGCCGCGCTCGTCGCCCGGGACATCGGCGCCGAACTGGTCGTCATCGAGCCGACCGTCCAGGACTTCACCCGCGCGCTCCCGGAGATCATGCACGCACTGGACTACCCCATGGGCAACGCCAGCACGTTCAGCGAGCACATGGCCTACCGGGCGGTCGCCGAACGTGGCATCCGGGTCGTGGTCGGCGGGCTCGGCCCGGACGAGTTCCTGATGGGCTACGTCCGCCACGCGCTCGTCCTGTTCGGCCCGCAGGCGGTGCTGGACGCCGGGCTGGAGGCCTACCGGCCGCTGGCCTCCAAGCTCCTCGGTTCCACCGGGGAGCCGCTGGAGCCAGCCGAGGCGATCGTGAAGCTGGTCCTGCGCGGCCAGGACCCGGACGGGCGGCTCCACGAGCTGGTCACCGACTCCCTCCGCCGGGCCGGCGGAGACCTGGCGCGGGGGCTGACTCTGGCGGACCTGGCCACGGCCTGGCGCCCGCTGGTGATGACCTCGGACAAGCTCGCCTCGGCATTCGCGCTGGAGCGGCGCTCGCCTTACCTGGCCCGGGACCTGGTCGAGTTCTCCTACCGGCTGCCCATCGAGCACAAGATCGCCGACCCGGCGGCGGGCAAGCGGATCCTGCGGGACGCCGCGAAGACCCTCGGCCTGCCCCGGGAGGTCTGGGGCAGCCGGGACAAGCTCGGGTTCGCCTCCCCGGTCCCGAGCTGGCTGTCCGGCCCGCTGGAGCCCTGGGCGACCGCCCAGATCAGCTCCGCGCTCGACCAGGCCCCGCGCGGGCTGCAGCCGCTCCTGGCGGGCGGCCTGCGGCCGGGCGGGCGGTTCGACCGCACCCGGATGCAGGCCCTGATGGCCGCGGCCTGGTTCTCCGACCAGACGCTGGCGGCTGCGGCATGACGGTCCGTCGGCTCACTACGGTGAGCACATGGAGATCCTTCCCCAGAACCCGTCCGCCGCCGAACCGCGCGGAGCGGTCGCGATCATCACCAACCGCCGCGGCGAGCTCCTGCTGCACCTGCGCGACGACCTCGAACACGTGGCCTGGCCCGGCCACTGGAGCCTACTTGGAGGCGGCTGCGATCCCGGCGAGACCCCGGTCGGCGCGATCGTCCGTGAGCTCGACGAGGAAGCCGGCCTGGCCGTCGACGGCGGCCTGACCGAGCTGTTCGAGATCCGGGACGTCCACGGCTCCGGGCAGATCATCACCTTCTTCGCCGGCTCCTGGGACGGCGACGAGACCGCGCTGCCACTGGCCGAGGGCGTCAAGCTCCAGTTCTTCGCCCCTGAGCACCTGCCCGTTCTGACCATCCCGCCGTTCATCCGCGACGGCATCCACCGCTTCCTCGCCGCCCAGCCGGGCGCCTGACCGCCCCGTCCTCGAGGGGGACCGGGGCGCCCGGCCAGGCGGCACCCCGCCCCCTTGGAAGGACACGTTCGTGAAGCTCACCGTGATCGGCTGCGGCTACCTCGGCGCGACCCACGCCGCCGCGATGGCCGAGCTCGGCCACCAGGTCCTCGGCATGGACACCGACACGTTCAAGGTCGAGGCGCTGAACAAGGGCCAGGCCCCGTTCGTCGAGCGCGGCCTGGACGACCTGCTCGCCAAGCACACCGCCGTAGGCAACCTGCGATTCACCGCCTCCTACTCGGAGGCCGCTGAGTTCGCCGACATCCAGTTCTTGGGCGTCGGCACCCCCCAGCAGGACGGCAGCGGCGCCTACGACCTCACCCACCTCCACTCCGCGGTCCGCCGCCTGGCCCCCAGGCTCCGGGACGGCGCGCTCATCATCGGCAAGTCCACCGTCCCGGTCGGCACCGTCGCCCAGCTGCGGCAGACCCTGGACGAGCACACGCCCGCCGGGGTGAGCGTCCGGCTGGCCTGGTCGCCGGAGTTCCTGCGCGAGTCCTTCGCCGTCCAGGACACCCTGGAGCCGGACCGCATCGTGCTCGGCATCGAGGACGGCGACACCAGCAGCGAGGCCGCCTTCCGAGCTGTCTATGCCGACATCCTGACCAAGGGCTCCCCGCTCATCGTCACCGATATGCCCACCGCCGAGCTGATCAAGGGCGCCGCGAACGCCTTCCTCGCCACCAAGATCTCCTTCATCAACGCGATGGCCGAACTCTGCGAACTGACCGGCGCCGACGTCCAGCAGCTCGCCCTCGCCCTGGGTTACGACCAGCGGATCGGCGCCAAGGGCATGCGACCCGGCCTCGGGTTCGGCGGCGGCTGCCTGCCCAAGGACCTGGCCGGATTCACCCACCGCGCCGAGGAGATCGGCGCTAACCAGGCCGCCACCTTGCTCCGCCAGGTCGACGTGATCAACCAGCGCCGGCGCGAGCACACCGTCGCCCTCGCCCGCCAGGCACTCGGCGGCACCCTGGCCGGCAAGCGGATCGCAGTCTGGGGCGCCGCGTTCAAGGCCAACACCGACGACATCCGCGACTCCCCGGCCCTCGCGGTCGCCGATGCGCTGCACCGGGCTGGCGCGGAGGTCACCGTCCACGACCCG
The DNA here is from genome assembly GCF_045862635.1 of Kitasatospora sp. NE20-6. Lineage (NCBI taxonomy): Bacteria > Bacillati > Actinomycetota > Actinomycetes > Kitasatosporales > Streptomycetaceae > Kitasatospora > Kitasatospora sp. NE20-6. Next base: position 45,407 of record NZ_BPRL01000015.1, read on the forward strand.
GCCGCGATGGAGAACGCCCGCCGGGCCTACCCCCAGCTCGAGTACGCCGACGACCCCGCCTCGGCCGTCATCGGCGCCGCCCTGCTGCTGCACCTGACCGACTGGCCCCAGTACTCCGACACCGACCCGGCCACCCTCCTCCAGCACATCGCCGTCCCCAGGGCCATCGACGCCCGCGGCACCCTCAACCCCGAGCGCTGGCGCACGGCCGGCTGGACCTTCCACGCTCTCGGCCGCCCCTGACCCCCACCGGCCGCACGCCTTCGCGGACTCCTGCCGCAACATCGCTCCCACGCTGAACCTGATCGCCTGATCGAGCGCGCCGCTGTCCCGAGCCGTCCAGACGACTCGGGACAGCGGCGCATCAAGGCCCGTTTCGGAAACCCCGGTGATCGACGGCCAGTGCTCTGGAATGCTGGGACCACCCATGTTGAGGAGCTCCGCGTGATCGTTTTCGACACCTCCACGCTGTTCGGCCTGAGCCCGGATGATCCCAAGTTCGACCTGCTTCGCGCTCTGAAGAAGTCCGGCCAGCAGAAGGTGGGCATCCCCTGGATGGTCCGAGAGGAACTGGTCGCCCAGAAGGTTCTCCGGCACGCTGACGCTCACAAGGCCGCCGACTCCGCGATCACGGCGTTGAACCGGACCGCGCCGTGGTTGAGGGAACGGAACCCGAGCGCCTTTGACGCCGATGCCGCCAAGCGCTACTGGCGGCAGAAGTACGGAACACTGTTCGAGATCATCGAGACCTCTGGCGACGTCGCCCTCCAAGCACTCGCCCGCGAGGCCAACTGCGAGAAGCCGGCCAAGGGCTCGGATGCGAAGGCGAAGGCTGGTGCCCGGGACGCAGCCATCTGGCTGTCGGTGATCGACTACCTGAAGAACAACCCCACCGAGACGGTTCACTTCGCCAGCGCGAACACGAGCGACTTCGGTAAGGGCGGCACATTCCCCTCGCCGATGGCCGAGGACCTTGAGGGCCTTGAGGAACGACTCGTGCTCCTGACGTCCTTCGACGAAGTCGTCGAACAGTTCAGCACACCGCTGGACATCGACGAGGATTTCATCCAGAAGGCGCTGAGCGAGCTGCTGGCCAGCGAGGAGACGCTGAGCCCACTGGAGTCCGCAGTCAAGGATCTGCTGGCGGCACCGGCACGCACCTGGGTCGGAAACTCGGTGAACGGCTTCCTGACCGGGCTGGCCACCGACTACACCCCCGTTCGTTGGAACACATGGATCAGCGCCCCGAACGCAATCGTGCGGCGCGTTCAGGACGTCTCGGGCCACAAGATCGGCGACGAAGAGTGGTACACCGCGACAGTCGACTGGATCTTGGTCGGCTTCGCGACACTGCCGACCACGATTACAACCGCCGCACCGACCGCGGCCGGGTCAGCAGCGCAGATCGCCTGTCAGTGGCGGACCAAGCTCCTCTTCAGCTCGAGGCCGGGCGAGGTTCCCACCATCCTGCAGTCCTGGGCACCCACCGCCCTTGATCCGGCAGAGAAGGACGAGTGGGAACCCATCGTCCTCGACGCGACGGCCTCGACCACCAGCACTGCGGCGGCCCTCGGGCTACTCATCGCAGGTCTAACCGCGGCATTCGTCAAATACAAGTCCGGCGGCTTCACTATCGGAGAAACCGCAGCTGGCTAATGAAGAAACGGCGACGGCCTGTCAGATGAGACTGGCCGGCCGTCGCTTCTGTGATAAGTGATGCCCATCGGGGATCTCTTGCGTGATAGACGAATCTGCCATGAGCTGCCGGTTGTGCGCTGGGTAACAGAGAGTCAAAGTCGGAGGGTTGGCGCAGGTGAGTATCGAGCAAATCAAGGAATTTGAACTGGCCCTCGATAGGGAAATGCAAAGCAGGGACATCTTCAAGATGTCTGCACCGTCGGTCCTTCGCGACGCGTTCGGTATTCTCTCGATCGCCGATTCTCGGGGCTCGGGGATGAGCGACTTGGCCAGCACAATCCGGAGAGGCCTTGACGTCGCACTCCCACTCATCATTGAGGGTGGCACATCCAGCATCGAAAGCGATGTCGAAAAAGTAGTCGAAGATCTGACATTCCTGTCGCACTACTACCTTATAAGGGAGTATCTCTACTACAGCTACACCTCTGAGGGATCATTCTCGTGGAAGTTCGATCGAAACCGCGTCGCCATTGAATTTTCTGACCCCTCCATACCTCGACAGTTCTCCCAGGGGTGGAATACGATGCTCCTGGACAATATTGAGATGCACCGGCGGGGCGTGGAGGACCCTGGCATTGAACTCTCACTGCGCGGCAAAGAGGAGTTCGGCGACGGCGAGCATATCGGGAAAGCATTCGAGTTGACACTCGCCGAGGCTCGCGTGCGTGCCCGCCTGAAGTTCGATCTGCTGGATTCCGCATCCACTGAGGTCTCGCTGGATAAATACAGCTACGAGAACTTCCGTCGCGTGTACGAGTACCTTCTCGCCAAGGCCCTCTATCACCGATACTTCGCTAGGGCTAATTCCACATGGCCCACATTTCAGTTTCCAAAGGACCAGCTCGTGCAGGAGCTCGTGGTCGGCACCGGATTGACCGACGCGGAAGTTCGCCTCATTGTGGGTGATCTCACATACTCTCGAGGCAAGAAGCTCCAGCCAATGTACTTCAACATCGTCGACCACCCGGCGCTCCCAGAGTACCTAATGGCGGCCGAGAGCATCATCGACGATGACATACCTGCGCACCTCTTGCGCGTTCAAGCCAGCCAAAATCCGAACTGGTTCCTTTCTCACATTAGCAACCCGCTCGGGGACACGTTCGTTGATCGTCTGGCGTCAGTATTTAAGGCGGGTGGCTTCTATGCCCGAAAGAATGTTTCCCTTGCGGCGATCGACCCAACTGCACCCGATATTGATTTGCTGGTCGTTTCGCGCGAGGAGACGCTCGGGTATTACGTATTCGCCATCGAGGCGAAGGCCACCCTCCCCGCCTACTGGGCAAAAGATTACCTTCGTTCTTTGAATAAGGGTGGCCTGGCGAAGGCTTTTTCCCAAGTTGGCGGCGTGGTCGAGACGCTAAGATCAGAAGGCGGGGCGGCACTGCTCGCCGAGCGAGTTCTTTCCGCGGATCCAAACCCTCTCCATGATGGCCATATGGTGCTCAGGAGTCTTATCGTGACCTCCCAAAACTCGGGCATGTTCTTCGAGGAAGAAACCTCCAGGACTACAATCATCGACTATCGCACCCTCGGGCAGATGGTGAAAGCCAGTGATGGCGACGTTGTCTACATCAATGAAATGCTTAAGGCTGTCCGAGAGGCCCCGCTCCCGAATGTAGCCAAGGTGAATGTAGAGGTGGAGGGAATTTTGGTGACTTACGATTGCGTCACCGACTTGAAGCCTGTCTTCTTCCCGCCTCATGAGTGGAAGTCCACTGGCCTTGATAGTCGGGTTGCAAAAGACTTCTTCGAAAGCGGTGGCTCGCGTCAAAATCCATGGGGCTAGGGGTCTAGGAACGGCATGATTCCCCATAAACAGCGGTCACCTCTCTGCAGGGACCGAGGTCAGCCGTTGGTGCCGTCCGAGGTTCTGCCACAGAGCCCGGCAGACCGCCGCCCTTTTCTCGCTGCCCAGCTGAGACCGAGCCCTCGTCTGGCTGGCCGCTCACTGCGCATGCGCCGCGACCGGCCAGGTCGGTCGGTGCGCTGGCTGGAGCCTTGTGGGCGGCGTACGCCATGATGGCAGCAGGCCCAAGGTAGTACCGCACCGCCCTTCGAACAGCTTCGGGCCGCGAGTAGAAGGAACGATCATGCCATCCCCTCCTGCCTCCGTCCGACAGGGCAGACTGCCCGGCGAGCTTTCTGAGACGCATCGGGACCTACTGGCGCTGTGCGCGCTTCGCGTCAACGACAAGTCCGTGGACTGGAGCCTGCTGGCCCGCACCTGCGAAAGCGCAGCAGACATCGAGGCAACGCTCGAGGGGAACATCCGGGAGCAGTCCAGTACGGCCCGAGAGAGCCTGCCGATTCTGCGCACTGCCCTCGCCCATCTCCCGGAGGCCCGCGACCGCGTCGTCATCGAGCTGGAGGCCGCGGAGCTGGCCGGCGCGCGGATCGTCACCGTGCTGGACGACGCCTACCCGGCGAACCTGCGGCTGGTGCCCGACAGGCCCCCCTTCCTCTTCTATCTGGGCGACCTGTCGGACGCCGACCGCCGCTCCTTGGCCGTCGTCGGCACGCGCGGCGCGACCGAGGACGGAATCAGCCGGGCGAAGAGGATGTCGAAGGGCCTGGTCGAGGCGGACGTCGCCGTGTACTCCGGCTTGGCGCTGGGCATCGACTCGGCCGCGCACGTAGCGGCGCTGAATGCAGGAGGCCGGACGGTGGCGGTCCTGGGCCACGGCATCGCCTCGAAGGTCTACCCCGCAGCGAACGAGGGACTGGCCAAGCAGATCGTCCGCGAGGGCGGAGCGCTGTTCTCCCAGTTCTGGCCCCTGTCGAACCCGGCGAGGTGGACCTTTCCCAGGCGCAACGTCGTCACGTCCGGGAGCGCCCTGGGCAGCATCGTGATCGAGGCGTCCAGGACCTCCGGCGCCAAGATGCAGGCGAGGATCGCGTACGAGCACGGCAAGCGCGTCTTCCTTCTGCGGTCGCTGGTCGCGCAGGAACCCTGGGCCGCAAAGATGGTCTCCGCCGGCCGGGCGGTCATGGTAGCGACGCTTGACGACGTCCTGGGGCAGCTGGACTCGGCACCCGTCGCGTCAGCTCAGGCAGAAGAGCCATACCACCAGCTCACGATCGCCGGCCTATAGCGGAAGCTCCGTCCCACCGCCTGCAAGCCGCAGCTGCCCCCGGCCCCCAGGCCCGGTTCGCGCCCATCTCGCGGCACCCTGTGGGGAACGGAGGCACCGGGCAGCCGGTCAGCTGTCCGCCGCCCGGCGGCGGCGCTCGATCCGCTGTACTGCCTCGAGCCGCTCGGTTTCGCCGTAGGGAGGCAGGACAGGCTCCCAGATGATGCCGTGTTCCTCGCACATCGAGCTGATCAGCGTCTCGGCTTCCCGGGTGCTCCACCAGGTTTTGACGGGACCGCCGAAGGGGGCGAACCACCACAGCGCCCTGCTGGAGAGCTTCCCGGGGGGATAGAGATACTCCCCGTGCCAAGGGACGAGCTGGTTCAGGATGTCGCCGATGTGACGTTGGCGTCCGTTCTTGTAGGTGCGCATCGGTTCGCGACGGCCGGCCGGCGCGGGCCGGATAGCGGCAGTGGAGTTCGCGGGTACCACCGTCGGTGCTGCGATCCGCGGCCGGATGGCGGGGCGGGGTTCAACGTCGGGCAGGCCAGTGTCTCCAACGATGAGCTTGCTCATAGTCTCGCGGACCAAGTCGCCGGGGCCGGTGCCGAAGCCTGGGGAGAGGTACTCGGTGGTGAAGTCGGCCGGCGTGAGGGCGTTGGGGGTGAAGGCGTTGATCGTGACGCCGGGCCGCGGGGTGAACACGGTGTAAGGCTTGCGGTACTTGCCGATGGTCACGCCGATGATCTGCCGGGCGCCGGCCTCGGTTAGCAGGTTCCTGGCCCAATCCAGGCTCATACCCTCGGTAGTGAAGTCGTCGAAGACGACAACTGTCTTTCCCCTGACAGTGCTTTGGTACTTCGGGTTGAGGTGGACGGTGGTCGCCTGGGTGGCGATCGAGACGGTGTCATGACGCCCGGTAGCGCGGGCCATGCTGGTGTCCGTCGCCTGGGTTGCCCGGACGAGTAGGTCTCCCTTGTAGTACGAGCCCACCATGACCTTGGCGGGCTCAAGGAACTCGGCGAGCTGGTCGTTGACCCGGCCAGGGGTACTGCTTGGGTAGACGCAGAACCAGGCCCGGTGGGGCAGTGATCCGTCCAAATAGGCCGAGAGAAGCAGGTGCATCATGAGGATGTCGCGTGCGCTCCCGTCCCCGACAGTCACCGTGCGGTCGTAGGTGAAGACGGTCTTCAGATTGAAGGAGGTGGGGCTGGTCCCGGGGAAGGTCTCGTCGGGCTGAAAGAGTGAGCGCACCCGAAGCGAGCGCTTCTCGTCGTCAAGGGCGAAGAGCCACTGCGGCTCGTGGAGAAGGTGTCGGTCGAGCAGCCAGTAGAGGTCTGCAGGGTCGTCCACCCCCAGGGCGGTGATCGGCTTGCCGAGCGCGCTCGCCCAGCGGGCGTGGAGGTAGAGCACGCCGGCGTTGATGCCGGTCAACCAGTCCCATTCCGTGGTGCCGACGATCACTAGCTGGTTCTTGCGGAGGTGGAGCCGTTCGGCTGCCTGGTCGAGCCAGAGTCCGCTGCCCCGGCCCTTTCGGTCGGGGATGTCCTCCTGCGAGAGGTGGAGCGCGGGCTGCGGCAATCCGGCCAAGGAACAGAGTGCGGCAGCGTCGATCGACTGCATTGTCAGCAGGACCCAGGCCACTCCTTGCTGATCGAGAGCGTGGAGTAGCTGGGCTATGTCAGGGCGGGGTGTTATGCCGGCTTGCCCGGCTTGGAACACGGCCTTGTAGTCGAAGACAACTGCCTGCACCTTGTTCGCCATCGCACCCGCCCATCCAGCCCTGGCGCTGCAGGGCGATACATCCGGTTGGTGCTCACATGATCCCGTATCAGCTGAACGTTGGGGACGAGAATGAGCCGTTCCGACTTGGCGGGGCACGCCCAGCCGCACGGCGACCGGGCCGCGTTCGCGGCCCGGTCCGGCACCGAGGTGGCGCGCGCCGCACGCTCCCGCCTCATCCCCTGATGGTCTGTCATGCGAGTTCGGCCAGGTAGAGCCCGGTCTGACCTGAAGGGTCATCAATGCGCGTGCGGTGTCAGCGCGGATGGGTGTACGGTCTTGCCGTCGCCGCCGCCGAGGGCGGCCTGTTGTGCAGCCGGTGGACACCGCGGTATCCATCGGCAAGACCCGAGTACGCCGCCTGCACGTCACGGGGCGGGCACCCGGATTCGCCTGCAGGTCACCGAAGCGACGCCGGGTCAGCCCAGAGACGGACCGCGGTCCTCCCAGAGGCGGGCACGGGTGCGTTGCGCTCCGATGGCGCTCTGCTCGCGTACGCCGATCACCGGCCGCGAGCCCCGTCTCGCGCTGCCCATCCGGATGGGACCATCGTTGAGCACCATCGACCTCCTCGCCGAACACGACGACGCCGGCGACATCCCCGTCATCGACATCCGCTCCGGCGACCGCTCCACGCCGTTCGAGCACTACGTCGAGCCGGTCAGCAAGACCACCAGGGCGATCAAGTTCCTCGAACTGCACCCCGACGCCCAGCTTTCCCCCACCGCCGTCCGCCGGATCGCGTTCGGCGCGGTCGAGCCGGGACTGCTCGACGGCGCCCGCCTGGACCGCCACCGCGTCGAGACCGGCTGGCTGACCGTCATCACCTACCGCGCGTACACGCTGATGCTGTCCCCCGCGATCGAGAACGACCGTCTCCTCGACGAGGCGCACTACGCCGCCGACCCGAACACCGCCAGCACCCGCCGGGTCCTGGCCATGCCCACCGCGCACGACACCCACGCAGCCCTCGTCTACGCCGATGCCATGGACGACCTCCTCACCGCCATCGACCGGGCGTCCACGCGCGTTCGGAAGGACAACCCGCAGGAAGTTGGCCGGCGCATCGTCGAGCGTCCCCTGACCGCCGTTCCCGCCACCTTCGTCAACCCCGGCCACCACCCCGACGACGACCTCGACATCGTCGACGGCAACAGCCGCTGGGCGTCGTGCACCAGGGACATCGAGGTCCCCGGCAGCTGGATCGACAACACCACCTCCCCGGAGCCCCGCCCGCTGCTCCCGTCCCACCTCATGCGGCTCGACCTCGCCGAGCGGCGCGACCTCGTCCGCAAGGTCATCAAGGCCGCCTACCAGCAGATCAACGCCAACCCGGGCGAGAGCAAGGCCGCCCGCGGCAAGCGCGACCAGGCCACCAAGATCCTCAACGCCATGACGGTCCCGGTGCAGGTCATCGTCGGCTACACCGACGACGACCCCACCATGGGCATGCGCCGCTTCCCGGTCGCCGTCCGCTCGCTGCTGATGCGCATGAACATCGGCGTGAAGCCCTTCGAGACGGCCTCCCAGAACGCCGTCACCGCCGAGGAGATCGTCACCGCCCTGTCCGACACCGGCGAACTCGGCGACAACTCCAAGGACATGAAGGGCGTCCTCCTCGGACGCGCCGACGTCACCGACGCCATGAAGACGCTCGGCCTCAACCCCACCTGCCGCGAACTGCGCTTCGCCCTCGTCGTTCAGCAGCTCACCCGCAAGGAACGCCGCCTGAACGCGATCATGGCCGCGAAGCTCGACAAGCGCAGCCTCCAGCTCAGCCACCGCAACGGACCGATCATCGAGCTCGGCCTGCGCTCCTACTCCAGCCTCCCCAAGGAGACCATGGCCTCGGTGCGCACTGCCCTCGACACCGGCTGCCTCTGGCAGGCCCTCGTCAACCATGAGTGGACCGTCGAGAACATCGACACCGACCAGGCCGTCGACGACCTCCACATCCGCGCCGAGAACGGTGACATGCCCGCCCGGCTGCTCCTCGGCGTGATCGCCATGACCACCCTGGTCACCAGCGGCAACCTCCTCGCCCCCGGTGGCTCCGCCGAGCAGCTCGTCGGTGGCCTCAAGATCATGCGCAGCAGCGTCGGAGCGGTTATCAACACCGTCCTCGACACGAAGGAGGGCCGGCTGGTCCTCGCCGACGCGATCAAGCGGATCCGGGCCGGCCTCCGTCCCCGGTGGTGGTCCGACGGCCAGCTCGTCGAGCGCGACGACTGGAAGGGCAGCGACTTCAACGCGCACCTGCGCCTCGCTGCCAATCACGGCTTCAACCCCGACAACTACCTCGACGACCCCACTGACACCGAGCGCGAGGAGCAGGCCCTCACCGTCTTCCAGAAGTCCCTCACCGGGGCCGCGGGCGACCTCGCCTACCTGATCGACATGCGCAAGGAGAACCGCACCGACGACAAGATCCCGTGGGTCGAGGTCCAGGCGTCGTTCACGCACCTGCGCAACATGGACGACGATCTGCGCGACATCTCCGAGCGGGCGCCGCGCTGATGACCAACACGACCTGGATCGGCGTCGTCCCCATCACCGACGACCGGTACGCCATGCTCACCCGGCTCGCCGGCCCGTGGCTCGCCGAACCACTGCCCGAGCCGATCCCCATCGGCCAGAACTCCGGGCACGAGAACAAGGCGATCTACATCGCGGTCAACCGCAACGGCAACGCCTGCTACTGCGGCCAGACCGCCCCCACCCGGGGCCTGAACCGGGGAGCGGCCGCGACCAGGATCAACCAGCACATCAACAGCAACGTCTCGAAGCGGGACGAGTGGGTCGAGTACTGGGTCATCCCGCTGCGCGACGTGACCCCCAGCCACGTCGTCTCCGTCCTGGAAAAGACCGTGGCCGCGCGCCTCGGCATCCCGCTCGTGCATCGGACGCGAATGCCAGGCCAGCGCACCTGACCCCCGGACGGCCGAAACCGCGGCCGGCACCGGAAGCACATGTGGCCCCCGGCATCGGAAGGACGGTGCTGGGGGTCCACGTGCTGCGACGGGCAAGGCAGGGACTCAGGGACTCCGAGGATCCCAACGGCTAGCCAGGTCTGACGCCCGACCAGCCTCGGAGCTGCTGGACCTGCTGTGATCTCAGTCACGTGTCGTGCAAGTCGGAGTTGTCTCAGAGTCGCTGCGAGCGCTGGGCGGTCGCGCCGGACTGAACCCATGGAACGCTGCCGAGCCGAGCGGTCACGATGTCTCACGAGACATACGCATCATGGAGAACACTTCTCGTGTGCCTACTGCATTTTGGCGCCGGACGCCGCGCTCGTACTGGCCACCCGGGTGTGCTTCGCCCTCGGCCTGCCCATCCCCGCGGTGTACGTCGACCTGGAGCGCCGGATCGGCCACACCTTCAAGCCCGGCCAGACCCTCGCCGGGGTGGTCGCCGCCGCTCGGATGCTCGACGCACTGGACGGCCCGCTCACCTGGCGCCGCGGCGACGCCGTACGGCGCCACCTGGGCGAGGAAGCCTGCCAGCGCTGGGAGCAGCGCCTGGCCTTCGCGGCCTGACCCCGCACCTGCCCCCGACGATCGGCCGCGAGCGCAGCGCTCCGAAGTTTGCGCGGGTGGTGCGCCCGCGGCCCTCCCGCCCAGCCACCCTCGACCGAAGGATCACCATGTCCCCCGATCCCCTGACCAGCAAGCAGATTGCCTCCATCGCGGCCGAGTTCGCGCTCGATGAGGAACTCCTCGACGAACTCGTGATCAGCTTGCTCGACGAGTCGGCCGCCGTCGGCTTCAACAACGGCGCCCACTCGGACCTGTCGTTCTGGGACGCCCACGATCTGGCCCACGACGACGCAGGCCGGCGCGCCAGCGACATCAACAACGCTGGCCTGACCAGCCAGCTTGCGTTCATCGCCAGCTGCTGCACCAACCGTCGGCAGCTGCGCGACGTCCTTCGCGACGCCGCCGGCGGGTAGGGCGGGCGGCGTCGCGCCACCGGCCCCGGCACCACGCCAGGCATTGCAGAAAGGCATTTTTGACTGTAAGGTTCGTGGCGCGCCCGCCCCTGCGGGATTCCCCTTCCGGCCGGCATACGGCCGGCCGAACCTGGAGACGTCGAATGACTGAGCAGGAGCACGCTCCGCTACCGATGCCGGTACGGGCGATCGCGGCGCGGTACGACGTCGCGGAGCAGGCCGCCCGGCGCTGGACGAAGGACGAGACGTTCCCGGAGGCCGTGAAGAAGGGTCGCTGGGACCCGATCCTGATCGACCGGTGGATGCGAGTGAACAACCCCGGCGCCTGGGCGTACGCCCGGCGCCGCGAGGGGAACGAGAACCCGCTCGGCCTGCCCGAGCTCCCGGAGAAGGAGCTGCTCGACGCCAGGCGCTTCGGCGAGATGATGGCCTACCTGCGGCCGAACCTGCCGGAGGGCGAGCGGGCAGTGCCGCCGACGACCATCCGCACCTACGAGGCGCGCGGATTCGTCCCTGCGGCGGACCGCCGGCCAGAGGACGGCGTGGAGCCGGCCGTCGACTTCGTGGGCTGGTACTGGTCCACCGTCCGCGAGCGCATCTACGCGAGCCGGCAGCTGTCGGCCACGCGCGTTGCGGTGACTGCGGTCGCCGGACGGGAGGAGTCCTGATGGCCGGCGGGCGCAGCTTCGTCACCCGCCAGGACATCCGGGCGAAGTACGGCGTCGGAGCCAACGTCGTCACGGGCTGGATCGCCCGGCCCGACTTTCCGGCCGCAGAGGCTCCGCAGGCCGCAGGGGCCAGCCGCGGGCGCGAAGCGGAGCAGTTCGACGAGGCGGCGGTGGACAACTGGGTGCTCAGCCACGAGAACCAGCTGTGGCTGGCCACCCACGAGGGAGAGGAGGCCGCCCGGGAGGCGGCGCTGCGCCAGCTCCCGCAGGGCAATCCCGGGGACCTGCTCGACCTGGACGACTTCCGCACCCTCCTGGGGGACTTCAACCGCGGCAAGCCGATCGCCCGCGGGACCATGCAGTCCTACCGCAGCCGGGGACAGATTCCGGTGGCGGACCGCCGCGAGGGCGACGGCCTCAGGCCGGAGGTCTACGAGGACATGTGGCTCCGCAGGACGGTGTACAACTTCATCGTCGACCAGCCCGGCATGGGCGGGCGCGGCGTGGGACGAGCGACAAAGAAAGATCCAGACATTGCAAGATGAACATTAGCGCTGTAAAGTAGTTCCTGTGAGGGCGGCGGACGCCCACGGGGAACTGCGGAGGCAGCAAGTGAAGAAGGAAGTGCGGGAACTGACGAAGGCCCTGGAGAAGCAAGGGTTCGAGGTCACTCCCTCCAAGAGCGGTCACCTGATCGTTCGCCTGGACGGGCGACGGATCGCCACCCTGGCGGGCACGCCTTCCGATCACCGCTCCTGGCTGAACACCATCGCCGTGCTCCGCAAGGCCGGGTTCATCTGGAAGCGCTGAACCACCCGGGCCCGCCGAGACACCGGCGGGCCTCCACCCCCTGCACCAAACCGCCCGACCAGGAGGACCACGATGACCACTCAGGACTGGAGCGTCCTGGTCGAGCTCGACGCGACCAACGTCTCCGACGACACCCACGACGAAGTGCTCACCACACTGTCCACGCACGCGGCCAACACCACAACCGCCGGCAACGGCAACTTCGCCGCCATCCTCAGCGTGACCGCGGCCGGCCCGATCGAGGCCGCCCAGGCCGCCGTCGACCTGATCCTGTCCGCTGCGCCGGCCGAACTCGGCGACCGCCGCGTCGTCGGCCTGGAGGTCGTCACCGAGGCCGAACAGGAGCGGCGCAACGCCCAGACAGAAGGCTGACCCCTGCAGCGCCGCGTCCGCCGCGTCCGCGCCCCGACAACCCGCCCCCGCCCCACTCACCCACCGCCGGCCGGACCCACCCACGGGTCCGGCCGGCGGTCATTTCAACGGCTTCATTGCCCTGAAGGTGCGGTGCGGGGCCATTCGAAGTAGGCGACTTCGCTGCCATATGTCACCAAAAAGCCGGTGCCGCAGGCGGCAGCGGGTCCTCCCTCGTGCGGCAGGTGGCAACGATGGACGACTCTGCCAGTGATGGGGTTCCAGACGATGGCGGTCCGATCCTTGCTGGTGGTGATGGCGAGCGGACCGTCCGGCCCGGTGAACACCGCCACCGCACTCACCGAGTCAGCGTGGCCTTCGAGGGTATGAAGACGCCGACCGGCGACGGGATCCCAGACCATGACGGTCCGATCCTTGCTGGTGGTGATGGCGAGCGGACCGTCCGGCCCGGTGAACACCGCCACCGCACTCACCGAGTCAGCGTGGCCTTCGAGGGTATGAAGACGCCGACCGGCGACGGGATCCCAGACCATGACGGTCCGATCCTTGCTGGTGGTGATGGCGAGCGGACCGTCCGGCCCGGTGAACACCGCCACCGCACTCACCGAGTCAGCGTGGCCTTCGAGGGTATGAAGACGCCGACCGGCGACGGGATCCCAGACCATGACGGTCCGATCATCGCCAGCGGTGATGGCGAGCGGACCGTCCGGCCCGGTGAACACCGCCACCACACTCACCGAGTCAGCGTGGCCTTCGAGGGTATGAAGACGCCGACCGGCGACGGGATCCCACACGATGGCGGTCCGATCTTTGCTGGTAGTGATGGCGAGCGGGGTGCCGTCGGGGCCCAGCGCTACGGCAACCGCAGTCACCCAGTTGGTGTGGCCCACGAGGGTGTGGAGGCGCCGACCGGTGGTGAGGCTCCAGACAATGATGGTCCGATCGTTACGGGCGGTGACGGCGAGCGGGCCGTCCGGGCCGGTGAACACCGCCACCGCCCTCACCCCGCTGGTGCAGCCCTCAACGGTGAGCAGACGCCTGCCAGCGTTGGGGTCCCACACGATGGCGCACTCGTGGCTGGTGGTGACGGCGAGCGGGGTGCCATCAGGGCCCGGCGCTACGGCAACCGCCCTCACCCAGCCGGTGTGGCCTTCGAAGGTGTGGAGGCGCCGGCCGGTGACGAGGTTCCAGACGACGGCGGTCCGATCTCTGCTGGCGGTAATAGCGAGCGGGCCGTCCGGGCCGGTGAACACCGCCACCGCATCCAGCCAGTCGGTGTGGCCCCCGAGGGTATCCAGGCGCCGGCCGGTGACGAGGTTCCAGACAATGGCGTGCTCGCGGCTGGTGGTGACGGCGAGCGGGGTGCCATCAGGGCCCGGCCCTACAGCGACCGCCTTCACGAAGCCGGGGTGGCCCTCCAGAGTGTGCAGGCGCTGGCCGGTGACAAGGTTCCAGACGACGGCGGTCCGATCGTCGCTGGTGGTGACGGCGAGCGGGCCGTCCGGGCCGGTGAACCCCGCCACCGTACTCACTGAGTCGGTATGGCCTTTGAGAGTGTGCAGGCGCCGGCCGGTGACGAGGTTCCAAACGATGGCTTGCCCGTGGCTAATGGTGACGGCGAGCGGGGTGCCAGCGGAGCCCGGCACTACGGCAACCGCGGTCACCCAGCCAGGGTGGCCTTTGAGGGTGCGTCGGCGCCGGCCGGTGACGAGGTCCCAAACAACGGCAGTGCCGTCGGAGTTGGTGGTGATGGCGAGCGGTGTGCCGTCAGGGCGTAGCACGGCGGCTACCGCGATCATCCAGTCAGGGCGGGGTGGGCCTTTGAGGATGTGCAGGCGCCGCCCGGTGACAAGGTTCCAGACGACGGCGGTCCGATCGTCGCTGGTGGTGACGGCGAGCGGGCCGTCCGGGCCGGCCACCACCACAACCGCATTCACTACGCCGATGTGGTCTTTGAGGGTATGCAGACGTCGGCCGGTGACCAGGTTCCAGACGACGGCGGTCCGATCTCTGCTGGTGGTGACGGCGAGCGGGGTGCCATCAATGCCCAGCACTACGGCAACCGCGGTCACCGAGTCAGTGTGGCCTTCGAGGGTGTGCAGGCGCCGGCCGGTGAGGGGATCCCACACGATGGCAGCCCGATCATTGCTGGTGGTGACGGCGAGCGGGCCGTCCGGGCCGGTGATCACCGCCACCGCGTCCACCCCGCTCATGTGGCCTTTTAGGGTGTGCAGGCGGGTGGGGTCGAAGCGCTGGGTGGCCCAGCGCGGGGCCAGCGGGGTGGTGGGGGTGGGTGGGGTGTGGCTGATGATGCGGGCCAGGTCCGGCTGCTGCCAGGCGGAGGCATCAAGGGCGAGGAGATCTCGGCGGGCTTCGAGCTGGTGTCGGAGTGGGTCGCGGGCGGTGGTGGTGCGGTAGATGCGCGCGCTCAGACGGACCTGCTCGCTGCCCGCTCGCTGCAAATGGGGGACGAGGTTGTCGGGGAAGGCATGGACCAGGAATCCGGAGTCTGTGAGGAGCTCCTCGAGGGCGTGCCCGCCCGCGGCCGCGGCGTGGTCCGCGGCGTGGCGGAGCAGGTAGGCATGAGCGTGTTGCCAGTCTGGGGTGCCCGCGGCAGTGGTGGGGACGGTGCTGATCAGGCTGTGGTGGAGGGTTGCGGGGTCGGTGCCGGGTTGGGTGTGGTCGACGAGGGCTTGGTGGAAGTAGCGGTAGAGGAGCCGGTGGTCGGTGTCGGGGGTGGCGCGCAGGTAGAAGGCGGCTTTCGTGAGAGCGCGACGGGTGTCGGCGAGCTGGGGGGTTGGGCGGCCAGGGGCGGGTGGCTGGTGGGCGAGGGCAGCGGCGTGGATGAGGTCGAGCGGCATGCCCTGGCCGCGCGCGTGACCCAGAACCGTGAGAACGGGCCGAATCCATGGCTCGGTAGCGGTCAGGGTGTCCAGGTGGAGGTCGAAGACCTCGGTGACGCTGCAGGGGGGTAAGGCCGCGGTGCGCTGGGATGTGGCAGTGGTGAGGTGCTCGGCGAAGAGGTAGGCAACGAGGAAGGCGCCGTGGTCGCCGTAGGAGGCGAGCCGCTCGGCAATACGGCGGGTCTCCTTGGGCGGGTGCTGCCAGGGGAGGACTTTGCCCAGGTAGCTGGCGAGGTCGTCGGCGAGCGCACGGCGATCGTCCTCGGTACCGGGGTCGAGGTCGAGGAGCGCGTCCGGGTGCTTGGCCAGGTGCTGGTGCAGGGCGGGAAGGGTGTCCCACCACGGCCTGGTGCCGATGATGACGCGACAACCAACCACATCGCTGTCGAAGTTGGGGGCGATGAGCGGCAGAAGGAGTCCGCCCAAGACGGCAGCGGGGTTGTCGGCCTCGTCGAGGGCATCCAGGATCACCACGGTGTCGCGGGCTTTCCGCAGTTCCTGTATGAGGTCTGCCACGGTCGCCTGCTCAGGGGCGCTGGTCCCTGCCGATGCGCCGGGGCCGTCGAGGGTGGGGCCGGCGGTGCGCTGCCGGTGGAGCTGGTGGTGCAGGGAGTCGGTGATCTGCTGCAGGGTGAGCTGGCGGGCGTGGACGGCAAGTACCGTGCCCGGCGGCCGGCGAGGGCGGAAGCCCGGGACGAAGCGGGCGACGCGGTCGCCGAACTCTTTGAGTTCGGGGTGGAGCAGGCAGGCGGTGACGCCGAGGAGAGCAGACTTTCCGCTGCCGGGGCCGCCGGTGATCACCAGCATTCGGCTCGCCCGCCGGCCGGCCTTATCGGTCCAGGCCTGGATCTGCCGAAGCTGGGAGGTGCGGCCGGAGAAGAGGATGTCGGTGGCGGTGGGCTGGCCCGCGGCCCGGGTGGCGAAGTGCAGTGGGTCCAGGCCGGGTGAGCAGGCGAGGGCAAACTCGCGCAGCCGCGGGTTCATGCCCGACACCAGGCCGGTGCGGAGGTCTGCGCGGTGGGCGGGGTTGCGGAAGAACGGCTGGGCCTGAGGGTCGGCGTGCACATCCGGGGTGCACACGAGGTTCTGACCCGGCAGTCGCGCGGGGCGGTCGGTGGCGGCGAGGTGGCGGTCGATGGCCCGGGCAAGGGTCTGCACCGGCACGAATTTCTGGTCCGGGCTAATGTCGAGGTCGCCGTCGGCGAGGCGGTGGAGGATCTCGGTGGTCGCGGCGGTGAAACGCGCGCCGTAGGTGATGGTGTCGGCGGTGCAGGCGCCGATGACCCACACGTTGCGCTGTACGTCCTGCGGGCGGCGGGTGGCAAGGTCGGTGAGCTGCTGCTGAATGACGGCCTGCCCGGCCTGGCACACGTCGAGCAGGAACAGCACCTGCCGGCCACTGTTCCTGGCCGTGCGCAGGAGGGTCTCGACGCTGAGACAGGTGTCGTCCAGCAGCTCGTCGCGCGGTTCGCCGCCAGCAGTGGCCAGGTACAGTGCGCCATCGTCGGTGGGCCGGGTGCCGTGGCCCGCGAAGTGCACGACGAGGGGCTCACCAGGACTGGCCTGCCTGCGCAGTTCGTCCCATGCGCGACTGAACTCGGCCTTGGTGCAGTCCAGCAGCGGGTCTCCGCCCGTGATGGCACCGGCCCGATCCATTGCGAAGGCCAGTTCCTGCACGGCCTTCCGGACTACCGGCAGCGGCTCGAACGCGGTGACGCCGTCGGCCTGATCGTCCTCGCTCACGTACGGCTCGGGGAAGTCCCCGGCTCCCGCCACCAGCGCCCTGACCATTGGACCTCCTTCTTACTTCCCGTCGCTGGCCGGCCCCTCGCCGCCCCGTCCCGCCCAATAGCGACACCCAGCCCACTGGCGGCGCAGGACACAGAACCCCGGTCTTGGGGAAGGGCAAGAACCACCTTCCCCGCCCCAGAAACGGGCCCGAATCGTGCTTCCGAGCGGGCGGAAGCGACTCCTGCGGCGGCCCGACTGTTCCTGATTGCCTGTCAGGAAATGTACGGTGCGACAGCCGCCGCCAGCAGGCCGTTGGCGAGATACCCACCGATCCCGTGGAAGCCCAGGCCGTTGTCGCAGGTCTCGTCCACATCGACCGGGAACACCTCGGCAAGCTTGGGCGGCACGGCCACCACATCGCCGACGTCCGCGATGTTCACCCACCGCTTCACCCCGGCCGGCCGGGCGCCCCGGCCCGAGCGCAGCGCCGGGTCCAGGCGGCAGGCCAGCGACGGGACCCGCAGCGGCGAGCCGACCGTCACCAGCAGCTCCACCTGCAGATCGGTGTGGGCGTGCAGGGTCTCGTAGGTGACGTAGGAGCCGAGCGAGTGCGCGATCACCACCATCGGAGCCTCCCGCCGGATCACCCCGGCGACCCGCTCACGCACCAGGTTCCGTCGCTGCGGCCAGGTGGTGTAGGCCTCCACTTCGCGCAGGTTCGCCACGATCGCACGCTCCAGGCGGCGGATCGTCTGCTCCCGCGCTGTGCCCGACAGGCCGCCACCTCGCTGGTCGACCAGCCAGCCGAGCATCTGCCGCAGCGGTGCCAGCGCCACGTTCTGGGGATCGGCCGGAGGCACGGCCCCGGCAGCGGTCAGCCATTCGGCCGCCGCCGCACGCTCCGCCGCACTGAGGCCGTCGAAGCTCGTGTCGTCACCGGCCGACTGGGCCTGGTCGGGAAGATCCGGGCGCAGCAGGTCCGCGTAGTAGGCCATCACCATCTCCGGCGCCTCGATCGACAGCCGGCGCAGGCTCTCGACCAGCCGCGGCCGGCAATCAGCTACCCGACGCGCCGCGGCCTGTTCCGGCGACGCGCCACGGACGTGATTGAAGATCCCGTGCACCAGCACGATCGGCGCCATAGCCCACCCCACTCAGATCATCCCTCTCGGGCCCGATTCTCCGGGCCATCCCCGCCTCCGGACCTACCCATCCCACGCGCCTCACCACACCACCCGGCAGCTCGGATGACATCGTGCTGCACCCAGGAACAGATCGCCGACTTCAGGGTGGTGTCCGGCCAGCCGGCCTTAGGACCGGCCCCCTGCTGGTTCATCGGGACAGTCGGCGGTTGGCCACCCTGGCTGACACCCTTTTGGCCCCCGCAGCTGGCGCCATCGAGGCCGCCCAGGCCGCTGTCGAGCCTGTCCTGTCCAGCGCGCGGGCCGAGCTCCACGGCCACCAGGCCGTCGGCGTGAAGGTCGTCACCGAGGCCGAGCAGGAGCGGCGCAATGCCCAGACCGAGGGCTGACCCCCTACAGCGCCGCGTCCGCCGCGGGCCGCGCCCCGACAACTTACGCCCGCTCACCCGCCGCCGGCCGGACCCACCCACGGGTCGGCCGGCGACCGTTTCTCACCCTGCACGCACTCTCGCCCGCAGACCCGCTTCCCCAGGGCGACCACCGCACGCCGACTCGGCCACGCACCGGCCGCCGAAGGACTCCGGCCTGAGCCGGGGTTGACTGCACGTTCCATGAGCATTGTATTGCAAATATTTCCAATGTAACTTGGTTGTCGGATGGTTCGAACATGCGCCCGGCCCGACTACGGCCGTGGTCCCGCCGACCAGGCCGCCGCGCGCCTCGCCCGCACCGCCGTCCGTCTCGGCGGCAAGAGGCCCGACAGCGCCACCGTCCACGCCGTGGAACTCCGCCCCGCCTCCGCCCAACTCACAGACCGCTTCAACCGAAGGGCACCACCTTGACCGACGCCACCGCTGCAGCCCGCGCAGAGCGCGCCCGCCGCCGCGCAGAGGAGCTCACCGCCAAGGCCGACAGCATGTCCGCTCGGGCGGACGGCATGTACGACCGGTTTGCCGGCGGCCAGCCCCTCCTGATCGGCCACCACTCCTACCGGTCCGCCGTCCGCGATCGGAACCGTGCCGACAACGCAACCCGGCGGGCAATTGAGGCCCAGCGTGAGGCCGAGCACGCGCAGGCCAAGGCGAACCAGGCCGAGGCGGTCGCCGATCTCGTGGCGATCGAAGCCGCGCGGAGCCGCCCCTGGCAGCAGTCCGACTTCCTGCCGGGCGACATCGTCACGGTCCGGGACTTCCGCCGCGACATGGCCGTCACCAGCAGCTACCGGGTCAAGCGCGTCAACGCGAAGACCCTCACCCTTCACGCCCCGGCCAGGGGCTTCGACGACCCGAAGCGCACCTACGACCGGGCCCTCTCCCGCACCCGCGACGGCGTGAACATCACGAACCCCGCCGACGGCTGATCGCCGGGGCCAACACCGCCACCGCCTGCCGCAAGCCCGCCTGACCAGCCGCCTGGAGATCACCATGACCTACACCGTTCAGGGGTTCCTCTCCTTCGACGACATGGAAGCCAAGCGCCCCGCACTCACCGAGGTCTTCCGCACCGAGCCCGGAGAGACGTACACCGCCAAGATCCGCGCCGAGGCGCGGCGCCGGAGGCTCGCGTACCACCGGGCCGGTGAGCCCGACTACACGCACATCACCTGCCGCTACACGCCTGACGCCTGATCCCGCCTTCTCGGTCTGGCGGGTGTGACCGCCCCACCCGCCAGACCGCACAACCCAGCCCACCCGGCCCCGCGAAGGGACCGGCCATGACCGCGCAGCCCGGCGCCGGGCCCGGCACTGCCGGCCCTCACCGCCCCCGCGCCCACCTACTCGAAGGAGTCCGCGTCATGAACTTGAGCCCCAGCGGAGTGAGGATCTTCAGCAACATCGGCAAGGACGGGACGGTCGAAGGCCACCCCGCCGCGGTGCAGCACCTGGCGGGCGCCAAGCTCGCCCGCCACACGCCGAGCGGAACGTGGCGGGTCACCAAGGCCGGCCACCAGGCCATCGCCGCACACCGCGAAGCCCCGGGAAGCGGCGCCCGTGCGTGAACTGACCCTGTTCGACCTCGACCGCCCGGCGGCCGAGCCGGAGCCGCATCTCGTCCTGGCCGAGGCCCGGCTCCGGGACTCCTTCGCCCGCTTCCGCGCCGCCCGGCACAAGACGTTGTCGTACGGCCTCGGCTACGACTCGACGGACGTCCTCCTGGAGTACCTGCGCGACCCGGAGGGCTACGGCCTGGCGCCCGACCTGTCCGACCTGACCGTTCTCCACGCCGTCGTCGGCAGCGAGTTCGACAGCACCTACACCGCGGTCGAGCAGGCCATCCTGCCCAGACTGCGTGAGCGCCGTGTCCGCTTCGTTGAAGTCGCTCGCAAGGGGCGCAGCCTGACCGACGGCTACGAGGTTCTGGCCGACACCCGCGAGCCCTACCGGCTCCACCGGCGTGGCCGCTTCACCCTCCTGGACGAGATGGAGACCGGCGGCACCGTCGTCCAGGCCGCCGGCGGTAACCAGTGCTCCTTGAAGTTCAAGGCCTTCGTCCTGGACGGCTTCGTGCGCGACGCGTTCGCCGGCGCGGCCGTCGGCACGGCGATCGGCTACAACGCATCCGAGGATCGCAGGGCCCTGAAGTCCGAGAAGGCGCAGACCAAGGCGAAGTCGGGGCCGGCCCCGGTCGCGCTGGACTACCCGCTCGTGCGGACCGGGCGCAGCCGGAGTGACGTCGTGCGCAGGGTGGAGGAGGTCACCGGAAGGCCCTGGAAGCGGTCGAACTGCTGGTTCTGTGTCTACAGCCTCTCGTGTGGGTCGATGCCTGAGCACCTGCTGCGGCTACGCGAGGAGCCCTCTGCTGCGGGACGGGCGATGCGCCTGGAGTACGTGTCGATGGCGCTGAACGAGAACGGCTCCCTGTACCCGAACAAGGAGCCTCTGCACAGCCAGGTCGCCGCCGACGGGAACATCGAGGCGCTCGGCGAGTTCGAGGCCCTGCTGAACGACCCGGCCCAGGACTGGGCGCTGTATCGGGTACGGCGGGTCTACACCGCAGGCCGTATCGAGGCGTGCCGCGAGAAGCACCCGGATGACTGCATCGAACCCGCCTGCCGCGACCGCGCGCTCAAGGGGACGCCCTGGCGGTCGCTGGCGATCATGGCGACCGGGACCCGGACGGCGTGCGCCGACCGTCTGCAGGAGGAAGCCGTGAAGGCGGGCGCGGCCCTGGAGCGGGACCAGCGCCACGGAGTGCCGATCCAGCGCCTCTACATGCGCAGGCTTCCCAACCCGATGCGCTTCGGCGCCGCCGAGGAGTTCCTGGTCTGCGCGCCCGCCACGGCTGTGGAGAAGGCGCGGCGCAACTTCTCCAAGGTCTGGCACCGCGTCGCTGTACTCGGCCTTCCGGCCTGACCACGTTCGACCCCTGCGCCCGCACCAAGGCCACCTGCATCGACCTGAACCCCACGTACCACGGCTTGGCCATACGGCAGTTCGAGGAGGCAGCATGACCGATGACGCAGCCCGCTCCCGTCAGATCTTCGAGCAGGCCCGGCGGCAGGGCTGCTACCCCCTGCAGCACGACTGGGGCAGCCCGTTCGGCGTGAAGATGCCCGAGCACGTGAAGGAGTGCCCCGCGCACCGCGAGATCTGGCTCGGGTGGAAGAACAACCGCTACGACCTTCACCGGCCTTCGGAGTGGCCCGGGTCGCCCAGCGGAATCATGGACAGTCGCACATCGCACGAGGAGCGCGCATACGGCTGGGCCGAGAAGAACCTCGCCCAGATGGAGCTGGTCTCAGAGATTTGCGGCCGCGGTACGAGTCCGCAGTGCAATCGGCAGAAAGCCATGACCTGACCGAGGTGCGACGGAAGCAAGACCGACCGATTGACATTGCAATATAAGAATTGTTCATGTACATTGATTGCGCAAGGGTCGGTAGAACAGCCCAGCCCGACCGCGCCCATGAGCGCCACACCCAGCCACCTGAGCCTTGGAGAGATCCGTGACGACCACTTCTCCCGCCACCAAGCACGAGGCCGCCCTCTTCCCGGCGTGGCTCGCCACCGTCGACGCCCAGCGGGACATGGCCCGGCTCGTCGCCCGCACGATCGCCGACACCCTGAGCGCCCAGCTCCCCGGCGCCGCCTACCTGACCCTGATGATCCAGGAGGACACCGAGCGGGACGAGCACCTCTTCCCGGAGAGCGTCCGCGACACCGCCGGTGACGTGCTGTTCGACTTCGAGGGCCACATGCCGCCGCTCGGGCCCGAGCACGCCGAGCTGCGGGCGCAGTGGGGCAACCTCGCCCCGGACGACCCCTTCGCGCTCCGCACCATGCTGCGCTACCTCTACATCAACGGGGCGGTCTTCGACCGGCTCCCCGAGGACCTCGACGACTCAGGCGATGACGACGAGGTCCCGTGCCTTCTGCTGTCGGCCGAGGCGCGCCCGCACGAGTGGGAGCACGAGGGCGAGGACACCTGGGACGTCGAGGCCCGGCGGCTGCGTCCGTACTCCGCCGCGAAGCCGAAGACCGCCGCACCGAAGGGGACGCGCCTGTGACCGCCGCCGTCCGCACCGACGCCTCACCCTCCACCGCCGCACTGGCCGAAGTCCTCCGCGCCGCGGGAGCGCTTGCCGAAGCCATCGCCGCGGCACCGTTCCCGCTTCGGGCGGTGGTCGGCCCGGAGGCCCGCGCCTGCCTCCAGGTCCCGTCAGACACCGGCGACGACGTCGGCCGGATGCTGCGCGTCGAACAGGCCGCGGCCCTCATGCCCGCCGAACCGGAGCTGGTGGGGGACCGCGCAGGCTTCTACTGGCAGGCCGAGATCCAGCGGGACGGTGCCGTTCTCCAGGTCTGGACGCGGCTCAACCCGGTCGCCGACGAGGCGCAGCCGTAACGAATCCGCTCTTCACCGGGCGCCCCGTCGAGCCGAGCGGGCGGGGCGCCCGCCAGTCCGTGACCGACTCTCGCCCTCGGAGGCCGTTCCCATGTCCGCCATCGCCAAGCGCAGCGCTGCCGACTCGCCCCATCCTGGCCGGGGCAGCGCCCGGATCCACTTCGACCGGGGCCGCCACCCCGCGACCTTGCTTCCGCTGCTGGAGGCTGGCGCGCAGGAGGAGGCGCCCGTGTGCGGCGGCTGCGCCTTCCTCTACGAGCGCGCCGCAACTCACGGCACCCGCCTCAAGTGCCGTGTCCGCGCCTCGAAGCGCCGCCCCGGCCCCAACGTTCAGCCGGCTTTCCCCGCCTGCCAGCGCTTCCAGCCCGCCGACGACCGGACCTGACGGCCCCGGAGGAACAGTGCCGACCGACTACCGCACCGCGCACGAAACCGTCAGCACAGCCCTGGCCATGCTCGACGAGAACATCGGCTTCGACGTCGCCCGCGACGAAGACCCGAGTGGCCCAGTCGGCCGAAGAGCCAGGCCGTCCTGGCGCTGCGCGCCTTCCGCGACGCGCTCGCCGGACTCGACCGCGCCGCCCAGTCCGCCACGCCCACCGGCACCTGCTGAAACGGAGTCTGCTCATGTCGTACGCACCCGTAATGGTGTGCCTGTCCCCGACCGATCCCGACGACGTCGAGAGCGCCGTGGAGGCGGCCTTGGACCGTTCTCCCTCTGCACCGACGAGCAGTGGCACGAGCGCCCTGACTGGCGTGACGAGTTCGACCCGCAGAGGGACGGCGAGCAGAACCTGGCGCCGGATGTGATGGTCGGCCTCCTGGCGGAGAGCACCGGCCGCGGCTGGCGCCACGAGGAGGGCCCGGACGGCGTCGTCCGGTTCTTCGAGCTCACCGACTGGAACCCGCAGGGCCAGTGGCAGGAGTACACGATCGGGGAGAGGTTCCCCGGCCTGTTCCACCTCGCCGCCGGGATCGACCCGGCCTGTCCCGAGCTGGTCCGCGCGTCCGACTGCCCGCAGGAGCGGGCCGACGGCGGGCCGCTGCGCCTGCTCGACCTGGACGCGGCCCGGCGCGAGGCTCAGCTGGTCGCCGCAGAGCGGTACGTCCGGTGGACCGAGATCACCGCTGGGACTCCCGGCGTCCACGCGCTGGCGGACTTCGAGGCCGAGCTGGGACGGTCCGCTGCGGCTACGCAGCTGTTCGAGGCCCAGCCGCAGGTCGCTGTCGCCCGTGCGCAGCGACTCGTGGGCAAGACGGAGGACCCGGTGGTCCTCTTCGGCGATCGCGACCGGCTCTTCGAAGAGGCCGGGCTGCAGGCGGTGACCGCCAGCGCGCTGCTGACCGTCGACGACGTGTGGGTGGCCGATCCCTCCGGTGCCCGCCACCCCGGCCCGCGCGCACCGGAAGCGCTGGCGTACCACCGGGAGGCGAACGCGTACCTCGACGGCCTCGACGCGGATTGCGTCGTCGTCCTGGTCAGCATCGTCCGCTGACCACATCTCTCCGACCCGCCGATTGCGCAGGCGGGCCGGAGAACCTGCGTGAGCCCGAGAGCAGCCCACAGCCATGGCATTGCAAAATAAGAATTAGGCATGTAAGTTGAATCTTGTTGGTGGGGCTCCACGGCGCGCGCTCCTGTCACGTCCGCGCTGCAACGCATCGACGCGCGGGGCCACCAGCTGATTCACGCTCACTCGCCTGACGTCGGCATCGACCACTTCCGTCCGCCGACCGGCGCGCACTTCTTCCGACCCTTCGCTACCGCAAAGGAGTTTCGCCATGGACTTGGTCGACGTCGACGCCTTGCTCGTCGAAGAGCAGCTGGTTGCCGTGCTGCGCGACGGCATCCGCACGATCCGCAGGTCCGCCGGGGTCTGCACAGCGGACGATCTCACTGCGCGCCTGATCCAGCAGCTTCGCGGCGGGCTGCTCCACGCCGGTGCGACTTCCAACCAGGACGGCGCGCCGTCGGTGGAACTCGACGTCGAGGCCTTGGCCAGCCGGTCCTACGCGGTGCAGACCGCCATCAGCGGCCGGTCCGCCAGCGTGATCTTCACCGCCGGTCGCGGCGATAGCGGCATCGCGCACGGCGAGCACCTGGACATCCGGGCAACCGTGGCCGTCAGGCACCGGGTCGACCTGACCCTGCATTACGGCCTGGTCAGCACCGACGCGGGCGCCAGCTGGACCCTGGCCCTGGCGGACGCGGACCGCAGGTGGCTCGCCTCTGCCCAGCAGATGACGGACCTGGCCGGGCCGCACATCACCGAGCTCGTGCACGACCCCCACCACCGGTCCGGGCTGGAACCGGTCATTGACTCCGCCCGGCACGTCGCCGCGATGCGGGCCCTGTTCGACCTCCAGCGGGCTCGCGATCAGCTCGCCTGGGCGGCCTCGCGCACCCTCGCCGCCCGCGCGGTCTTCGACCGCTACGGGTACTCCGAGCCGGATCTGGGGCAGCTGCGCGCCCACCTGGACCGCCTCGCGCGGCTCGCCGCTGAAGGCCGCTGCCTGGTCGGCTGGTGAAGGCCAGCACGGCGCAGGAGTCGCCCCTGGGCGAGGTGCGGCAGCCGTTCGGGCCGCCCTCGTCCAAGGACGAGGAGCGGACCCGGCGTGAGAGCGGGCTGCTCGTCGACGTCGCCGGCCGGCCTCTGCCAGCGGCCCCTGGAACCCCCTGCGCCTTCTGCGACGGCTTCAACCCGGGCGACACCTGCCCGGCCGCGCTGACCTGCCCCCAATGCGGGGCACCGCCCCGGAAACGCTGCCGGCGCCCCAGCGAGCACGAGACCCAGGAGTGGCACATCGCTCGCGTCCGCGCCGCCGACCTGGAAGACCAGCGCCGCGAAGACACCGGAGACACCACCTTGCCCGCCCGCTGGACGAGCACCTGACTACCCCTCACCACGAGAGAGAGCCCCATGACCGCGCACCACGAGCACGCCCCCAGCGGACCGCGCTCGGCTCGCCTGACCCGCCCCCGTCTCACACCGGCCCACCGCCGCGCTCTGCTGAGCGGGGCCAAGGACCCGCTCGGCCTGCTGCCGAAGAGCGTCAACCTGCGCACGACGGTCTCCCTCGCCGGCCTCGGCTACGTCGGCCTGGATCAGAGCAAGGACTGCCTGCAGGGCCGGGAAGCGACAAAGGAGGCCCTGGAGGTCTGGGGCGGCGCGCTGACCGAGGAAGGCTGGGTCAGAGCGCGCGCCGAGGGCGCCAGCCCCTTCCGCATCGTCATCGTCGGCTGCGGGAAGGCCAAGCAGGACCGCCGGGTCACCGCGGGCACGCTGTACACCGGCTCGTTCCACTGGGCCTGCCGCTACACCGGCATGGAGCTCCTGCGCGACGGCGGACGCCTGTACATCCTCTCTGCCGCGCACGGGCTCCTCGACCTGGACACCGAGATCGAGCCCTACGACCTGACCGTCGGCGATCCCGGCAGCGTCAACGCAGGCGTCGTGCGGGAGCAGGTCCTCGGGCGCAGCCTGGAGGACGCGAAGGTGACGGTGCTCGCCGGCAGTCGGTACGTCGACCTTGTGCGCGCTGTCTGGCCGGACCTCGAGGCCCCGTTGTCCGGCGCCCGCGGAATCGGGGAGATGAAGCAGCGCCTGGGCCGGATCCGCAGGGATGCCCACCTCCGCCACATCAAAGCCGCCACCAACTGAACCAGCGGATCCCCTGGCGGCGCTCCCTGGTGGTCGTCCCCCGGTCATCGGCACCATCGTCGGCCGGCCCTGGGAGACCCGCTGCGCCACTACCTGTCCAAGGCATACAAGCACCCCTCCCCCTACGTCCTCGCGACCTGATCCGCCCCGCACCCCCGCCCCGGCCTCGGCTGTCTCTGCCTGTCTTCCCTACTCCCGACGG
Source organism: Kitasatospora sp. NE20-6 (assembly GCF_045862635.1). Taxonomy (NCBI): domain Bacteria; kingdom Bacillati; phylum Actinomycetota; class Actinomycetes; order Kitasatosporales; family Streptomycetaceae; genus Kitasatospora; species Kitasatospora sp. NE20-6. The sequence continues at coordinate 72,242 of NZ_BPRL01000015.1, forward strand.
AGCCCTGATGCACGCCACTGCACCCGCACCCGCCCAGCGCTCCACCCTCCTGTTCGGCCGCCCGCGCAGCCACGACGACGCCCAGCGTCTGGGCGAAGCCGTCGCCCGGGCCTGGCACACCACCCCCTACAGCAGCCAGCCGGACATCCCGCTGAGCATCGTCGCGTCGCTGGCCCTGATCCCCGCGAAGGACCACCCGGGCGACGTCGCCCGGACCATCAACGAGGCCTGCGACGAGCGCCTGGTCCGTGGGCTGCGCGAGGTCTGGATCCACCACTGGGCGCAGTGTCCCGAGCTGGCCCCGGTGTTCGCCCCGCTGATGGCCTGGCTGACGGAGAAGGTCCCCTCTGACCTGGCCCGCTCTATGCGGAAGGTCGTCGATGCCTGCCTGCAGCATGGCCTGCTGGAGATGACCGGGAGCAGCGATCCCGGCGAGCGCAGCCAGGTGGACGTGCTGTCGTGGACGCTGACGGAGCTTCGTTCCCCGGGCGCCCGGCAGCGGCTCGGCGAGTTCCACACCCCTCCCCAGATCTCCAAGCTCATCGCGACCATCACCGTGGACGGTCTGCCTCCGGCCGGGGGGCGGTTCCTGGAGCCGGCGGGCGGATCCGGCGGCCTGTTCCGGGCACTGGCGCAGCGGCTGCGTGAGCTCGGCGGCGACCCGGCCGACTACGAGTGGGTCCTGATCGAGCTTGACGCTCTGGCGGCCGCGGCGGCGGCCGTGAACGCGATCGTCTGGGGGCTGGGCCCCCGGGTGGTGGTCGCCCGCGGTGACGCGCTGCGTGACCCGCAGGTCGCCGAGCGGGCCGGCGCCGCGCGCTCGCAGTTGCGGGCGGAGCGGGACCGGCTTCTCTCTTGCGTCGCCGCGATCGAGGGTGTCGGCGCTGCGATCGACCGGGTAGAACGGGCGGGCGCCGAAGTCGTCTCGTAGCGGCCGCGCCTCGGCCCCATCGTCCGCTCCCTGCTTGCTCCCGCCCTCCCTGTGGCTCGCGGGTAGGCGCGGCTCCGGTTGAACTGGCCCCTCTTCACTGAAGGCTCCGGCAAGCTGCCCAGCGCGGCTCGCCGGAGCCTTCTGCCTGCCCGTCTTCCCTGCTTCCCCGCAGAGCTCTCATGCACGCCATGCCGCCCGTGCCCGCCCACGCAGCTCGCGGCCAGCCGTCTGGCCGGCGCAGCGTCACTCAGCGCCGCCCTCGGCCTGCTCGCCGCTCTCGGCGTCGACACCTTCACCGGCTACCTGGGCCGCCACGCAGAGCATTTGTACCTGCCTCGGCGTTGCTGACCTCCCACCGGCCGGGTCGCGAGAATCTCCCCCATGGTTCCTCGGACGCCGGCCGACTGCGGCAGCCCCGGACACCCGGACGGGCCGCCGGGATCGTCAGAAGAGTGGCTCCCCGGGGCAGATGGCTTCGTCAGTCTGGTCGGGTAGGTACCACGCCCTTTCCTCGGAGGTCAGGTCGCGGCCGACAGCACTGCAGATGGCGGTGATCGTGGCACTCGGACTGGCGTAGTGCCACAGGTGTACGGCGCCGTCGTCGCTGGTGGTAGTGAGGGTGCGCCCGTCGGGGCTGAACGCCACCGCCCACACTGCCTTGGTGTGGCTGTTGATGGTGGTGGTGGTCTTGCCGGTGGCGACGTCCCACAGACGTGCGGTCCCGTCGAAGCTGCCGGTTGCGAGGGTGCGCCCGTCGGGGCTGAACGCCACCGAGACCACCCCCCCACTGTGGCCAGTGAGGGTGATGATGGTCCTACCAGTGGCCACGTCCCACAGATGTACGGCGCCGTCGCTGCTGCCGGTTGCGAGGGTGCGCCCGTCGGGGCTGAACGCCACCGCCCACACTGCCTTGGTGTCGCTGTTGAGGGCGGTGGTCTTGCCGGTGGCATTGAGGTTGGTGGTCTTGCCGGTAGCGACGTCCCACAGACGTGCGGGCCCGTCGTAGCTGCCGGTTGCGAGGGTGCGTCCGTCGGGGCTGAAGGCCGCCACACTCGCGCTGGCACCATCCGGATCAGTAAGGGTGGTGGTGGTTTCGCCGGTAATCACGTCCTGCAACCGTGTGGTCCCGTAGTAGCCGGTGGCGACGGTACGTCCGTCGGGACTGAACGCCATTGACCACGCATGACGGATATCACCGGGGGTGGTCGTGGTGGTGGTCTTGCCGGTGGCGACGTCCCACAAACGTACGTGCCCGTCGTCGCTGCTGGTGGCGATGGTGCGTCCATGGGGACTGAACGCCACCACGGCCACCCCGCTGCTGAAACCGCTGAGGGTGGCGGTGGTCTTGCCGCTGGCGACATCCCACAGCCTTACGGTCCGGTCCAAGCCACCAGTTGCGAGGGTGTGACCGTCGGGGCTGAACGCCACCCCGGTTACGGTTCTGGCGGAGCCGGTGAGGGTGGTGGTGGTCTTGCCGCTGGCGACATCCCACAGCCGCACGCTCCCGTCGCCGCTGCCGGTGGCGAGGGTGTGCCCGTCGGGGCTGAACGCCACCGTGTACACAGCTTCGGTGTGGCCGGTGAGGGTGGCGGTGGTCTTGCCGCTGGCGATGTCCCACAGCCGTGCGGTGCCGTCCCAGCTGCCGGTGGCGAGGGTACGTCCGTCGGGGCTGAACGCCACCACGTAGGCGACTTTGGTGTGGCCGGTGAGGGTGGCGGTGGTCTTACCGGTGGCGACATCCCACAGCCGCACGCTCCCGTCGCCGCTGCCGGTTGCGAGGGCACGTCCATCGGGGCTGAACGCCACCACGACCACGTCGCGGGTGTCACCGGCGAGGTTAAGGGTGGTGGTGGTCTTGCCGCTGGCGACGTCCCACAGCCGCACGCGCCCGTCGCCGCTGCCGGTGGCGAGGGTGTGCCCGTCGGGGCTGAACGCCACCGTGTACACAGCTTCGGTGTGGCCGGTGAGGGTGGCGGTGGTCTTACCGGTGGTGAGGTCCCACAGCCTGGTAGTCCCGTCGCCGCGTCCGGTAGCGAGGGTGTGCCCGTCGGGGCTGAACGCCACCGCGTGCGCGCTGATTTTATCGTCGGTGGTCAGGCGGCGGCGGATCGGGAAATTGGCGGCAGCGGTAAGGGCGGTGGCGGCTTCCGTGGTAGGGCTTGTGCGGTAGGCGGCGACCGCGAGCAGGGAGGCCAGCTCGAGATCGGTGCTGGTCACCAGGGCGGATTGGGCGGCGAGTTGCCGGGACTGGGCGGCGAGCTGGGCGGTGGTCGCCGTCTTCCACTGCCATGCGGCGACGCCGGAGGCTATCAGCGCGAGGACGAGGAAGGTCGCCAGAACGATGTTGAGGCGTCGGCTGCGCCGGGCGGCGGTCTGCTGGCGGTGGCGGCCTGCATCGAGGAACGCCACGAGGTGGGTCGGCACACGGCGCTGTGCGGACCAGTCCGTACCCTCGGCGAGGAGGCTGCCGACGGGCAGGTCCTGGGGATCACGTTCTCCCGGTTCCTGCTCCTGCCAGCGGTCGTACTGGTTCTGAGCGCGGTCGCGCCAGTTGTTGAACCTGGCGTCCTCCGTCACCCAGTCGTGCAGGGTCGTCCAGTCACGGATAAGCGCATCGTGGATCAGCTCGGCGACCGGTGTCCCCTCCGCGTCGTCGGGCTGTCCGGGCTCGTGCACTCGGCGGGTAATGAGGATTCGGTGGCGGGAGAAGACGGCCAGGACCTCGTCGACGGCATCCACCGCTGCGGGTGTGTCGTCGGCGGCGGCAAGGTTGCGCAGTTCACCGAGCGAGCGCTGCCGGCGAGCTGCGGGGATTGCCAGCGCCTCGTCGGCGGGGCGGACCAGGGCGGTCAGGACTTCCCGCGCGACGGCCCGCCGCTGCTCGCCGATGTCGCTGAGCGCGGCGTTGCACCACTCGGCAATCGCACCGGTGACGCCGCCGATGCGGTGGTAGGCATCGTGGGTGAGGCGCCCGCCATGGTCGAGGCGCCGCTCCCAGAGCCGGGTGAGGGCGACTTCGAGCAGGGGCAGTACGGTGACCGGCGCCTCGACCCCGGCGGGCGCGACGGGGTTCAGGGCGAGGACGTCGGAGACGATCCGCCGCGCCAGCCCTGCTTCGAACGGTGCCTGCAGGTCCTGGGCAGGGCCGGTGACGATCGCATCGAGTTCCGTGCCGGTCAGGGTGGCGGGAACGTTGAGCACGCCCCGCGTCTCCAGTGCGGTGTGCAGCAGATCGGGGGCCAGCACGGACAGACGGGAGTAGAAGTCATCGCGCATGACCAGGATCACGACGACCGGGGCGCCGGAGCGAACCACCTCGCCGAGGCCGGTGAGTGCCGCGACGGCCTCGGGCTCGGCGGAGGGCGCGAGGAGTTCCTCGAATTGGTCGACGACCAGCACCATCCGGTCGTCGCCCCGGCCGGAACCCGACGGCCTGACGCTGGCTGGCCTATTCCCTTCGGGGAGGGCCGCGGACATGCCTGCGTGCCCGAGGACTTCCGTCAGGTCCGGGCCCGGTCTTACGATCACCTGGCGCCAGCGGTCGCTGCCAGGCAGCCCTCCGGCGGCCAGTGCGGGCAGTACTCCGGCCTGGATCAGCGAGGACTTGCCCGACCCGGACGGGCCGAGCAGCAGCACCACCCGCTGCCCGCCCGCCATGCCCGCCACCACCCGGCGCACCACCTCCTCGCGCCCGCGGAACCAGCGGGCATGCTCGGCGGTGAATGGTTCCAACGCCCGGTACGGCGACACGTCGCCAACGTCGAGTGCGGGCCATGCCTCCCGCAGCACCGAGGTAGGGGTGGCGTGAGCAATGCCCTGCCCCCGGTCGTAGCCGTCGGGGACGGTGATTTCGGTGAGCATGCCAACCACCAGGCCTGTCGTCTCGTCAAGGACCGGCCCGCCGCTGAAACCTGTGGTCAGATCGTTGGCACCGGTCAGCTGCAGCAACTCACAAACACGGTCGGTGGGCGGCAGCAGCCCGACGGCGACGGCGGACCCGAAGTGCCCGTCCGACCGGGCCTGTGTGGGGAAGCCGATCGAGCGGACCCGGTGCCCTTCGCAGCCTGCCGCCGAACCCAGCAACAGTGGAGCCGTGCCCGCTGGCGCGTGCTCCAGTCGCACCAGGGCGATGTCCTGTTCTTCCGGGTCGCGCCACCCTTCCTCCAGCACCTGGCCCAAGACCGTGGGGGATCCGGGCACACGCGGGAAGGCGAGCTCCACCTCGTCACCCGGGCTGTACCCGGCAGCTTCCACGACGTGCGCGCAACTGATCAGCAGGTCCTCGGCAACCAGGAACCCCGAGCCCGCCACCTCCCCGGCCCGATTGAGGACCTGTGCGACCGCGACGGTCAGGGCACCGGCTCCGAGGGCCGCGTGTCCGTCATTCACCGGATCAGCTTGACGCCGCGCCTCCCGCCGCGGGAGTGGGCCCTGCGTCGTCCCTGCGCCACAGCAGCTTCACCGTCAGGTGGCAGCTGGCCTCCGTCTTGGTGATCACGACGCCGGCTTCGGTGGACAGGTCGACCCCGAACTCGACCTCCAGCTCCGCCGGCCCCGCGTCCCGAAACCGGCGAAGTACCGTGCGCGCCAGGTCGGTGACCGGCTCCAGGGCCTCGCCCAGCCCCACCGGCAGGTCACGGATCGCATCGCCCACCCGGCCGGCCTTCACCGGTCCGGTGGCACCGTCCGCTGCCTCGACCAGAACCGAGCCACCGCCGTCCAGCGGCACCCGCGCCAACTGCTGCCCCATGACCACCCCTCCCCATTCAGCCGCCCCGCGGCGACCGCACCGTCACCGTACTCGCGGCGGTCGATGGAGACAGGAAAACCCGAATCTGTAGTGCTCTAACCACCGTAACCGCTACCGAAGCCCCGCCCTTGGCCAAGGCGCCTGGCACGGACCAGACGGCGCCACCTTCTGCCACGCTCCTCAGAAGCGCGCAGCAGGATGGCTGATGAGCCGCCAGCACAGCAACCTGGGTCGTGACGTTCGCGGATGTCCGCGGCGCGATCGATCAGGTCGAGCGGGCCGCCGCGGATCCTCCCTTAGCAGCCACAGCTCGACCCCCACTGCCCCATCCGTTGCCCGCTCCGTGGTTCTCGGGTGGGAGCGGCTCCGGCTGAGCTGTCCCCTCTTCACCGAAAGCTCCGGCAGCCGCCCGGTGCGGCTCGCCGGAGCCTTCTGCCTGCCCGGCTTCTCCACTTCCGACGGGCCCCTCCTGCGCGCCTTGCCGCCGGCGCTGGCCCCGCGCACCACCTTCCTGGTTGAAGAGCTCCTCGGCTGCGGCTCTCCTCTGCTCGGGGGGTGAGGCCGACCCACCCCAGACGGGGGCTCCGCCGCCGTGGACGCCATCGTCTGGAGGCTGGGCCGGCACGTCGTGATCGCCTGCGGCGACACATTGCGCGACCCGCAGGTGGCGGAGCGGGCCGTCAAGGCCCGGGCCGGGCTCCGGGCCGAACGCGACCAGCTCCTCAGCAGGGTTGCGGTGATAGAGGGCGTGCGTGGTGCGCTCGATCTGGTCGACCGGGCCACCGTCGAACTCCTCGCACGGCCGCCGCGCCAGAACCCGCGGGCCCGTCCCGGAACGGGGAACTCGCCGCGCTGAAGCGCCACAAGGCGGCCCCGACCGTGGTCTTGGCCCTCCGGACCACAGGGCAAGCGGCCTGCAGAGCCGGTCACCATCAGCACCACCCGCTTCCTGCCGCCCGGCGCGGGGCCGTCCACGACCCGCAGAGTGGTGCCGGCAGCCCTCAGACGTCCTGGCGCCAGGACATCAGCACCTCGATCACCGCGCTGGCGACGAAGACGATCACGGGCACGAGCAGCCCGTAGTAGACCGAGGACCGCAGGGCGACGTCGACGTGGTCAGGGTCGTGAACGAGCTGGCCCAGGAATCCGGCGATCCACGCGATCGGAGAGGACCACGCGGCCCGGCGGACCGAGTTGGGAACCGCTTCCTCGGGCAAGCTCATCGGTGTCTCCACTCGTAGGCGTACGTCCATCATCGCGTACCGGACCAGCCGATGTCCGTCTCTTCCCGTCTCCGGTCGGCACCCGCCCGTAGTGACCCCGGCGGCCACCCCGCTCCAGGCCCAAGGCCCTCGATGTGCCGTTCGCACGGCCCGTCGAGGGCTTCGCCGTGCCTGCACACAGATCGGCCACGGTCCCCGAAGACGGCTCCAGCCCAGGGCTGCATATGCAGGTCAACCTCTCGAACCGGCCAACTACGAACGCACCGGCAGGCTCTGGCGCCACGTCAGGAAGCGTCCTTCGTTGCCTGTGGTAGCGATACTCCGTTTCAGTGATCCCGAAATCAGGCCAAACAGGACATGCATGGGCGGCACACGGGCCGAATCATGTCACTGAGAGTTATGAGTCTTGACCTGGCTGAAATCCCGTGCAAGATTCAACCCTCGTGATCTGAACGGTACCTGGCCCAAGATGCCATCAACTGATCGCAGGCCGGGCAACGGGGATGGGCGTCGGGGGATGGGGGGATCCATGCACACGTATGCACAAAAGCCGCTGGAGGACTTCCGCGGCCGACGCGGCACAGCCGGCCCTCTCGCCGGGGCCTGCCACATCCAGACCAGGTCGACGCAGGTGCTGCGCGTCCGCGTCGATCCCGATATCCTCCCGCCCATCCGTCCTCGCCGGGCTTCCCGGTCAGGCGCGCGGGGCTCCGACCCGGACCTCAGGGCGGGCGGGGGCGCGCGGCGGCACGGAGGGAATCACGGTCTTGGGCAGTCGCGGGATCGCCTGTTTCGATCCGGCAGCCCTGCGCGAGCAGCGGCGGTGCGTGGGCCTGAGTCAAGGTCAGCTGGCAGAGCGGGTGCGCGCAAGGTCGGTGGTGCCGCTCCTGAGGACGCACGTGTCGATGTACGAGTGCGGCAGCCGCCTGCCGGAGCAGCGCACGCTCTGCGCCATGGCGGATGGCCTGGATGTCCCGGTTTCCTGCCTGCTGCGTGCCGATCCGCCGAGCATTGCGCGGTTGCGCCTGGCGGCTCAGCTGACGCAGCAGGAGGCTGCGCGCCGACTGGGCGTCGCCCAGAGCCGCATGTCCTTGATCGAGCGCGGCCTGGTCGAGCTCGACGCCGCCGGTGTGCAGAGACTGGCCTCGATACTCGACACGGGAATCGTGACGGTACGACTGGCGATACGCGCCGCCTTGTAGTCCGCCCGGCCGGCACGCACGGCCGAGTTCGCGCCTGCCCCGTCCCGACTCTGTGTCAGCACGGCAACGGAGCCGTGCCGCCCCGGGGTCATGCCCGCGTCCGTGTGGCCCACTAGAGCCGAACACACCGCGCCCGACTGCCTCTCTCCAGGGGGGAATGATCATGTCATATTCACATCAAGCCCCGGGTCAGCGCCGGCTGAAGGCCGCTGCTGCCACCGCCGTGGGCTGCGCCATGCTGCTCTCCGCCGGCTGCACCTCCTCCGGCAAGCCCGTCGCGCAGGCACCCCCGTCGGTGTCGGCCTCTCCGAGCAGCGACCCGGACGAGGCCGCCAAGCAGCAGGTGCTCGCGACCTACCGCGGGCTGTGGGCGGCCGTGGCGACCATCTACAAGTCCGGCAGCATGGAGGGCGCGAACGGCGCCGAGCTGCAGAAGTTCGCCGCAGGCAAGGCCCTGGCCGGCGTTCGCGCGTCGGAGGTCTACTACCAGGACCAGGGCCTCGTCCTGAAGGGCGACCCGGTCCTCTCTCCCAAGGTCACCTCCATCGACATGGCGGCCACACCGCCGACGGCGCAGATCACCAGCTGCGTCGACTCCACCGACTTCATCCCCGTGGACAAGAAGACCGGCACGCCGGCGAAGCTCGCGTCCAACGAGTTCCGGCACGTGGAGAACTCCACGGCGGTCGGAGGCAACGGGGCCTGGCTGATCACGGAGCTGGTCATCCAGCGGGATCAGTCGTGCTGACGTACCGCAGACCTGCGGGCGTCGTCCTGGCCCTGATCCTGGCCCCGGCCGCGGCGCTGCTCACCCAGCCGCGCGCTCTCGCCGACGGAGGTGTCACCTGCCCGCCGAACGTGCCCAACTGCATCATCGTGGGAGGCGGCGGGGGTGAAGGCACCGGCGGAGGCACCGGCGGAGGTGGAGGCACCGGCGGGGGCGGAGGCGGGGACTCCACCTGCCTGCTGCACCAGCTGGACGGGTCCGGCGCGACCAAGGAGGTCCCGTGCCACCGGCCGGACCTGGGCTGGTTCAACCCGAGCGACAACTGCTACTGGGAGGCCCTGGACCCGCAGCCGCAGCCGGGCGACCCGGAGGTGGCCGGCGCGACCGGACTGCCCGCCAACTGGCAGGCGGGCGACGGCAAGCTCTACAACGTGACGTGCACCGCCCGGGGCGCCGAGCTGTTGGGCGGCATCACCTGGCGCAAGACCCCGCCGCCTGGATACGGCGGCAGCGTGGACCCGCAGCAGATGGCTCAGCAGGCCATGAAGCTGCTCGGGCTCCAGGGCGCCGACATCGGCATCGCGCCGAAGAAGGGCTCGATGGGTCTGGTCGGACTGCCCGTGTGGCTGTGGAACAACAAGTCCGCGTCCACCTGGGGGCCCAAGTCCGCATCCGTCAGCGCCGGCGGCGTGACGGTGACCGCCACCGCCCACGTCACCCAGATCGCCTGGAACACGGGCGACGGCACCTCGATGACCTGCAAGAACGCCGGGACGCCGTACAGCGCCTCATACGGCAACAGCTCCTCGCCGACCTGCGGCCACACCTACCAGCGGACCTCCTCCGGCGGAGCCTTCACCATCACCGCGAACAGCACGTGGCAGGTGGACTGGAGGGCCACCTCCGGACAGAACGGAACAATCATGACTGCGCGGACCGCGACGACCACGGTCGTCATCGGGCAGCTCCAGGTCCTCAACAACTGACCATCCCTGTCGGGAGTTTGAACGTGAGCATCACCAAGACACGCGGCGTGCCCGAGCAGACCACGGCCGCCGCGGCGGCTGCCGCCCCGAAGCCGGTGAACGCCCGGCGGCGGCGCCCGGCACTGATCGGCCTGTCCGTCGCCCTGATCGCAGCCGGCGGCCTCGTCGGCGCGATGACGCTGACGGCCGCCGGCCAGCGCAGCGAGGTCCTCGTGGTCGCCAAGCCCCTGGCCCTCGGACAGGTCATCACCCGGGCCGACCTGACGGTCGCATCCATCAGCCTGGACCCCGTGCTGAAACCGGTCTCCGCCGACCGGCTGTCCTCCATCCTGGGCCAGCACGCCTCGGTCCAGCTGCAGCCCGGAACGACACTGACCCAGGCCGACGTCACCTCCGATGCTCTGGTGCAGCCCGGCAAGCAGCTCGTCGGGATCCAGGCCAAGCCCGGTCAGCTGCCCGCTACCGCGCTGGTGCCCGGGGAGAAGGTGCTCATCGTCTCGACGCCGGGGCAGAACCCGGCGACGGACGGCGACGGCTCCTCCGGGGCGCCCGCCTCCCTGCCCGCGCAGGTGGTACGGGTCGGCACACCTGACTCCAGCGGCGCCCTCACCGTCGACGTCGCCGTCGACGCGAACAGCGGCGCCACCCTCGCGGCCCGCGCCTCCACCGGCAACATCGCCATCATCGTGCAGAGCCCCTCGGCGGCCGGCTGATGGCACTGATCGCAGTCGCAGGCTGCCCCGGCGCGCCCGGCGCCACCACCGCAGCCCTGGCACTGTCGATGACCTGGCCCCTGGGTGAGGGCCGGCACGTCATCATGGCCGAGTGCGACCCGGACGGCGGCTCCGTCGTCGCCGGTGCGCTGCGCGGCGGCACCCCCGGCCCGCACGGCCTGCAGAACCTCCCGGTGGCCGCCCGTACCGGGCGCCTCAACGAGGCGTTCTGGCGGCAGTTGCTGGACCTGTCCGACGGGGCCAAGCAGCGCCTGGTCCTGCCCGGCCTGACCAGCCCCTCGCAGGCGCCGGGCATGCAGAGCGTGTGGCCGCAGCTCGCCGACCTGCTGGCCGGCATCGACGGCAGCGCGCAGCACGACGTCATTGCCGACCTGGGCCGGCGCGGCGGCTCCGACGGTGCGGCTTCCCTGGTGCTCCGTGCGGACCTGGTCCTGGCCGTGGTGCGCACGACACTGCGCGGGGTGCACCACGCCGAGCACCGCGTGCGGGCCCTGGCCGAGGACCTCGACGCCCGGGGTGTGGGACGCGACGCCCTGCGCCTGCTCCTGGTCCCGGCGGGCCCCTACGGCGCGGCGGAGATCAGCGATCGCCTGTCCGTTCCGGTCGTTGCCGAGCTGCCGTTCGACCCGAAGGCCGCAGAGGTGCTCTCGGACGGTGCCGACCTCGGTGAACGCCGCTTTAGGCGCAGCGACCTGATGCGCCATGCGGCGACCGCCGCCGAACACATCCACGCCCTCGTGCTCCGGCGCCGCGAGCAGCTCGCTCCTCGCCCGGCACCCCAGGCTCCGGCCGGGGCCGCAATTCCCGGAGGCACTCATGCTGCGCGCTAGCCCGGTCCACACCGAGCCGGTCCTGGCCGACACCGCGTTGGAGACGGTGCCCGCACCGTCCCTGGCGCCGCGCCGGGCCGTGGTGTCCCGCGGTGGCAGCGCTGCGGCACCGGCGGTCCGGCTCGTCGAGCCCGGGCCCACCGACCCGTTCGCGACGCGTACCGTCCCCGCCCCGCAGCCCACCGCCATCGCGTCTTCCGCCTCTGCGGCTGCGGCCCTGGCTGTGCGGCCGCAGGCGGCGCCCGGATCGCCGGTGGAATCCGCGGTCGTCAGCCAGGTCAGGCGCCTGGTCTCGGACGAGCTCGCCTCGCTCGTCGCCCTGGAGCCCGGCATGAGCCAGGCCGACCGCGAGCAGCGTGCCCGTGCACTGATCAACACCCGGGTCGCCCAGTGGGTCGTCGCCCGCGCCGGCGAGCTGGGTACCGCGCCGAGCGAGGAGGTGCAGCGTGCCCTGGAGACGCAGGTCTTCGACCTGCTGTTCCGTGCCGGGCGGCTGCAGCCCTACCTGGACGACGAGTCGGTGGAGAACATCCTCGTCAACGGTTACGACCGGGTCGTCATCGACTACGCCGACCGCGGAAAGGTTCCGGTGGCGCCGATCGCCGAGTCCGACGAGGACCTGGTCGAGCTGTTGCGCGACCTCGCCCGGCGCTCCGGCCATGGCGAGCGGACGCTGTCCACGGCCAGTCCGATGCTGGCGCTTCGGCTGCCGGACGGATCCCGTCTGCAGGCGATGACCGAGGTCACGCCCCGCCCGCAGGTGACCATCCGCCGCCACCGCGTACGCAGGACCGACCTTCCCGGCATGGTGGCGCTCGGCGCGATCGACACGACGCTGGCCGCATACCTGAAGGCGCTGATCCTGGCCCGCAAGAACATCCTGATCGCCGGCGGCCAGGGCGCGGGCAAGACGAGCCTGATGCGGGCCATGGCCCGCGAGATCCCGATGGACGAGCGGATCGGCACCCTGGAGACCGAGTTCGAGCTCTTCCTTCACGAGCTGGAACCCGACCGGCAGGTCGTGGCGATGGAGGCCCGTGAGGGCAACGGGGAGCGCGTCGATGGCCAGGCCGCCGGCGAGATCACCGTCAACGACCTCATCTACCCGAGCCTGCGCATGAACCTGTCGCGGATCGTGGTCGGCGAGGTCCGCGGCCGCGAGGTCGTGCCCATGCTGCAGTCGATGACCAACGGCGAGGGCGGCTCCCTGTGCACCATCCACGCCCGCGAGGCCGGCATGGTCTTCGACCGCATCGCCGAGCTCTACATGCAGGCGGGTGAGGGCTTCAGCGAGCAGCTGGCTTACCGGCAGATCGCCAACGGCATCGACGCGGTGGTCTTCCTGCGCATGTTCGACGAGACCGCGATCGGCGGCCGCAAGCACCGCTTCGTCTCGCAGGTCCTGGAGGTCACGGGCGCCGGCGAGAACGGCCGCCCGACCGTCAACACCATCTTCGGCCCCAGCCCTGAGCTCGGGGAGCTGCGCGCCGTACCGCGGATGAACCCCGCTTGCGTGGCCGACCTGGCCCGTGTCGGCTTCGACGCCGACCTGCTGCGCGCCCCCGGCGGGGCCTGGCAGATGCCGCTGGACGTGAAGGTGGGTGGCTAGATGGGCACGACAGGACTGATGCTGGCGGGCCTGCTGGGCGGGCTGCTCCTGGCAGGCGGGCTGGTCGGCCTGGCCGCGGGCATCGTCGGCACCACCGCCCCGCGCACCCCCGGCCCGGTCGGCCGGTTCCGGGCCGCCCTGCGCGGCAGCGACCAGAGTGCCGCCGCCCGGGCGCAGCTGCGTGCCCGCTGGATGGTCGGCGGTGTGCTCGGTCTGGCCGCGTGGGCCTTCACCGGCTGGCTCGTCATCGGGCTGCTGCTGGTGCTGCTCACGGTCGGCCTGCCGTGGCTTCTGAGCCCTGGCAGGGCCGCCAGCATCCGGATCGCCGAGCTGGACGCCCTGGCCGAGTGGACGCGGCGGCTCGCCGATGTCCTCCACCTCGGTGTCGGCCTGGAGCAGGCCATGAAGGATTCGCGCCGCACCGCGCCGGCTGCTCTGGAGAAGCCGGTGGGTGAGCTCGCAGCCCGGCTGCAGTCCGGCTGGCGTCCGGAGGACGCCCTGAGCGCGTTCGCGGACCGGCTGAGCGATGCGACCGCAGACAAGGTCTGTGCCGCGCTGATCCTTCGTGTCTCCGACCGTGGTCCGGGCCTGGCCCGGAATTTGGAGGACCTTGCCGACTCCGTGCGCGACGAGGTCCGCCAGCGCCGCGAGATCGAGGCGGACCGGGCCAAGCCGCGCACCACGGTGCGGTGGATGACGGGAATGACTCTGCTGACCGTCGTCGGCGGGAGCTTCGACACGGAATACATCAAGCCCTACGGCAGCGTGCTCGGGCAGATGGTCCTTGCCATGCTGATCGGCGCGTTCGCCGGTGTCCTGGCCTGGATGCGGCAGCTCGCCACCTTCCGTCCCACCCCCAGGTTCCTGGCCGCCGACCCGCGCAGCTCCGTCACCGTGCCCGCTCCTGCGGGCCGGGCCGGATCCGGCGCCCCGGTGGCCATTGCTGCCGCCGGAGGTGCGCGGTGATTCCCGTCTTCGCGGTCCTGGCCGGGGTTCTGGTCGGCGCTGGCATCGCCGTGCTCGTCCGAGCGGCGTCCAGGCCGCAGCCCCAGCTGGCCGCAGCCCTCGATCAGATCAACCAGGCCCCGGTGCTGGACCACGACCAGGAAGAGCTCAGCCAGGACGAGAAGGTCGGCCGCTGGCTGCTCCAGCGCCTCCAGGGCGTGCCCGGGGTGACGATCCGCCACAAGGACCTGGCGCTGCTGGGCAAGAGCCCGGCCGTCCACATGCTCACGCGGGTGGCCCTTGCCCTGCTCGGCCTGATCTTCCCGACCCTGCTCAACACCATCGTGATGGTCACCGGGAACTCGCTGCCGCTGCCCGTCCCGCTGGCGGCGGGCCTGGCGGTGGGCGGGTTCTTCTTCGTCCTGGCCGACTGGGAGGTCCGTGACAAGGCCCGGCGGGCCCGCGCGGAGTTCTCCCACGCCATCGCCGCCTACCTGGATCTGATCGCCCTCGAGCGGGCCGGCGACGCCGGACCGTCCGAGGCCGTGGAACGCGCGGCCGGCGTCGGCCAGGGCTGGGCCTTCCTGCGGATCCGGCAGGCCCTGGAACGCGCCCGGATCGACAAGGTCGCCCCGTGGGTCGAGCTCAAGCGCATGGCCGAGGACCTCGACGTGCCGCAGCTCGCCGACGTCGCGGACATCATGAGCCTGTCCTCGACCGAGGGGGCGGCCGTGTACAACACGCTGCGTGCCCGCGCCAAGTCGCTGCGCAGCGAGCTGATGTCCAAGCAGGCCGAGGAGGCCAACGCCGACTCGGAGAAGATGACCGCCCCCGGCGCCCTGCTCGCGGTGCTGGTGATGGTCCTCATCGGCTTCCCCGCCGTCATGCGCATCCTCAGCTCCTGACGGCACCACTCAATCCATCCGCACCACACCGAAGGAAGATCTCTCACCATGAGCCCGATCGACAAGGCCAGGCACACGCTGTACCGCCTCCCGGAGACCATCGGCTTCGCGGCGGTGATCGCGTGGGCCGCGTCCCGTATGGAGGAGCTGCGCGAGGAGAAGGAGCGCGGCGACGTCTCCATCACCACCGTGATCATCTGGGTGGCCGCCATCGCCCTCGCCGTGGCGATCGCTGCGGTGATCGCCACCCTGGCCACCAAGTACAAGGGCAAGCTGTCCACCCAGTGAGCCGGCACGCTCCGCCGGGCCCGCGAACCCCCGGGCCCGGCGGAGCACCACCTACCCCTCTCCCCCGCTCTGCGCCGCGCGCCCGCTCACTGGAAGGAAGCACATGCCAACCGACGGCCCGTCACCAGCGCCCCGCCGGCTGCCCAGAGCTCTGCGGGACCTGGCGCGGCGTATGCGTGAGGGTGAAGAGCGCGGGGATGCCTCGATCGAGACCGCGATCATCTTCCCCTTCGTCATCCTGTTCACCGTCATGATCGTCCAGGCCATAATGTGGTACTACGCCCGGCTGGTCGCCCAGACCGCGGCCCGAGAAGGCGTCGTCGCCGCGCGGACCTACGGCTCCAACATCAACACCGGACTCGCCCGCGCAGGCGAGAGCGCCACGCGGCTGGGGGGCGACTCCCTGCGCTCCCCGCACGCCTCGGCCAAGGGCAGCTCCGCCACCCGCATCACCATCACCGTCACCGGGCAGGCCCAGTCCCTGATCCCCGGCATCAGCGGCTTCACGGTCAGCCAGAGCGCCTCGGCGCCCGTGGAGAAGTGGAACAGCCGGTGACACCCCACCCCGATCCGCTGCGCCACGGCCGCCAGTGCGGCTCCGTCAGCATCGAGGCCGCCATCGTGCTGCCCGTGCTGATCCTGTTCCTGTGCCTGGCCTGGGCCGCCGGCCGCGTCGCGCTCACCGGCCAGGTCGTGGACAACGCCGCCGAGGACGCCGCGCGGGCCGCCTCCATCTCCAAGACCGCCGGTGAAGCTTCCACGGCCGCCTACCAGGCCGCGAAGAAGGACATGGCGGCATCCAGCACGGCGCTGCATTGCACCCCGGCGGTGTCCATCCCGCACATGAGCATCCCCACCCGGGCCGGCCAGTCCGGCTACGTCACCGTCACGGTCTCCTGCACCGTCAGCTTCGCCGACCTGTTCGGCCTCCACCTCGGCAGCAAGACGCTGACCTCGACCTTCACCTCGTACGCCGACACCTACACCCAGAGGTGAGCACCGTGACCCGCTTGCCTGCAGGCCGCCCCCGCGAGGAGGGCAGCATGTCCATCTACGTCGCTGTCATCACCATGGCGGTCCTCGCTCTGCTGGGCCTGGTCGTCGACGGCGGCGGGAAGCTGCGGGCCTCCGAGCGGGCGGACGCGATCGCGCAGGAAGCCGCCCGCGCCGGCGGCCAGCAGATCAACGCGGCCAAGGCGATCCCCGGCAACGGCATCGTCGTCGACCCCGAAGCCGCCCACACTGCTGCCGTCGACTACCTGAAGAAGGCCGGCTTCCAGGGCGGCTTCAAGATCTACCCCACCGACAACGGGCGCGTCCTCGTCGTCGACCTCACCTCCACCTACCGCAGCATCTGGGGGCTCGGCGACATGCCAGTGCACGGCCACGCCACAGCTGCCCTTGTCTACGGCGTGACCGCGCCGAAGGGACCGTGACCATGCCACCGAAGAACCTCCGACGACTCCGCACCCGCAGCCGGTGGCGCGACCTGCCCCAAGCCTTCGCCGGCCTGAGCGTGCTCCTGGCCCTGCTGACGGTGCTGCCCACCGTCCTCGTGGCCGCCACCAGCCGTTACGCCGGCCCGGGCCTGGCGGACCTCTCCTCCTTCACCCAGCTCTTCACCCGCCAGGACAACGGGTCCGCGTTCCTGTTCGTCCTGGTCGTCATCGGCTGGATCGGCTGGGGCTCCTTCGCCCTGTCCGTTCTCCTGGAGATCCCGGCGCAGCTGCGCGGCCGCGCAGCGCCGCGCCTGCGCGGTTTCGGCTGGAGCCAGCAGATCGCCTCCGCCCTGGTCTCCGCGATCCTGCTGCTGGTTCCCGCGACCGGCGCTGCACTGGCTGCGAGCGCGGCGCCGGCCACCGCCGCGACCGCCTCCGCGGTGGCCGGTTACACCGCCACCGCCGACAGCACCCAGGCGCAGGCCTCGCAGCACCCCACCTACACCGTGCGCAGCACCAGCCCGGCGCAGAGCCTGTGGAGCATCGCGCAGGACCAGCTCGGCAGCGGCGATCGGTGGCAGCAGATCGCCGCCCTCAACGAGGGCCGCACCATGGCCGGCGGCCGCGTCTTCCACGCCGACCGGCCGATCCAGCCCGGCTGGGTCCTCCTCATGCCCGGAGTGCCCGCCGCCACCACCGCCCCGGCGACCCCGGTCCCCGGTGACAGCACCACGACCGTCACCGTCCATCGCGGTGACACCCTGTCCGCCATCGCTGAGGAACACCTGGGCAGCGCGGACAGGTACCAGCAGCTCTTCGACGCGAACCGGGACCGGCCCGAACCCGGCGGCGCACATCTGACCGACCCCGACCACATCGAGCCGGGCTGGACCCTGGCCCTGCCCGCCGACACCGCAGCCGCACCATCCACCGGCAGCAAGCCCACCACCCCTCCAACAGGCCCCGGCACTCCCGGCGACCAGGGCGGCAGCAACAGCGGCTCCGGCAACCAGTCCCCCACCACCGCACCCACCACGACGCCGCCCACCGCTGCCCCCACCGCCGACGCCGCAGGAAGCACGGCCGCCGCGCAGCCGTCCCCGCACGCCGCGGCAGGGCCGGAGCACAACCAGGCGGCCTCCGCGGACAGCGGCGACACGGTGCGCCACCTGGCCGCCGGCGGCGCCATCCTCGCCGCCGGCGTGCTGGCCAGCATCGGATTTCGCCGCCGCCTGCAGCAGCGCCGCCGCCAGCCCACCCGCCGCATCCCGATGCCCGCCGGCGACTCCGCCGGCCTGGAGCGCCAGCTGCGCGCCACCACCAACCCCACCGGTCTGACCCTGCTGGACCGCTCGCTGCGGTCGATGGCGGCCCGCGCCGCCGACCTGGGCCGGGAAGTGCCCCAACTCGAAGCGGTGCGCGTCACCGGCGACACCGTCGAGCTGTACCTGGCCGCCCCGACTGCACCGATTCCGCCCTTCACCACAGCCGACGGGGAATCGGCGCTGTGGCGCTGCAGCTCCTCCACCCGCAACACCGCACTGGCCACCGCAGAGGAAGCGGCCCGCATTCCGGCGCCCTACCCGACCCTCGTCAGCCTCGGGCACACCCCCGACGGCGACCCGGTCCTGGTCGACCTGGAAACCATGGGCCTGCTCTGCCTCGACGGATCCGACGACGACGTCCTCGCGGTGCTGCGCGCCTTCACCGTCGAACTCGCCAACAGCAAGATCGCCGACGACCGCCTGCTGCTCCTCGCCGGCATCGGCCAGGAACTCGCCGAGCTCTACCCCACGCACTCCGACTACTACGAGACGCTGCCGGACGCCCTGGCCACGCTCGCCGCACGCGACGCGTTCCAGCGCCAGGCCCTCGACGACGGCGGGCACTGCTCCCTGCGCGCGGCCCGCGTCAGCGACCCGGGCGCCGGCGACGCCTGGACCCCGCACATCCTGATCAGCACCGACGAGCCCGCCGCACCCCAGGCCCAGCAGCTGGCCGACCTTCTCGGCGCGCAGCCGAGGACCTCGATCGGCGTCATCGCGGGAAGCCGCACCGACCTGCCGGTGGAGACCAGCTGGCGGATCCCGGCCGAAGCCGGACTCGAGATCGAGGTCGAAGGCCTGCCCTTCACCGTGGTCCTGCAGCGCATCGAGCCGGAGGCCTACCAGCGCCTGGTGGACGTCCTGGCCACCGCCGAGCGGCGGGACACGCTTCCCGCTCCGGCCTGGACCCACCCGGCTCCCCACACCGTGCCGATCGAAGAGGCCCAGGAACAGGGCATCGAGGAGGAAGCGCAGGAGGCGGTGCCGGCCGGGGCGGGGTCCGCACTCGCGGCCCAGGTCATCCACACCGCGACCTCCCCGGCCGCCGGGCTCGGGCCGGCCGCCCTGCCGGGCGCCGCCACCGTGCCGGTCGCACTGGCCAAGACCACTGCAGGCTCGGCCCCCGCCGGGCCGCGCCCCGCACAACCGAGCGGCGCCTCCGATGCCGACCTGCAGGACCTGGGTTTGGTCGCCGAAAAGGACGAGCAGGAGCAGGACGCCCGGCCCACAGGCGAGGATCCCGTCCGCGGCAAAAGCCCGCAGCCGGCCACGGACACCACCGGCCCGGAAGAAGACGACGACCCGGGAGACGATGCCGACCCCGACGAGGACATCTTCGGCCTGGGCAGCCACGGCGAGGATGAGCACGGCTGGGACGAGGAGGCCGACGAGGACCTGGACGCCCTGATCGCCCGCTACGCCCAGGCCGCCGACGACGATGCACCCGCCGAGAAGCCGGCCCTTCCCCCGGCCGCGCAGGAGCCCGGGACGCCGGCCCTTCCTGCGGCCCGGGCAAGCCACCCGGCCGACACGGAGACGGAAGACGACGAGGCCGACGACGCCGGGGCGCAGCCGGCCGCCGTCACCGCGGCGGTCCCCTCACCGGCCCCGGCAGGCCCCGATGCGCGGATCAGCCACCGACTGCACAACTCCTCCGCGGTCCTGGCCGCGCTCACCGCGCAGGCCGGCGAGCCGGACGCCCCGTACGTCCGGCTGCTGGGCCGCGTCGAGGTCGTGGGCCTGCGCAGCGCCAAGCAGGAGGAGCGGCGGCGCCAGCTGACCGAGGTGACGGCATGGCTCGTGCTGCACCCCGGCAGCAGCCGGACGGAGTTCGACGAGGCCATGTGGAAGGGCACCCGGGTGAACAACCAGGCCCGCAACACCCTGATGTCGCGCACCCGGCGCTGGCTCGGCGACAAGCCGGACGGCAGCCCCTACCTGCCCCACATCACCGAGGACGTGTACGGGATCGACCCGGCGGTCACCTGCGACTGGGCCCAGTTCCAGGAGCTGTACCGCACCGGCTACCACGGCAGCGGTCTGGAGGCCGACGTCGCGCTCGCCCAGGCACTCGCCCTGGTACGCGGCCGGCCGTTCGCCGGCACCCTGTCCACCCGCTACCACTGGAGCGAAGCCTGGGTCCAGGAGATGATCTCCGCGGTCGAGGACGCCGCACACGAGCTCGCCCAGCGACGGCTGGCCGAACGGGACTACCGCGCGGCCGCGATGGCCGCCGCCCGCGGTCTGGAGGCCATCCCGGAGAGCGAGCTGCTCTACCGCGACCTGTTCGAGATCCACGCAGCGTCCGGCGACCGCGAAAGCCTGGAACGCGCCGCCCGTCGACTGCACGACCTCAACGAGGAGCTGAACGTCGACCCCGAGGAGGAAACCGTCGAATTGCTCCAAGCCCTGCTGAAGGGCTGCCGCACCGCCACCGCATGATCACACCCCATCACCAGGCAGGCATCCCGCCCAGCGGTGAGGCTTACGCTGCGCCGGAACATGGCGTCGGTGGCCGGTGGGTTCTCCCGCTTGCCCTTGTTCTGCTGAACAGGTGGGAGAGCAGGTAGCGGTGGCACGCCTGCAGTAGGAGCTCACCCCTCTTCTGACTGGCACCAACCGTGGGCGTCCACATCCGGCTGGATCCTCCGCAGCGCGGCGGCTGGGCAACAGAGTGGTGGGTGGGCCCGTCACTCGGTGGAGCTTCACGTTCCGTCGTTGATCAGGTCGTGCAGGCAGTTGTCCCAGGTGGTCTCATCGTCGGTGGGCAGGAAGGGTTCGCCGCAGTGGTCTCAGGGCTCCGGATGGATGGTGCTTTCGCTCTGGGCGTCCTGCTGTTGGCCGCCGACCCCTCCCGCACCGCAGCCGCCCGCGACCGAGCATGAGGCGGCCATCAAGTCATGTGACGCAGATCACCCCTAGGGCGGCGAGATTTATTGCCGCTCCAGCGCCCTCCCGCGCCCGAAAGGTGAACCTGCTTTTCACGGAGGAACACCCGATGACCACCTCACCCAGCCGCCCGTCCCTGATCGGCTACACCCCTTACTACCCGGCCGCTCCGAGGATGAGCGTCCACGAAGGAACTGTGTGGATCGAGACGCCGACAGGCCCAGTGAAGTACCCGCTGCCCGAGCCCTTCGAACCGGGCAGCCAGTTCACCTGGCAGCCCCTCGACCCGGCGTCCCGCAGCTACCGAATGGACCGGATCAGGACCGCCATGGCCGCCCGCCGGGCCGCGGCCGGCGGGGCAGACCCCGCCAGCCTGGGGCTGTTCGGCCAGCAGGTCCTCGGCCTCAAGCGCAGCGAGCGGTGGACGGAGGCCGTGTCCACCGCGCTGCTCGGCACGTGGGGCGACAACCTGGCCGCAGGCTTCAGCTCCCAGTCCCCCCTGATCGACCAGCTTCTGCAGGAAGCGCGGGAGATCCACACACAGCTGGTGCCGCTGTGGCAGCGGCGCACCTACGGCAACCGGCGAGTACTGCTCCTGGAGAAGCCTTCGGCCGGCGGCGGCACACTGCGGGACCTGCTCGCCGACCGGCACCTGCCCGACAATCCGCTGCTGGACCAGGTCCCCGGCGACCGGCGGCTGGCCGCCGTCCTGGCCCGGCTCGCACCGGCCGAGCAGGCCGTCGTGCTGGCCTTCGGCCACCCCGGCGTCGCCACATGGGTCCAAGCCGCCGAACTGACCGGCGCCGACCAACCCGCAACCTTCGCCGAACGCGTCCGGACCAAGGTCAAGCGGATCGTCAAGATGCTTCAGCAGCAGGACCAACAGCGCATCGACGGACCCACCGGCCTGTGGACCCCCCGCGCGAGCGGCGGTGCGCGGTGAACGACTTCCTGCTGCAGGCCGGAGCCGACTGCCTCGGCGCCCTGGCCGCCACCGGATTCATCGCCGCCAGCGTTTGGGTTGTCAAGAAGGTCCGACAGCGGTGCACGGAAAGGGCCGTCCGGGCCGCCGACTGCGAGACTTCCGTCGGCACATCGTCCACCGGGGTGCCCCGAGAGATGGCGCAGATTGCGCAGGGACCAGCGAGTTCTGCTGCTCCACCGCCCGCTGGTGCTCAGACGGTGAACCCTGCGTCCACGGAGGACACCCGATGACCACACCGCGCACCCTGCCCGTCAACCGCCCGAACGGCGGCTTCCGCGTGCCCACGGCCGACCCGACGTCGGTCCGCTTCCACATGGTGGACGGCGACGAGATCCTCACGTACGACGTCTCCGGGAGCTTCCCGACCTTCCAGATGTGCGGCGGTACCACGGCAACCAAAACCCTCAGCCTGGACTGGTGGCTCCGCTTCCTGGACCCGAAGCACGCCGACCACCCGACCAATCGGGTCCAGGCCGCTGTCGTCGCCCGCGAGGCCGCGGTCCAGAGCGGAGGAAGCCCCGATCTGGCGCAATTCGGCCGGATCGCCCTGGGTCTGAAACGCAGCGAGCGCTGGACCGAGGCGCTGTCCACAGCACTGCTCGGTGACTGGATCACCCCTCTGCACGACGGCACCAGCCTCGGCCTGTTCGCACTCGACCACCTGCGGTCGGAGACCCGAACGATCCACACTCAGATGGTGCCGCTGTGGGAGCGGCGGATATACGGCAACCGGCGGGTGCTGATGCTGGAGAAGCCGTCGGCCGGCGGCGGCACGTTGCGGGATCTGCTGGCCGACCGGCACCTGCCCGAGGACCCGCTGCTGGACCAGGTCCCCGGCGACCGCCGCCTGGCCGCCCTGCTGCAGCGTCTCGCCCCGGCAGAACGCGCCGTCGTCCTCGCCTACGGCCAGCCCAGCGTCGCCACCTGGCCCGAGGCTGCCGAACTGGTCGGCGCCGATCAGCCGCAGGCCTTCGCCGAACGTGTCCGCACCAAAGTCAGGCGGATCGTCAAGATGCTGCAGCAGCAGGACCAGCAGCGCATCGACGGGCCCACCGGCCTGTGGACCCCGACCCGCAACGGCGGCGCGCAATGAGCGAGTTCCTGATGTCGGTCGGAGCCGAAGCCCTCGGGGCCCTGCTCGCCGCCGCACTGAGCGCGGCCAGCGCCTGGGTCGTCGAGAAGGTCCGGAAGAAGATCCGGCTGCGGTCCGCGAGAAGAGCCGCCCGGGCCGCTGGCCGCGACGCATCAGCCACCAAGGCTCCTCGCGAGACGACGCAGATCGCGCCAGGAGCGGCGAGTCCTTGCACTGCTCCGCCGGCCTCTGGTGCTCAGCCGATGAACCCACCGTCCACAGAGAGTGCCCGGGAGCACCACCCCACGATCTTGGCATGTCTACGCCCGAGCGCTGGAAGTGGCGAGCTCCTCGGACAGCTGCGGGCCCATGACGCGGAGGTCGATCGGGCCGAGCTCCGACTGCAACTCGTTGTACACCGTGCGAGCACTGCCCTCGTGGGCGTACCCGACCAGTTCCGCGAGCTGTCCCCGGGACAGCTCGCGCCCCTCCCGCTGCTGCTCCAGGTGGCTGCGCCGGGGCCCGGCCGTCTTAGA
>NZ_BPRL01000016.1:0-11479 GCF_045862635.1 Kitasatospora sp. NE20-6
GCCCCCGGGGGGGCCCCGCGCCGGGGGGGGGCCCCGCCCGCGCGGGGGGGGGGGCCCCCCGGCCCCCCCCCCGCCCCTCCCTCTGATGCTCCAGGTAGATCAGCCGGGCCCGGTCCTTCTTCGACAGCGGCTGCACAGCGGCGGGCTGCGCCTCAGCCCTCTCCGGCCCGTTCACCTCCATGCCCGGAACAGGGGCTGAGGCCGAGGTGGGCTGCTCGGCCGCTCCGAGGATCAATTCGGCGGCGGGAACGGGTAGCGGGCTGAGGTAGGCGGCATGCGGCTCGGCAGGCACCGGATCCGGTTCCGTAGCCGGCGCGGCCGGGGGCGTGATGGACATCGGGGCCCGCGGCGGAGCAGCGGCTGGTTCCGGGGAAGAGTCGCGCCTGGCCCCGCCCAACTGGGTGGGTTCGGTATGGATGCCCTGGGCGGGCGTTTCCGCGGTGACTGACCGCGGCCAGCCTGGGTGGGCTGCAGGTGTGTGCTCGGCCGGGTTCGCGTTCGGCGGCTCGGCCGACCAGGTCTGGTGCGGTCCTACGGGTGCCGCACTCGCTGGCGCCGGCCAGGGAGTGTGTTGGTCGGCAGCGATCGGTGAGCTGGTGGCGATCGGGCTCGGGCTGCTTGCCCCGAAAGTCTCGGCCGGCGTGTTCGGCAGGTTCTCTGCGGACGGTTCGTCGGGCGCCGCTGGTGCGAGCGGCGGTGCACTCGCCGTCGACGGCTGTCCGGCGGCCGGTTCAGCTTCCAGCTCCGCAATGGCAGCCCGCTCTCCTACCGTCTGTTCCCTCGTCGGGCCGGCGACGTCGAGACGCTCGGCGCTCCACTGCGGGGTGTCGGCGAGCGCTTGAAGCAGGGCCTGGGTCTCGATGCCGAAGCTGGCCAGGCGCAGCGGGCGTAGGGCGTCGAGTGGTGCGTGGGAGCGCCACCGGCGGCCGTACAGGTGGCGCAGCTCCGCTCGGTAGAGGATTCGGGCGCGTTCGAGGTGGACGACTTCGTCGTAGGAGCGGATCTCCCACAGCACCATCCGTCGCCACATGCGGAAGGTCTCCAGGGGTTGCAGGGCCCAGCGGGAGCGCCGGATGGAGTCCATGCGGCGGTGGTCTGCGAGGTTCGCGGTGCGGCGTACTGCGTGGCGTGCTGCTTCCACCACGGTCACGAACAGCGTGGGGATCAGGCTGTGCATCGTCGTTCCGAGCGGGTCGGGCCAGCTGACCGAGGCGTTGAAGGCGATGGTGCCTGCGGTGAGGAGCCAGGCGATCGTGCGGAGCGGCCAGAAGGGCATCCGCTTCCACGTGTAGTAGACGTCCAGGGCCAGGATCACGGCGATACCGACGTCGATGCCGACGGGGAAGACGTAAGAGAACCAGCCGAAGCCCTTTCGCTGGGCCAGGGTCAGTACCGATTCGTAGCTTCCGGTGAACCCGATGGCGGCGATGGCGGCGGAGCCGAGCACGATCAGGCCCAGTAGCGCCTGCTCGCCTCGCCGGTGTCCGGGTGCAGCATCCTCTGCAGCGGTGGGTGCTGTGGCGGGGGCGGTGTCGTTCGGCTTGGTGTGGTGGTCCTGTACTCCTGAGGTGGGCTCCATGAGCTGCCTGTCTTCCCTGCCGTTCGTGCGCGCGCGGCGCCTGTCGCCCTCCATAGATGGCGCGGGCGCACCTGGTGTGACTACCGGGCGGTGACGAGTTGTCGCCGGGCATTCGCGGCCCTGCCGCTTCGGTTCTCCCGCTGCCCTGCCCGCGTGGCCGGGGCGGGGCAGGTTCGCCACCGGGGCGTGCGGTCCGGGACGATGACAGTTCGATGCGCCGGCATCCGGCCAGCAAGGCTGCGCTCGGCTGTTCCTGACAGGAGATCACGACATGCCCATGGTCTTGGCCGTGTTCCTTGCAGGACTGCTCGGCCTGGGAGCGGGCACTGCGGCCCGACGCGCAGCGCTTACCTTCACCGTCCCCACCGGCCAGCCCCCGCGGGCCGGCTGCCCCCATTGCCAGGAGCCGTTCACGTCCCGCACGTGGCGTCTGGTCCTGGGCCGCTGCCCTTCGTGCGGGCAGCGGCTCGGAGCGCCCGCTTTCCTGCCCGAGGTGTTGACCGCGCTGTTGTGGGGCCTGGTCGTCGCCGACGTCGGTGTCTCCTGGACCGGTGGTGCGCTGCTCTGGCTGTCTGCGTGCGGTGTCGCCCTCACGCTCGCCGATTGGACGGCGCATCTGCTTCCCGATCGGCTCACCTTCCCTACGGCCGTGGGCGTGGTCACGCTGCTCGGTATCGGTGCCATCGCCGGGCACCACGAGGGTGCGTTCGCACGTGCCATCGCAGGAGCCCTGACTCTCGGCGTCTTCTACCTCGTGGGTGCCATGGTCACGAACATCGGTCTCGGTGACGTCAAGCTCGCACCGAGCCTCGGCGCCGCACTCGGGTGGTTCGGCTGGAGTTACCTGGTTGCCGGCCTGACTCTCGGCTTCCTCCTCGGTTCGCTGTATGGCGTGGGCCTGCTCGTGAGCCGGCGGGCTTCCGGGAAGCGCACCATCGCCTTCGGCCCCTTCATGATCGCGGGAGCCCTCGCTGTCTGCCTCATGGCCGCATAGGGTCTGTAGGCCGGTCGGGCCGACGGCGCTCCGGTCGGCAGCCCCACGGTTGACAGCCTCGGACAGCGGCCGCAGTGATCTACCACTCAAGGCCCTGTGCGAGTGCCAGGCGCAGCAGGGTGAGGGCGTCGGTGGGGGTGGCGGAGAGCCAGGGTTCGCCGTCGGCGGCGTCGCCGACGATGCGGTCGCCGACGAGGGTGATCCAGGTATCGGCGGTGATGTCGTACTCCTCGATCCAGCCGAGGAGCTGTCCATGTCGCTCCAGTGCCTGGAGGCCGGGGTGACCGGGCCAGGTGAGGTGGACCATGCTCTCGCCGAGGGTGTAGGAGCGGTGAGGAGTGCCGAGGTTGCGCAGGCCGGGCGAGGTCCAGCCGGTCGGTAGGCCGAGCATCATGTCCGGCGCCTGGGGCAGGCGGGCGGTGTGGGCCTGGCGGATTGCGCCCAGGGCCTCGTTGTGGTCGTGGTGGATACGGGGGCGTCCCTGGTCGTCGGTGAGGACGGTGGCGGTGCGGCCCTCGCCGTGGAGGAGTGCGCCGATCCAGCCGGCCGGGCCCCACCCGTCGGGCAGTGGTGCGCACCAGCCGGTGGGTACACCGTCGTGGAGCAGCTGGTGCACGCCGCCCGCCGCCGGTCCGTCCCAGGACTCCATGGTCCAGCCCGCGCCGAAGGTGACGGCAAGGCTGTCGGTCCGGGTGGCCGGGCCGAAGCGCGTTGTGGGCAGGGTGAGGGCCTGACGCAGTGCGAGGTCGGGGCCGGCCGGGGTGCCGTCCGCTTCCGGGGCGGAGGGTGCCGGGTCGGGATCGGCCGCCGTTTCGGCCCGGTCCGAAACGGGGGTCGGGTGGGTCGGTCCGGGAGCGGACAGGCTTTCGGCCCGGTCCGAAATGAAGGGCTCGGCAAGGAGGGATGCAGAGGCTCCCGTTTCGACTCGGTCCGAAACGACGGCCAGTCGCACGGCTCCTGACGGGGCCTCCTTTTCGGCTCGGCCCGAAAGTCGGATCCGGGCACCGCTGGCGTTCACCTCCTCCTCGATGCGAAGGGCGCCGCGCTCGTCCTCGTCCAGGCCTGACCAGCGGACCTCGTCCCGCACGACCGCAGCCGCGTCCCGGATCGTGGCCGCGAGCAACCCCGTGCGCGCGACGAGAGCCTGGTAGGCGGTCGCCGGGTCACTGTCCACGGACGCCAGGAAGGAGCGGGCCGCGTCGGCGACAAGGGCCGCATGCTGCAGCAACGCGGCCCGGGAGCTGGCGGCGGCGGGCCCGGCCTTGTCTCGGGCGACCTTCGATTTACAGGCTTTTGAGCAGTAGGTGGCCGGTCGGCCGCGGCCGCCGGTCGGCAGTGGATTGCCGCAGCCAAGCCGCCCGCACACCGAGCCGCCCGCCACGTCGAACAGCGTGCCGGACGGGCCGCCGGAATTACGGACCGAGTCGATACTGATTTGGGCGCTTCAAGGTGACGGCAGTGGGAGGTCGAGGGAGAACCCGGTTCCGGCGAGGAAGATCTCGGGGCGGTACTGCAGTCGCTTGAGGCGGTTGCAGCACAAGGGATTCGAGCCGGTCGAGAGCGACACTGGCGAGGTGCGCGAAGCTGCGCCTGCCGCCGTCCCGCAGATACTCGACGGCGTTCGCCTCGAAGCGGCGAAGTCAGTAGTGTCCGTCCCGGACTGGCGGGTGGCTTTCGGGCATGTCCGCAGGGAAGACCGGGAGGACCTCAGCGAATGACCGTCGAGCGCGCCGGGCTGGCACCCGACTGGGTGGCCCGGAAGCTGGTGACGTGCGACGAGGTCCGTTTTGCGGCCGGTGCGTTGTGGTGGCTGCAGTCAGATCCCGATCATGGTGGAAGTCGCAGAATCATGCGTGCAGGCCTCGGCGGTACGGCCCGTGCGGTGACTCCGCCGGAGCTCTCGGTCGGCGGTCAGCTCCATGCCTACGGCGGTGGTGATTTCGCCGCTGCAGCGGACGGCGTGTGGTTCGTCGGCGGTGACGGTTCGCTCTTCCATCATGCTGCTGTCGGTGGCGCCCCAGTCCGGATCGCCGCCGGTGGCGAACAGGTGCAGTACGGGGATCTCTCCCTGACCTCGGACGGGGTCCTGCTGGCGGTCCGTGGCCACGACAGCATGGACGAGATAGTCTCTGTGTCCCCGTCCGGAGAAACCTCGGTCATGGTTCGCTCGTCCGGGTTCCTCGCTTCCCCTCGACTTGAGCAGGGCATGCTGGCCTACCTGGAGTGGGACCGCGACCAAATGCCTTGGGACGGTTCCCGGCTGCGGCTGGCCCCCGCCGGGTCCGGCACCATCGGACCGGGCGCCGTCGTGGCGGGCGGCCCGCAGGAGTCGGTGGTGCAGCCGTCGTGGGGGCCGGACGGGCATCTGTACTTCATGTCCGACCGGACAGGCTGGTGGAACCTGTACCGGCTCCACAGCGGCAGCGAGGTGGAAGCCGTGGCCCCGATCGACGCGGACTGCACGCCCGCACCGTGGGAAGGCGGGTACCAGTCGTACGGTTTCGCCACGCACGGCGAGGTCGTTCTGACCATCACGGACGGGATCACCAGCGAACTGCTGTCCGTCGACGGGGCGGGCGGGCAGCGCCGGTTGGCCCCGAACCTGACATCCGTGAAGCCCTACGTCGCTGTCGCAGACGGCTCAGTGATCGTGATCGGGTCCACCCCGAGCAGCCCGGCGTCCATCTGGTCGGCCGAGCTGGCCGTCGGCTCGACCGGTTCCGCTCAGCGTGTCGGCCCGGAGCCGGCTCCCTCGCCGTCCTGGACGGTCTCCCCGCCCTCGGTGGAGACCGTGGGCTCGGCGGGCGGACCGCTCCGGCTCCTGCTGCATCAGCCCGCCGGTGCCGGCCAGGTACCGCTGATCGTCCGGGCTCATCCCGGCCCGACCGACGGCGTCCCCCTGCGGCTCGACTGGACGACCCAGTTCTTCGTCAGCCACGGGTTCACGGTCGCGGAAGTCCTCTACCGTGGGAGCACCGGACAGGGACGTGCCTTCCGCCAGTCGCTGCACGGCCACTGGGGCGAGTACGACGTCGACGACTGTGCCACCGTCGCCGAGCAGCTCCTCGCGTCCGGCCTGGCGACGCCGGGCGCGGTGTTCATCAGCGGTGCGAGCGCAGGTGGTTACACGGCCCTCCAAGCCGCCTGCCGGCCAGCGCCGTTCGCCGGTGCCACCGCCGTATCGGCGATCATCGACCCGGTCCGGTGGGAGAAGTCCGTGCCGGCATTCCAGCGCCCGCACGCGGCGGTGCTGAGCGGGCCCACGGGAGCAGTACTACCCGGCAACATCCGGCGCCCGGTCCTCATGATCCACGGCACCCGCGACACGATCACCTCGTCCGACGATGCCAGAAAGTTCGCCGACGAGCTGGCCGCCCGGGGGGACGACCACGACAGCCTGTTCCTGGAAGGGGGCGATCACTACCTGTCGGATCCTGCGTCGCGGGAGCGCGCGCTCAGGGC
Source organism: Kitasatospora sp. NE20-6 (assembly GCF_045862635.1). Taxonomy (NCBI): domain Bacteria; kingdom Bacillati; phylum Actinomycetota; class Actinomycetes; order Kitasatosporales; family Streptomycetaceae; genus Kitasatospora; species Kitasatospora sp. NE20-6. The sequence continues at coordinate 6,036 of NZ_BPRL01000016.1, forward strand.
CGAACTCGACTTTTACCAGCGTGTCATACGCCACGGGACAGCGTGACCGCCATGCTGTCGGCTTCGGGGAGGACCGCTCGGACAAACTCCCGGAGGTCGCGCACCGGCGCGTAGTCGGCGTGGACCTGGAGGTCGGCCAGCACGCCAGCCACCCGCTCGACGCAACGGCCCGACCCCGTTCTCGCAGCGTATGCAACAGCGTCCCTGCCGATCGCGCACGCCTGATCGAGGTCGCCGGTGCGCAGCCAGGTGGCGGCGAGCAGGGCGGCGTCGATGGCGAGACGTCGGACCTTGTCCTTTCCGACGCCGTCGAGGGCGTCGGCCAGCTGACTTCTGGCGGCCGGGGCTCGGCCGAGGTCGTGGAGGCAGTGCGCGACCTCGTCCGCCAGGTAGGCGTGGGTGAAGTACCGGATCCAGTCGGGTTCGTCCTCGTGATCCGCGGCGTCGAGTAGTTCCTCGGCCTGCCTGATCAGCCGGGCCGTCTCGGTCTCCCGTTGCATTCTGGCGTTCGCGCGGGCGACGACGGCAGTGATGGCCGCCCGGGTGGCGGGGCCTGCCGCGGTGATGGCCGCGGCCTGTGCCGAGGATGCCCAGCGCAGGGCGGTCTCGGGCTGTCCGCAGTGCAGGGCGAGGTGTCCGAGGTTGACGGCGACGAGGTAGGCGCCGTACGGCTGGTCGCCGGTGGCTGTTGTCAGGGTCAGGGCCCGCTCGTAGTAGGCCTGGGCGCGGTCGGGGTTTCCTGTGTCGACTGCTTGGTAGCCGGCGAGTTCGCAGAATCCGGCCGCGAGTCCGGCACGGTTGCGGGCGACCCGTTCGTCGGCGGCAGGGCGGCGGAGCAGACCGTCGAGTTCGGTGTCGATGTAGCCGCTGACCTGTTCCGCGTAGCGTCGAGCGCCGTGCGTGTGGTCGAGCTGACGGAACATGGCGAGCATGCCCTCCGCGGCGCCCAGCTCGTCCTCTGTGACCCGCAGGACGTTCGGGGACTCCTGTGCGGCCGAGTTGACGGCAGACCAGTCACCGATCAACGCGTCGGCTGAGGCGAGCTGCACGCCGCTACCGTCGGCGGCAGGGGTCGGAGTGCGGTCAGGGTCTGGTCGCGGGCCGGGCCCGTCCTCGGTCGCCGCCGTTGTTTCCCGGCGGGTCTGCTGGAGCAGCCTTTCCAGCTCGTCCGCATCGACCCTCAGTTCCTGTGCCAGTCTGGCCCGCTGCCAGTGCCGGGGCTCGGACTTGCCGTTCTCCCATCGGCCAACCGTGCTGCGTTCCACGTGCAACGCCCCTGCAAGGCTTTCCTGCGAGTGACCGGCCATCGCGCGCTGCGAGGCCAGTGCTGTGCGGTTCTTGACCACCATTGGCTGATTCCCAAACTTCTTCGCACTCGCATGAGCCCAGCTCAGCAGGTGGTTTGCAGCAGCAACGCCTCGTATAGGCCTCAAGTTTGCTCTGTTCTTCGGCACTTCGTGCTGATTCCGTATGACTCGCCGCGGGAGATCGGGCATCCGGCCCTGCCGCTCCGTCCTCCCCAGCACCCCGTCCGTCCTGCCATGGAATCCGGCGAACACCCTCGTCTGTTCCGTGCTCGGACCTTCCAGGCCATGCGCTGCGCCACGCACATGGACAAAAAGGTGTTCGGCCGCTGCCCGGTCGGCCTCCTCACAATCTTCTTCCCGCACTGCGGGCCCCCTACGACCTCTGGATCCGCTGACAATGGTGATATTCGATCTTCTCTGGGCGCCGACTGCTGTGACCGGTGTGGCGGCTGCGGGCGCGGCGGCGTTGTGGCTGAGCGCTCGCCGTCGGGTCTCCCTCGTCCTGGCCGACCGGGGCCGGATGCAGGTCGGGCTCGCCGGCGCCGAGGAGCAGGCGGTCGTCCTACGGAAGTGGCTGGTGGGATTCGAGGCAGAGCTGGACCACTTCGTGGCGGCCCGGCTGCCGGTGTACGTCTCGTCCTTGGAGCACCCACACCTGCTTGTGCCCGGTCCGGTGGATGAGCGGGCGGCTGATGGCGGCTTGGAGGGCAGGTTCCGGGCTGTGCTGGAGATGGTGGGCAAGGCAGTCACGGCAGAGCGGGCAAATGCCGACTTCGCCGGGCAGGCGGTGGCCCGGGGGGCGGCTCAGGTGCTGCAGTCCCTCGGCTACCGGATGCAGGATCTCCTCGTCGGCGCGCAGGAGCGCTTCGCCGACGAGGAGGTGGCCGCCTTCCTGTTGGCTGCGGATGCGCTGAATGAGCAGGCGCTGCGGCGGGCGCAGGCCACGGCGGTGGCGTGCGGCGCTCCGGTGGGGCTGTCGCGGGATGACTCCCCGTTGGTGGACCTGGTGGTGGGCGCACGCTCACGGGTGGAGGGTTACGGGCGGCTGCGGGTGTCCAACCATCTGAGCGGGGATTCCCATGTGGGGGTGGTGGCTCGGGCGGCGGAGCCGGTTGCGATGATCCTGGCCGAGCTGATGGCCAACGGCCAGTATTTCTCGGCCGGGGCTCCTGATGTGCCGGTCGAGGTCGGCCTGTACAGGACGGCGACCGGTGCCGCGGTGGTGGTCGAGGACGCCGGGCTGGGGATGAACGCCGACGATCTTCGGTTCGTGGCCCGGATGCTCTCCGGCGGGGCGATGCGGCTCACAGATCTGGGGGATCCGCCGCGGAGCGGGTTCGCCGCCGTGGGTCGGCTGTGCCGTCCGCTGAACATCGGTGTGGAGCTGTCCAGGTCCCGGTTCGGCGGCACCTGCGCGACCGTACACATCCCCGGGGATCTGCTCGTGGCGCTGGACCCGGTGCTGCAGCCGGCCTCGGTGATGGCCCCGCGTCCGGTTGCCTCCGTGGCTGCGCTTCCGGCGGCCGAGGTTACGGCCGGGGCATCGGACCTGCCGCACCGTCGCCGTCGGCGCCCCGCGGACGGCCCCACTGCATCCGTCCCTACCGCAAGCCCTCCCCCACGCTCCTCCGCCGAGGTCCGCGACATCTATGGCGGTCTGCAGCGTGGCACGACCGCCGGCCGTGCCGCAGCCCAGCAACACGCCTTCCCCGACTTCACAGAGAGGCCGAACCCGTGATTCGAGGCACTGCGATTGTTCCTGATCTGGCCCCCTATGTCGCACAGCTCGGCGCGATGCCGGGTGTGCAGGCGGTGGTGGTTGCGGCTGTCGACGGCATGCGGCTGGCCGCGTCCGCGTCTCTGTCCCGGGAGGCGGGCGAGCGTACCTGTGCGATGGTCTCCAGCCTGCTGAGTGCCTCCCGCGCGGCGGGCGGGGCGATCACCGACAGTGCGTCGGTGCCGGCCGTAGGTCAGGTGGTGGTCGAGTCCGATCTCGGTTTCCTGATCGTGATGCCGGCCGGGGAGAACAGCACTCTGGCGGCCCTGGCGGAGCCGGGGGCGGACATCGGCACGGTCGCGTTCGAGATGAGCCGCAGCGTCGCCGCCCTCGGCAGGGTGTTCGGCACCGCGGCGCGGGCGGAGGGCTGATGAGTGGCCGTCAGGCGCGACGGATCGTCCCGTCCTACACCGCGACGGGTGGCCGGGCGCACGCGCCCCGGCACGGTCTGGACCAGCTGACGTTCCTGCGGGTGCGGGTGGGCAGCGTGCCCGACGGCGGGCTGGATCCGCCGCACCTGCGGCTGCTGGACGTGCTCGCCGGTGCCGGGCCCGGCATGACGCTGGCCGAGACGGCTGCGGCACTGCGGCTGCCGGTCGCGGTGACGCGGGTGCTGGCCGGCGACCTGGTGAACGCCTCGCTGATCGAGGCACACGCTCCGGTGCTGCGCTCGGACGCCCCTGACATCACACTCCTGGAGAGGGTCCTCGATGGTCTCCGCAAGGCCGAGCTCGGTGTCCGGCAGTCCTCCTGACGTACCGCAGCTGGTGAAGATCATGGTCGCCGGGGGCTTCGGTGTCGGCAAGACCACCTTCATCGGCAGCGTCTCGGAGATCGCCCCGGCGTACACCGAGGAGGTCCTGACCCGGGCCGGCGCGGTCGTCGACGACCTTGCCGGGATCGAGGACAAAACCACCACCACGGTCGCCAGCGACTTCGGGCGGCGCACCCTCGCAGGCAGCCTGGTGCTGTACCTGTTCGGAGCTCCCGGCCAGCAGCGCTTCCGCTCTCTGTGGACCGACACAGCCCACGGCGCGGCCGGCGCGATGGTTCTCGTAGACACCCGCGCCCGGCGCCTCGCGGCCTCGTTCGAGGCGTTCGACGCGGTGGAGGAGAGCGGTCTGCCCTACGTGGTGGCCGTCAACCGCTTCCCCGACAGCGTCCCACTGCCCGAGCACGTGCTGCGCGAGCACCTCGACCTGGCCGCCGCCACCCCGCTGGTGGCGTGCGATGCCCGCGACGAGGGCAGCACGCTGCGCGCCCTGATCGCCCTGACCTCCCACCTGATCGCTACCGCCCAGGCAGGTATCCGTCCATGATCCCTATCTCCCCGCTGGCCCGGCTGTACGGTCCGCAGTTCGCTGCCGACCCGGGCGCCGTCTACGAGCAGCTGCGCGCCTACGGGCCCGTGGTGCCCGTCGAACTCGCCCCCGGCGAGGCGGCCATGCTCGTGATCGGTTACTGGGCCGCACGCGATCTGCTCCAGAACACCGCCGGAGCATGGTCGAAGGACTCCTCCATCTGGGCGTCGTTGCGGCCGGACTCGCCGTTGCTGGGCATGCTCGGTCCCCGCCCGAACCCGCTGTTCGCCGACGGCGAGCGTCATGCACACTACCGCAGGGTCGTCACCGACTGCCTGGCTCGGATCCGTCCGCACGAGCTGCGCGCCATGGTCCACGGCTACGCCAGCGGCCTGATCGGCGAGTTCGCCCAGACGGGCTGGGCCGACCTGGTGGGCCAGTACGCCCGCCGTCTGCCGTTGCTTGTCTTCAACCGGCTGTTCGGCATGCCCGATGCGAGCGCCAGCGTCCTAGTGCGGGCTCTGGCCGGGATGATGGAGGCCGATGGCGAGCAGGCGATCGCCGCCGCCGCAACGTTCGAGGCCTACCTGGGCCAGCTCCTGGCGGCCAAGCAGCGCCGGCGTGGCGACGACCTGACCTCGTGGATCCTCGACCACCCCGCCGGCCTGACGGCCGAGGAGGTGTTGCACCACATCATCCTGCTGGTCGGCGCCGGCAACGAGCCGACCACCAACCTGATCTCCAACGCCATCTCGCGGATGCTCTCCGATGATCGCTACTACAGCACCCTGGCCGGCGGCGCCCTGACGACCCGGCACGCGATCGAGGACGTGCTGCGCAACGAGCCGCCGATGGCGAACTACGGCGCCCATTACCTCCGGAGCGACGCCGTGTTCCACGGCGTGCCCATCCCCGCGCACATCCCCGTGCTGGTCAGCTACGCCGCCGCGAACACCGACCCCGCCGGGCTCGACCGTGATCCGCTGGTCAACGGTGGTGCGCCCCTGGCCGGGTCGGCCGGGGCGCCCGCCTGCCCCGCCCAGCGCCCCGGCCAGATCA
>NZ_BPRL01000017.1:0-53658 GCF_045862635.1 Kitasatospora sp. NE20-6
CCCCACCCCCCCCCCCCCCGGCCGCGCCCGGGGCGGGGGGGGCCGGGGGGGGGCCCCGGGGGCGGGGGGGGCGGGCCCCCACGCCTGCCCGGCCCAGAGCCCCGGCCTGATCATCGCCACCACCGCGATCGACGGCCTCATGGCGACCCTGCCCAACCTCGAACTCGCCACCGGCCGCGACCAGCTGCAGTGGCGACCGGGTCCCTTCCACCGCGCCCTCGTGTCCCTGCCCGTCCGCTTCACTCCCATCACCCGCACCAGCGAAGGAGACCACGCATGGCACAGCTCCCCACACCCGGACCCGTCCTCGTTCTCGACCCCGCAGGACGTGACCTCCCCGGTGAGGCAGCCCGACTCCGCGACCTGGGCCCCGTCGTCCAGGTAGAGCTTCCCGGCGGCATCCGGGCCTGGGCCGTCACCCGCCACCAGGCCCTGAAGGACCTGCTGGTCGACCCGCGGGTCAGCAAGGACCCCAAGCACTGGGCAGCCTGGACCAGCGGCGAGGTCGCCGGCAACCCCGCCGCGGCATGGATCTTCACCTGGGTCGGCGTCCAGAACATGTTCACCGCCTCCGGCTTCGACCACCAGCGGCTGCGGCGCCTGGTCGCCCCCGCGTTCACCGCTCGCCGCACCACCGACCTGAAGCCGGTCGTCGAGGAGACCACGCTCGCCCTGCTGGCCGACATGGCAGCCCTGCCCGACGGCCGGTCGGTCGACCTTCGCGCAGCCTTCGCCCACCCGCTGCCCATGACGGTCATCAGCGACTTGTTCGGCCTCGACGAAAGCGAGCGGGCCGAGGTCGCCGCGTTCATCGCCATGATCATGGACACCACTACGCCCATGGAACAGGCCGTCACCGTCCTGGGACGCACCCGCGCGGCCCTCGCACTGCTGGTGGAGCGCAAGCGCACCACGCCGGGCAAGGACCTGACCAGCGCCCTGATCGCCGCCCGCGACGGTGAGGACCGGCTCAGCGAGGCCGAGCTCGTCGACACCCTGTTGCTGGTCCTGGGCGCCGGGCATGAGACCACCGTCAACCTGATCGGCAACGCCGCCGTCCTCCTGCTCCAGCACCCCGAGCAGTTGGCCCTGCTCCTGGACGGCATCGTCTCCTGGGAGCGCGCCGTGGAGGAGACCCTGCGCTTCGCCCCGCCGATCGCCAGCCTCCCCTTCTACTACGTCACCCACGAGCTGGAGGTCGGCGGCACGATCATTGCCGCCGGCGAGGCAATCCTCGCCACCTTCGGCGCGGCTGGCTGGGATCCCGCCCACCACGGCGACGACGCAGACCTGTTCGACATCACCCGCCCGCCCACCGGCCACCTCGCCTTCGGACACGGCGCGCACCGCTGCCTCGGTGCGCCGCTCGCCCACACCGAAGCCCTCACCGCACTGCCCGCCCTGTTCGCGGCCTTCCCCGACATGAAGCTGACCGGCGACGGCCTAGAGCACGTGCCCAGCTTCATCGCCCACGGCCACCGCGCCCCCGCCGTCCTCCTCGGCCAGGGCCACCCGAAGGCCGACCTGCCGCAGCCGTAAGCCAGATCCCGGCCGCCCCGTCCCGCTCCCGGCTCCCGGCTCCCGCCTGCGCCGAAGCCTCCCAGCTCACCTGTTCCCCTGTCCCAGCCCGGAGTCATCCAATGAGCAGACCCTTCGAGACCGCGGCCAACCTCGCCGCCCCGCACATCGTCAACGTAACCGTCCCCGGCATGGCCGGGCTCGCCCTGCACCTCGCCGGGTCCGGTGCCCGGGTGAGCGGCTCCGCTCCGGAGTCCGAACGCGGCAGTGCGACGGCCAAGCGCCTGGAGCGGGCCGGGGTACGGCTGTTCTTCGGCGCCGCGGCCGGGAACGTGAACGCGGGCCACTCGGTGGTGATCTGGGACGGGGCCGTGGTCGGCCCGCACCCGGAGCTCGACCAGGCCGTCGAGCTGGGCGTGCCAGTGTGGGACCGGGCCAGGGCCCTGGCCGCCGTCGGCCGTACCGCCACCGAGCTGGTGACGGTGGCCGGCAGTCACTCCACCACCACCGCAGCCGGGGCACTCACCGCCGCCCTGCATACCCTGGCCCCGGGCTGGATCCTCACCCATCCCATGGCCGGCGCCACGGCCGGGCACAGCGGAGCCGCCCGGGTCCTGATCGCGGACTGGGGACCGGACAACGCGGCGCACGAGGCAGCGCGCGGCAGCTGGCGATTCCTCCGCTCCGACCCGGACGTCCGCCCGGCCATCACCTTGATCACCGCCGCCGACGCGAACCCGCCCCACTACGAGGACCGGATCGGGGCCTTGGGCGCACTGGAGGTCCTCGCCCGGCGCAGCCAGGCCGTCGTGCTGCCGCTGTGGGAGGCGGGCTGCCGGATCCTCTCCGAGCGCCTCGCCGACCGGCCGGGTCCGCGGGTGATCACCGTCGGGGAGAGCGACCGCTGCCAGGTGCGTGTCCTGCGGGTGCTGTGGAGCGGCAGTGAACACCACGTCACCGTGCAGCACGACGAATCGCGGTACGACTTCACGGTGGCGATGCCGGGCCGGCATCACGCGCTGGCCGCCGCCGCGGCCTTCGCCGCGGGCCTGCTCCTGGAGGTCGACGGTGACGTCCTCACGGAGAACATCAGTACGCACTTCCGCGGCGTCGAAGACTCCCTCGTCACCGCAGGCACCCAGGGCAGGATCACCGTGGCCAGGTCGATCGCCCGTCACCCCGCCGAGATCACGGCCGACGTGCAGGCCGCCCGGTTCCTCACCGAGGGAGCCGTCATTGCCGTCCTCGAACCCGACGGGCACGCGCGCTCGCTGGCGCTCGCCAAGGAGATCGCCACCGCGGTGGCGGGTGCCGACGAGGTGGTGCTGCTGCCCGTCAACAGCCCCATCGCGGGCACCTGCCTCGACGACGGCGCCGACGCCATCGAACGCGCCTTCGCCGACGGCGGACGTGCCGTGCACCGGCATCGGCCCATCCCGTGCGGGCCGGGCCCCGAGCAGTTGGTCGCCGGACTCGCGCAGAGCGGTGACCTGGTCCTGACGATCGGCACTGGGCAGGCACGAAGCCTTGCGCCTGCTCTCCTGGCCCACCTCGCCGCACCAGCTCCGGTCGTGCCGTGAGCAGTCCACGTCTTCGTTCCTACGCGCAGGGAAAGCCTGGGCCAGCCGCCCAGCCGCCTGCGGTCCAGCCGGTGCTGCCGCCGGTGCCGCACCTCACCCGCACCGACACCGCCCTGCTGACCCTGGTCGCTGTTAACGCCACGAACAAGCAGATCTCCCTCGACACCGGCCTGTCCGCCCACACCGTCCCCGACGCCGTCCGGCAGATGCTGCAACGCACCGGCACCGTCAACCGCGTGCATGCCGCCGCCTGGGCCGCCGCTCGCGGCCTGGCTGGCACGCCGCAGCCGATCCCGGATATGCCACGGGCGACGCGGTTCTCGGAGATCCTGTCCGGCTGGGCCTCTGGGCGCACCAACGAGGAGCTGGCCACCGAAATGGGGATCTCGGTGGGCACGGTCCGCGGCTACGGCAAGGAAGTCCTGCGCTGCCTCGGCGTCCGCAGCCAGGTCCGTGCGGCCGTCGTCGGTGTCCTGGGTGGCCTGGTCCGCCTCGACCGGATCGACCCCTCCTGGCTGCCCGTCCCGCTGTACGCCCCCGCGGCACCGGCGCGGCGGTCGCGGTGAGAGGCCAACGGCGACGACGCCGGGCGGCACTGCTGGCCGTCTGTCTCACCGCCGGCTTCCCGGCGGGTGTCGCTGCAGCAGCCTGGCTGCACCGGCACCGCGACACCGTCAACAACCCGGCGCTCCTGGCCCTGTTCACCATCGCTGCCTTCAGCGTGATGGCCCTCTGCGACCGCCTGTGGAACGGCAGGCGGTCGAGGCCCGGCCGCTCGCACCGCTCCTGAGTACCGCTCCCACCTGCACCACACCCATGGCGGCCGTCCGGGTCAGGGCCGCACCCATCAGCCACGACGAGAAGAGACCATGACCATCTCTCCCGGCCCCGTGCCGGACAGCACGCCTGGCACGGCCCGCGGCACCGGGATCACGGAACTGCCAACTTCCTGCTGTGCCGAAGCGCCGCCAAGGTCTGACCACCGCTCCCACTCCATGTCAGGACACCCCATGCCCGCCTCCGCCCACGCCGGCCGGATCGAGGACCATGCACTCATCGGCAACACCGTCTCGGCTGCTCTCGTGCGCACCGATGGCACCATCAACTGGCTGCCTGCCGGGCTTCGACTCCTCAGCGGTCTTCGCCTCTCTCCTTGGCACCGTCGCCCACGGTTTCTGGCGCCTGGGCCCGGCCGCCTACGGCGGCGCTCCGCCGCTGCCGTGCACCCGCCGCCGCTACCGAGGCAATTCCCTGATCCTCGAACAGGACTGGGACACCCCCGACGGCTCTGTCCGGGTAAGCGATTTCATGCCAGCCCCCCACGCTGCAGGCCACGCTCCTGCGCAGGTCATTCGCCGCATCGAGGGCCTGACCGGCACCGTCCGCATCGCTCTGTCTTCCGGCCCCGCCCCGGCTATGGCCACCTCACCCCCACCATCCGCCGCACCGAACGACACGGCCGCTTCCGGCTGGTCGCCACCAGCGGCCCCGACGCCTATTGGCTGGACGGCCTCCGGCACAGCCCTGGCCGCCGCGGCACCTCCTCCGCGGACTTCACCATCACCGCCGGCCAGAACATCACCCTCGCCCTCACCTGGAGCGACACCCGTCGGCCCATACCGCCGGTGCCTGACGGCAACGCGGCCCTCACGTTCTGGGAACGCTGGTCCAGCGCCTGCACCTACCAGGGCCCCGACCGCGACGCCGTGCTGCGGGCGGCGCTCACCCTCAAGGCAATGTGCCACCCGGGCGGGGGCATCGTCTCCGCGCCGACCACCTCCCTGCCCGAGCAACTCGGCGGCGAACGCAACTGGGACTACCGCTTCTGCTGGCCCCGCGACAGCGCCCTGACCGTCTCGGCACTCCTGCGGCTCGGCTTCACCGGGGAAGCCCGCGCCTGGCGCGAATGGATCACTTCGGTCAGCGACCCTGCCGACCTGCGATCCATCTACCGGGTCAGCAGTCGGCAGGACCTGGAGGAGGAAGTCCTGGAGCACCTGCCCGGCTACGAGGCATCGCGACCGGTGCGCATCGGCAACGGCGCCGCCGGGCAGCTGCAGCTCGACGTCTACGGAGAGCTAGCCGACGCTCTCCTGCTCGCGGAGGACGCAGGCCTGCCCGCCCATCCGGCCTACGACCGTCTGCTCCTCGGCCTGGCCACGCGTCTGGAAGCCCTGTGGCGTGAGCTGGACGAAGGCATCTGGGAGGTCCGCGGCCCGCGCCGGCACTTCACCCACTCCAAGATCATGGCCTGGGTGTTCGTCGACCGCACCATCCGGATGCTGGAGCGCCTGCGAACACTGCGCGAGGAGATCCACTCCGACGTCTGTGCCCGAGGCTTCGACCCCGACCGGAACACCTTCACCCAGTCTTACGGCGGGCAGGACCTCGACGCCTCCCTTCTGCTCATCCCCGCCACGGGATTCCTTCCTCCGGACGACAAGCGGGTGATCGGCACCGTCGAAGCCGTCCAGCGTGAACTCACCACCGCTGACAGGCTGGTGCTGCGCTACCCGACCCACTCCGGGCAGGGCACGAACGTGGACGGCCTGACCGGGCACGAGGGTGCCTTCCTCGCCTGCTCGTTCTGGCTCGCCGACGCCCTCCACACGATCGGCCGCACCGACGAGGCCCGCCAGCTCCTCGCCCGTCTCCTCGCCCTGCCCAACGACGTCGGCCTGCTCGCCGAGGAGTACGACCCGCTCAGCCGCCGCCAACTCGGCAACTTCCCCCAGGCGTTCTCCGCTTGGGCACTGGCAGGCGCCTGTCGGACGCTGTCGGCCCAGCCACGCCTCCCGCCGCTCCAGCGCACCGCGGCCGCCCGCGAAACGCTCGCCGGGCCGGACCGCCCTTCTCCCAACAGCGGAAAGAGCGTAGCGATCACATCTGCCGGACCGGCTGCCCCGCCTGCCCTCATGAACGCGAAGGAGTGGATCGAATGCCCGCCCTCGGTGCTGCCCGCGGACCGCCGGCTCGATGTCGGTATGCGGCACATCCGTCTCACCCTCTCCTGGTGATGCGGGGCGCACTCCGCGCCCCGACGCCAGGCCCGCAAAAACACACCCAGGAGGAACCCACCATGGCTCAGAAGGTCATCGCCGACACCGCCGCCGCTGCGGCTTCCGACGAGTTCGACCTCGACGTACGTCTCGTCGAGGCGGTCGACGTGGCCAGCCTGCAGGTGCTGACCGACGACGGCTGCGGCAGCACCTGCGGCGCCTGCACCACCGGCCTGCACTGACCCACCCGGGGGTGCCGTCGGGCCCGTACCCGGCGGCACCCTCGCTCCGCTTCCCCTTCCGCTGTCCTGCCTGACCCGACGAGGTGCACCCATGCGTTCGTCCGCTCCCCCGGCTTCCTACCGCGCCGCCGGCGTGGCGCTCGTGCGCGCCGTCACCCGCCCCGGCCTGCCAGTGCCCGCCTGGCCCGACCTCGCCACCGCGAACACAGGTGAACAGGTGGAGTGGCTGCGCATGGTGTGGGCCGACAAGGAGCTCGCGCAGGCGCTGGCCCTGGCCAGTCCCGTGCTCTGCGACCGCGTCCAGCATCTGGCCGATGCCGCGGAGCCGGTGCCGCGGGAGGTGCGCCGTGCCGCACTGTCCACGGCCCGGTACCTGTTGCGGGCAGCGGGGCGGCCGACCCCGTTCGGGTACTTCGCCGGCGTCCAGGCAGCCGGCTTCGGCCCGGAAGCCGACCTGCGCTGGGGCAACCGGCACCGTGCCGTCGCGCGGGCGTCGGCAGCCTGGCTCGCCGGGCTGACCGACCGGCTGGAACAGGACCCTGGAGTGCTGGTCCGGCTCGACGTGGCCGCGAACAACACCGCCCTGGTGCGAGGCGAGCGCCTCGTGATCTCCCACCAGCCCCTGCCCGGCCCGGATGGCACCGTCCGGGCGGCCGAGGTCACCCTGCGCCACAGCCGACCCGTCGTGTTCGCCCTCGCCGCCGCCCGCCGCCCGGTTCCCTTCCAGGAGCTGGCCGACAAGCTCGCCGCCGAGTTCCCCACGACGCCCACCGAGCAGATCACCGGGGTGCTGACCGAGCTCGTCGCCCGGCGGGCGCTGATCACCAGCCTCCACGCCCCGGCGACCGAACCCGACCCGCTCGGTCATCTCACCACCGCCGTGGCGAAGGCCGGCGCCGACCCCGCACTGCTGTTCCGCCCGGAGCAGGCGGTGGATGTGCGGCTGGACGCCGACCTCGTGCTCCCGCAGACGGTGGCCGAGGAGGCTGCGCGGGCGGCAGGCCTGCTCGGCCGGCTCAGTGCCCTGCCCAACGGATCCGGCGCCTGGCGCGCCTACCATCAGCGGTTCTACGAGCGCTACGGCCGCGGAACGCTGGTGCCGCTGCTGGACGTGGTGGCCGACAGCGGGATCGGCTGGCCCGACGGCTACCCCGGGGCCCGGCCCGCCGAGCCACCCCGGTTCGGGGAGCGTGACGAGCTGTTGGCCGCGCTCGCCCAGCAGGCCGTGCTCGACGGCGAACGCGAGGTCGTCCTCGACGAGAACCTGCTGGCCGCCCTCGGTCCGGACGAGCCACGCCTGCCACCGCACCTGGAGATCGTCGCCCGCCTCCACGCCCCCAGTCAGGAGGCCCTGAACCGGGGCGAGTTCCGGCTGGAGGTGGCCTCCGTCTCTCGCGCGGCCGGAGTATCCGTCGGCCGCTTCCTGCACCTCCTCGACCCGCAGCACCAGGCTGCGTTCACCGACGTCCTGACCGGCCTGCCGACCATGGACGAGCACGCGGTGACCGCGCAGCTGTCCTTCCCGCCGCTGGACGCGGCGACCGGGCACGTGGCCCGCAGCGCGGCGACCGGCCAGCTGGTCATCAGCCTCGCCGAACACCGGCTGGCAGCCGAGGGAGTCCTGCGGCCGGAGGACCTGGCGGTGGGCTGCGACGGGCGGCGGATGTACCTGGCGGCTCCGGCGCTCGGTGTGCGGATCGAGGCATCTGCCACCCACGCCCTGAACCTGCGCACCCATACCCCGCCGCTGGCCCGGTTCATCACCGAACTCTCCCGTGCCCAGGGTGCCCAGGTCACACGTTTCTCCTGGGGCTCGCTCCACGCGCTGCCGTTCCGACCCCGCCTGCGACACGGCCGCGTCATCCTCTCCCCCGCCACCTGGCGCCTCACCGCCGCCGAATTGCCCGCCCCGAGCGAGCCGTGGAAGGAATGGGACCGGGCCTTCGCCCGGTGGCGGGAGCGGCGCCGGGCACCACAACACGTCACGCTGAACGCCGCCGGCCAAGGTCTACCGCTCGACCTCGACCACCCGGGGCATCGCGTCCTGCTGCGCGCCCACCTCGGCTCCGCGCCGCACGCCGGCCTGGTTGAGGCTCCCGGCCCGGCCGACCTCGGCTGGGCTTGCGGCCGGGCCCACGAGATCGCCGTCCCTGTCACCGCCACCCTGGCCCCGGCCTGGCCACGCCTGCCCAAACCGACGACCGCCCGCCTCCTGCGGCGCGGCCACGGCGACGCCCCCGGCACCTCCCGGGTTCTCCTCGCTTCGCTGTACGGCGACCTGGAACGCCAGGACACCGTCCTGGCCCGCCACCTGCCCGACCTCCTGGAGCGCCTCGGGAACCCGGCATGGTGGTTCGTCCGCTTCCGCGACCCGCGCCAGCACCTGCGACTGCGCATCGCCCTGCCCGACCCGGACGCCTTCGGCCCCACCGCAAGCATGATCAGCACCTGGGCCGCCGAACTCCACCAAGCCGGGCTGCTCGCCGAGGTCGTGTACCCCACCTCGTACGCCGAGAGGGGCCGCTGGGGCGAAGGGCCCGCGTGGACCGCCGCCGAGGAAGTGTTCCGCGGCGACTCCGCCGCCGTCCTCGCTCAGCTGTCCCAGCCCGCACTGCCGGGGCGGCTCGCGCTGCTGGCCGCCCACGCCGTCGCCACCGCCACCGCCTTCACCGGCTCCACCACGGCGGGGCTGCACTGGCTCGTCGGCAACGTCCCCGCCAAGCCCCCGGCGGCCGTCGCACGGCCACTCTTCCGCGAAGCCGTCCGTCTCGCGGATCCGGCCGACGGCTGGGCTGCGCTGCGTGCCGAGCCGGGGGGCGCCGCGGTCGTGGACGCCTGGGCCTGGCGCCACCAAGCCCTGGACGCCTACCGCCAGCTCTTCCCCGGCCCTCGCACCCGGGGCGTGGAGACGGATGACGTACTCGGCTCCCTCCTGCACTGCGCCTATGTCCGCGCGCACCGGATCGACTTCGACGACGAGGCCCAGGTCCTCTACCTGGCACGCGCCGCCGCCCTCGGCCGCCTCTCCCGGGACGGTGACCTGTGACCACGCACCCCGCGCTGCAGCTGTCGGACCGGATCGCCGGCCTGCTCGCCGACCCGAACTCGGTGGCCGCCGTCTGGACGTCCCGCCCGCAGTGGGCCCAGTCCCTCGCCCAGGGCACCCCGGGGATTGCGCTGCTGCACATCGAACGCGCCGCCACCGGCCGGGGCCCGTGGGAGCACGCCAGCGCCTGGCTCAAGGTCGCCGCCGCCGTCCCGGTCACCACCGGAGCGGACAGCTACCTGTACTACGGCGCCCCGGCGCTCGCCCACGCCCTCACCTGCGCTGCCCAGGCCCAGCCCGGCTCCTACCAGCGGGCCCTGGAGCGCCTCGACCGGGTCGTGGCCGACGACACGGCCCGTCGCAGTGAGCAGGCCCTGGCTCGGATCGAGCGGGGTGATCTGCCGGAGCTGGCCGAGTTCGACGCCATCCGCGGCCTGGCCGGCATCGGCTCCGTCCTCCTGCGCCAGGCCCCCGGTGGCGAGGCGCTCCGCCGTGTCCTGACCTGTCTGGTCCGCCTCACCGATGACGTCAAGCACGAGGGCCAGGTGATGCCGGGCTGGTGGACTTTGAGCGGCCCGTCGGGGCGGACGGACCCGCGGATGCCCGGCGGGCACGCCAACAACGGGCTCGCCCACGGCATCGCCGGTCCCCTCGCCCTGCTCTCCCTCGCCCTACTGCAGGACATCGAGGTGGATGGACAGCGCGCGGCGATGCGCACCGTCCTGGCCTGGCTGGAGCGCTGGCGCGACCGCCACGCCTGGCCGTACTGGACCACCACCGCGCACCTGACCGGTCCCGACCGCAGGCCGCTTCCGCCACAGCGGCCCAGCTGGTGCTACGGCACCGCCGGGATCGCCCGCGCCCAGCAGCTCGCCGCCCTCGCCCTCGGCGACCAGCGGCTGCGCCTCGAAGCCGAGAATACTCTGGCCGCCGCCCTGCTGGACCCGCTCGCGCTCGCCGCGACCACCGACGTCTCCGCCTGCCACGGCTATGCCGGACTCGCCCACATCGCGCACCGCGCCGCCACCGACGCCACCCCCAGCACCGCTGCCCGACTGCGTTCGGCCGCCGCCCTGCTCCTGGACACCACCCACCCCCCGTGCACCGATCCCGACGAGCAGGCCCGCGAGCTGCTCGCCACCACCGGGCCCGACTTCCTCGAAGGTGCCGCCGGCACCGCGCTTGCCCTGCTCGCCCCCGCCACCGGCACCTCCCCGGCCACCTCCTGGGACGCCTGTCTCCTGACCGCCTGACCCACCGAGGAGCGAACCGAAATGAAACCCGACTGGATCCAGCACGACCTCACCTTCGCCGACGCCGCCACCGTTGAACAGATCGCCGCCCACCACCTGGCCCCCGCACTCGCCTTCGCCCAGAACAACGGCGGGCTGGAAGACTGGTGGTACATGCGTAAAAACGGGCTGCGGCTGCGCTACCGGGCCGCCGCCCCAGCCCCCGTCGTCACCGCACTCCTGGACGTGCTCGCCGAGGAGGGGCTCCTCACAGGTTGGTTCACCGAGATCTACGAACCCGAGACCGAAGCCTTCGGCGGCCAGGAGGCGATGGAGATCGCCCACCGTCTCTTCCACACCGACAGCGCGCACCTGCTGGCCCGCGCCGCCCAGCCCGGACCACCCCCGCTCGGCCGCACCGAGACCTTCGTCGTCCTCGTCTCCACGATGCTGCGCGCGGCCGGACTCGACTGGTACGAGCAGGGCGACGTGTGGGCGAGGTTCGCACTCCAGCGCGAGACCCCCGATCCGGCCGTTCCCGGCCGGGCTTTCGACCTGACCCGGGCCGCCCAGCACCTGATGCGCCTGGACACCCGGGCCCTCACCCGCGACGGCGCACCGCTGGCCGGCCAGGGCGGTTGGGTCGACGCCTTCGAAAAGGCCGGACAAGACCTCGTCCGGCTGGCCCGGAAGGGCCGTCTCACCCGCGGACTTCGGGCCGTCCTCACCCATCACCTGCTCTTCCACGCCAACCGCGCCGGGCTGCCACTGGGACACCAATCCGCCTTGGCCGCAAGGGCGTTGGATGCCGTCTTCCACTCTGACGAGGGACTCCCACCCTCGGACACCACCATCCACACAACCACTAAGGTCACCCACATGACTACTCTCAGCGACAGTGCCGCCTCCGCTCGCTCCGCCTCCGACCCCGCCCTCGCCGGGCGGCTGCGCGACGAGCTCACCGACCGGCTCCTCGCCCAGCACTCCGTCACCAGCACCGCGGTGGAGAACGCGTTCCGCACCGTGCCGCGCGAATGCTTCCTGCCCGGCTTCCCCCTGGAAGCCGCGTACGCGGACAACCCCACCTACACCAAGGCCGACGGGTCCGGCACCCAGATCAGCGCCGCCTCCCAGCCCGCCATCGTCGCCCTGATGCTGGAGCAGCTAGATGCCCGGCCCGGCGAGAACATCTTCGAGGCCGGGGCCGGCACCGGTGTGAACGCCGCCTACATGGCCACCATCGTCGGGTCCGAGGGGCACGTGACGGCTGTGGACGTGGACGAGGACCTCACCGACGGCGCTCGCAAGCACCTCGCGGACGCCGGGATCACCAATGTCGAGGTGGTTCTCGGGGACGGCGCCCTCGGCCACCCCCCGCGTGTACCGTTCGACCGGGTGATCGCCACGGTGAGCACCAGCGAGATGCCCACCGCCTGGGTGGAGCAGGTCAAGCCGACCGGGCGGATCGTGCTGCCGCTGCGGCTGCGCGGGACGGCCTCGCGCACCGTCGCCTTCGAGCGCGGCGAGGACGGCTGGGTGTCGGTGGACGACCAGCTGGCCGTCTTCATGCCGCTGCGCGGCAGCATGGACGACGCCCGCCGCACCGTCGACCTCACCGGCACGGGCGACGTCACCCTCCAGGTCCACAAGGACCAGGACGAGGCGGTCGACACCGCCATGCTGCTCGGCGTCCTCGACAGCGGACGTCACGAGGAGTGGACCGGGGTGACCATCGCGGGCGGGACCACCTACGAGTACCACGACCTGTGGCTGGCCCTCACCCTGCCGAACTCCATCATGCGGATGAGCGTCACCGGCTCCGCCCGCGAGCGCGGCGTCACCCCGATGCTCGGCTGGGGCGCCATGGCCACGGTCCAGGGCGGCTCCCTCGCCTACCTCACCCTGCGCCCCGGCGAGGTGGACGCCGAGGGCCGCAAGACCTACGAGACCGGCATCGTCGGGCACGGCCCCGACGGCGCAGCGCTCGCCCATCTCGTCGCCCACCAGATCCGCACCTGGGACAGCGGCTTTCGCGACCGCACCCTGCGCATCACCCTGCCCGACGCCCCGCCGGCCCCCGCCGACCCAACCGTCGGCCGGTTCGTGCTGGACCGCCCGACCCGTCCGATCACCGTCACCTGGGAGTAGTGCCCGTGCACCCGACCGGACCCATAGCCCGGCGCTTCCCGCTGGTGGCCCGGATCCGGCCCGCGTGCCCGCCCCTGGAGACCCGTGTCGGCCGGCTCAGCGAGCTGGCCGACACGGCCGCCCAGCGGCAGGACCCGGGCATGGCATCCACTGTCTTCAACCAGGCCGCCCTCCTCGCCTCCGACCTCGACCTGCCGCAGTACGCACGCGAGCTGTGCCACCGCCACGCCGCCCTCCACCTCACCCGCGGCCCGCTCCCCGCGATGAGCGCCATCCGAGGTCTGGAGCCCCTCGTCAACCTCGCCCGCCTCCACATCCGCGCGCACCGAGGCGACGACGGCCACCTGCTTCTCCTCGACCTCTACCGGGCCGTCACCACCGGCACCGAGGCGGTGCTGGACGGCATCACCGTGCCTGCCGAGCTCACCGAGACCGATCAGCAGCGTGGCGAGGTCCGGGCGTGGCTGTGGCGGGTCGTCATCGCCGACGGCACCCGGGCCCTCACCGCGGCCGGCCGCTGGACGGAAGCTCTGCGGCACATCCAGGAGCACCGCGGGTTCGGCCTGCGGATCCTGGACGGCCGTCAGGTCGCCGTCCTGGCCGCTGCCACCACCGGCGACCTGCCCGGAGCGCTCACCCTGCTGGAGGCCACGGAACCGGGCGATCCCTGGGAGGGAGCCGTCACCGCGGTGCTCTCCGCGCTGTGCCGACCCGGCGACCGGCGGGCCGCCGAGCACGCCATCGGCCACTGCCTCGCACTCGAAGTCGGCGAGGGCCTGACCGCGTTCACCACCCGCCTCACCCTGACCGCCTTCGACGCGGCCGGACCGGACACGCCCGCAGCCCGAAACCTGCTGCGACAACTGACCAGCCGAACGGGTGAATCCGGTGACGGCTACGCACTGCGTGATCTCCTCACCCACCCCGGTGCCCGGAGCCGTCTCGGACCCGCCCGAACCAAGATCATCGAACAGGCTCTCGACGCCTACGCACTGGGGTCCGGCTTCCCGGCCGCCGCCGACCACAACCGACTGGAGAGCGCTCTGGCCCGCGCCTGCACGGTGCTCGAAAAGTCCCCGTTCGACCCGGGCTCGCCCGGAGGTAATCCGCTTGAACGCCGCACTCGAACAGCACCATCATCAGACGCTCCCCACCGGTGAAGAAGTCCCCAACTTCGGTCAATCAATGGCCACTTGGGATCTTCTCGCACGTCCGGCGGGTGTCCGACCTGTCCGCGCACCGTCTGTGTCTGCCTGCCGGGCCTGGGCACCGTGCTGGCCGCCAAGGTCCTCGGGCACGTCGGCGGCGTCACCCGCTTCCCGGCCGAGCACCACTTCGCCAGCTACACCGGCAGCGCACCGTTGGACGCCTCCAGCGGCAACAACGTCCGACACCGGCTCAACACCGGCGGCAACCGGGCACTGAACTCGGTCCTGCACGTCATCGCCATCGTCCAGATCCGCGACGGTGGCCGCGGGCAGGAGTACTACCAGCGCAAGATCGCCGAGGGGAAGACACCGTCCGAGGCCCGCCGAGCCCTGAAACGACGGCTGTCCAACGTGGTCTACCGGATCATGAAACGCGACCATCGGGCCCAACTCGCCGCAGCAGCTTGACACACAGAGGCGCTATGAAGTCACAGTCGCCCGGCCGGCCACGCGCCAAGCGGCATCGCCCGAGAGGCCGACGATTCCGACCAAGGACAGCCGGAGCGCCGGTCAGCCAAGGAGTCAGACCTTCGGACGATGCCACAACCAATCCTCGCTGTCAGCCGAAGTGCTCGGTGATGCGCTCGATGAGCCAGTCGGTGACCGAGCGGGCGGTGCCGGTGGCTGCACCGCGGACGGCCTGCCCGGCGAGCCGGTTCCCGGCAGAGGCCAGGGCCGGGGCCGGCTCCTGGTCGTGGCGGGGTGCGGCCGGCTGCTCGGGAACCACCGTGGTGCGCGGGGTCTTCTCGCTGTGGGTGCGCTGCTGCTTGCGGGACATCAGGTCCTCCCCTTGCGGGTCGTGGTGAACACGGGTCAGCCGGCCGGCTTGACCACCACGATCCCGGCCCGCGAAGGCCCGGTGACGATCTGCGGATACACCCGGACCATCCCGGAAACCGCCCCCGTCGCCGCAGGTGAGCACTAGGGTTGGAGGCCGGTCCGACGGACGATCACGGACCGGTACGGACAACCGCGGACCGCACGCCCGGCCACCGGCACCACCCGCGAGGGCTGCGTCGGAGACCGCGGTCAGGCCGCGGGTCCGTGGACAAGGGGAGGACACCCCGGCCTGCCGCGCGGGACTCGCGCGCACGGGTCGGCGGTGCGGGAGAAGGACAGGCAGGGGGCCACGATGGCGCCAGGACACAGCCCACAAGCACAGCAGGCACTGCGCGAGTTCGCCCGCCGGCTGAAGGACCTGCGGGTCGATGCCGGCAGCCCCACCGGGCCGCAGCTCGTCAAGGAATCGGGCTCGGTCCTGAGTACCAGCGTGATCAGCGAGCTCCTGGAAGGAAAGAACGGCACCTTCCGCGTTCCGAGCTGGGACAAGATCGCCGCCTTCCACACTGCCTGCGAAAAGCATTCCAAAAAAGAAGGATTCCCACTGGAAGAGCCGGTGGGGGATATTCGCCACTGGCGGAAAATGCACGGGACTCTCGTCAGGGATGTCGATGAATTCGACAGCAACAGCACATCGGTCACAGCGGGGCCTTCGGACGGGCTCGTGCCGGTCGGGCCGGTGGTGGAGCCGGCCGGGCCGGTGCTGCCGCCGATTGCGCCTCCGCGTGCCGTACCGCGGGGGTTCACCGGCCGGGACGAGGACCTGGAACACCTCCTTGCCCTCCTGAACCCTTCCCCCGGCAGCGGTCCCGGCCCCACGGCTGCCGCGGGCGAGCCGCACCCGGAGGCGGTGATGGTGGCATCCGTGCTCGGTATGGGCGGGATGGGCAAGACCACCCTCGCCCTGGCCACCGCCGAGACCGTCCTGGAACGGGGCCTGTTCACCGGGGTGCTGTTCCTCGATCTCCACGGCTACGACGACAACACCCTCGACGCGGGCCAGACCCTGGACGCAGCCCTGCGCGCCCTGGGCACCAACCCCGAACGGATCCCGCCCGAGACCGACCAACGCGCCGCCCTCTACCGCGCCCAGCTCGCCGCCCGCACCCGGGCCGGCCAGCGGGTCCTGGTCGTGGCCGACAACGCCTGCGACGCCGGGCAGGTGGAGCATCTCGATCCCGGGAACGGCCCGCACCGACTGCTGGTCACCTCCCGCGACGACTTCGCCACCACCCTCGGCGCCCGCCTGATCGACCTCGACGTCCTCACCCCCGACCGGTCCATGGCCCTGATGGACACCGCACTGCGCATCACCCTGCCCAAGGACGGGCGGATCGCCGCCGACCCCGACGGCACGGCCCGGGTTGCCGAGCTGTGCGGGCACCTGCCGCTGGCCCTGCAGATCGCCGCCGCCCAGCTGGTGGCGGACCGCTCCCTCACCTCCGGCCGGCTCGCCGGCGACCTGGAAGACCTCGGCGAGCGCCTCGACGTCCTGGAGGACGGACCGCGGGCGGTACGCGCCGTGCTGGAACGCTCCTACCGACGCCTTGCCCTCCCCCACGCCGAACTGTTCCGCCTCCTCGCGGTCAACCCCGGACCCGACCTGTCCACGGAGACCGCCGCCGCCGTCACCGGCATCACCAAGACCCGGGACGTCCGCGCACGGCTCGTCGCCCTGTCCAGAGCCAGCCTCATCCGCCAGGACCCCCACACCGGACGCTGGCGCATGCACGACCTCGTCCGCGCCTACGCCACCGAACAAGCCCGGCAGAACCCCCAGCACACCCGCACCGCTCTGCACCGCCTCCTGGACCACTACGCCCTCACCGCACGCAACGCGGACGCCTACCTGGACCCGACGACGAACAGCAGCAGCCGAGGACTGCAGTTCAAGGACCGGGGTGCGGCAATGGCCTGGCTGGACGCCGAACGCGTGAACCTCGTCGCCGCCGTCCACACCGCCCACGCCGCCGGCCACCGCGAGACCACCATCGAACTGGCATTCCTTCTGGGGACCTATCTGCGTTCACGCCGGTATCTGCAGGACGACCTGGCCGTCGCCACCCTCGCCCACGACGCGGCAACCTCCCTCGGCGACCGCCACCGCGAAGGCAGTGCGTGGAACAACCTCGGCCTCGCCCTCAGGGAGCTGCGCCGCTTCGACGATGCCCTCAACGCCCACCAACACTCCCTCGACATCCACCAGACCCTCGACAACCGTCGCAGCGAAGGCACGGCGTGGAACAACCTCGGCCTCGCCCTCAGGGAGCTGCGGCGCTTCGACGACGCCATCGCCGCCCACCAACACTCCCTCGACATCTACCGCGACCTCGGTGACCGCTACCGCGAAGGCACGGCGTGGGGCAACCTCGGTGTCGCCCTCCAGAAGCTGCGCCGCTTCGACGACGCCCTCACCGCCCACCAACGCGCCCTCGACATCCGCCGCGACCTCGGCGACCGCCACCGCGAAGGCCCGGCCTGGAACAACCTCGGCACCGCATGGCGGAGCACCGGGGCGTACGAGCAGGCCGTGGAGGCCGGCGAGCGTGCTGTGGCCGTGTTCCGCGAGCTGGACGACCCATACCGCGAGGGCCAGGCGCTCGGCGAACTCGCCGCCACCCTCCTCGCTGCCGGACGCCCGCCCGGCGAGGTCCGGGCCACGCGCGAGGCATCCGCCGAGGCCTACCGGCGGGCCGGCGCCGAGGACGAAGCTGTGGAAGCGCTGGGGAAGGCCGACGAGTAGCGGCAGGGTGACGATCAGGCGGGGTGGCGGCAGTTCATCGGGTGGGATAATCCTCCGTCACGGGAGCTTTCCGGCCGGGTAGTTGGGGGTGTGTGGTGCGTCGGTGGGTGTGGTGGGCCGTTGCGGCGGTCTGTGGGGCGGCCGGGACCGGGCTGGTGGCGGTCGCGGTGCTGGGGGACCTGGAGAGCGCGGACAAGATCGCGAGCGTGACCGGTGCGGTCGCCGCCCTGACCGGTGTTCCGCTGGCCCTACTCGGACTGCGCCAGCCCGCGGACGCAGGCAGCGGCACGGATCCGGAAGCCGGTGCCGGGGCCGTGCTCCCGGCCGGTACGGCGGAGACCGCGGCGGCTGGCGTTGTGGGCGGGAGCGTGCGGGAGGTGACGGTGCACTCCGAGCGGGGCGGTATCGCCGCCGCCGGCAACATCACCGGCACCAGGGCCGCCGCCGGCAACATCACCGGGGCCGGGGCCGGTAGCCCGGCTGCTCAGACCGGGAACCAGGCCGTGCCCGGAATCGACAAGCGCGAGGTACGCGCCACCGGAACGGGCTCGATCGCCGCCGGAGGCGACATCACCGGCATCGACCTGAGCGGACCCCGCCCGTGACCCCCCGTCTGCCCTGGACCAGGGACAAGAAGCCGTTCGACAAGGCCGTCCCGGACAGCAGCGGCCCATCGGCCGGGCCGGGCGAGAGGGAAGCAGGACAGCCGCAGGCGCTGTCCCCCGCCGGGCCCGGAAGCACGGTTACGGAAGCAGGTCCGGGCACCGCGGCGGGAGGGTCCTCGTCAAGGCAGGTCGAGGCTTCCGGCGAGGGCGCGGTCGGTGCCGGAGGCGACATCGCGCATGCGGCGATCGGCGAGCGCAGCCGTGTCGAGCACACCCAGATGCGGGCTGACAGCACTGGCAGCGGGATCGTCCACCAGGCCGGCCGGGACGTCCACCACCACGAGCACCATCACCACGGCCCCCGCCCCGATCCGGCATCCGTCGCACAACCGGCGCCGACACCGCTGGCTCCTCCCCCGGCCGTCCCGCCCGGCTTCACCGGCCGCGGCGAGGACTTGGAAGACCTCCTGGGGATCCTGGACCCCACGGCCGCCGACGGCGACGGTACGGGGCCGGCCACGGAGGCGGTGGTGGTGGCGTCGGTGCTGGGGATGGGCGGAATGGGCAAGACCACCCTCGCCCTCGCCACCGCCCACGCCGCCCTCAAGAGCGGGCTGTTCACGGGCGTGCTGTTCCTGGACCTGCGCGGCTACGACGACACCCCCACCGGCGCCGCCCAGGCCCTGGACACCGCACTGCGCGACCTGGGCGTCGAGGCGGAGCGGATCCCGCCGGAGGCCGACCAGCGCGCAGCCCTCTACCGCGCCCAGCTCGCCGCCCGCACCCGCGCAGGGGAACGCGTCCTGCTGCTTGCCGACAACGCCTCCACCACCGATCAGGTCCGCCAGCTCATCCCGCCGGGGGACGGGCCGCACCGGATGCTGGTCACCTCCCGCGACAACCTCGCCCCCGACCTCGGCGCCCGCCTCATCGACCTCGACATCTTCACCTCCGAACAGTCCGTGACACTGATGGACACCGCACTGCGCATCACCCAGCCCAAGGACGGACGGATCGCCGACGACCCCGCCAGCGCAGCCAGGATCGCGGAGCTGTGCGGACACCTGCCACTCGCCCTGCGCATCGCCACCGCCCAGCTGGGTCGCAATCTCAAGCCGGCGCAGCTGGCACAAGATCTGGAGGATCTCGCGGAGCGTCTGGATGTGTTGGAGGGCCGCAATGCCGCTGTGCGGACCGTGCTGGCCAGTTCCTACCGGCGTCTGGTGCCCACGCACGCGGAGCTGTTCCGCATGCTCGCGGTGAATCCCGGGCCTGATGTGTCCACCGAGACTGCCGTCGCCTTCACCGGGATCGGCAAGCCCCGGGACGTCGGCAGACGACTGGAAGCCCTTGCCGACGCCAGCCTCATCCGACAGGACCCGAACACCGGACGCTGGCGCATGCACGACCTCGTCCGCGCCTACGCCGCCGAACAAGCCGACCTGAACCCTCAGCACAGTGGCCTGGCCCTGACCCGTCTCCTGACCCACTACACCCGCACCGCACGAGCCGCCGCCCTCCACCTCAACCCCGACATGCATGGCGACAAGAAGCGCTTCCCCGACCGGAACGCGGCGATGGCCTGGTTCGATGCAGAGCGTGCCAATCTCGTCACCGCCGTCCACACCGCACACGCCACCGGCCGCCATGAGGTCACCGTGAACCTGGCGGCCGCTCTGGGGGACTACCTGCGTTCACGCCGATATCTGCAGGACGATCTGGCCGTGGCCACCCTGGCCCACGAGACGGCCACCTCCCTCGGCGACCGCCACAGCGAAGGCGTGGCGTGGGGCAACCTCGGCAACGCCCTGCAGGAGCTGCGCCGCTTCGACGACGCCCTCAACGCCCACCAAAGCGCCCTCGACATCTACCGCGACCTCGGCGACCGCCACCGCGAAGGCACGGCGTGGAACAACCTCGGCAACGCCCTCCAGGAACTGCGCCGCTTCGACGAAGCCCTCAACGCCCACCAGCACGCCCTCGACATCCACCACAGCCTCGGCGACCGCCACCGCGAAGGCATGGCCTGGAACAACCTCGGCACCGCCCTCCAGGAACTGCGCCGCTTCGACGAAGCCCTCGACGCCCACCAATGCGATCTCGATATCTGCCGCGACCTTGGCGACCGCCATGGCGAAGGCACGGCGTGGAACAACCTCGGCAACGCCCTCAGGGAGCTGCGCCGCTTCGACGACGCCCTCAACGCCCACCAGAGCGCCCTCGACATCCACCAAGGCCTCGGCGACCGCTACCGCGAAGGCACGGTGTGGAACAGCCTCGGCCTCGCCCTCAGGGAGCTGCGCCGCTTCGACGACGCCCTCACCGCTCACCAAAGCGCCCTCGACATCCACCAAGGCCTCGGCGACCGCCACAACGAAGGCATGGCGTGGAACAACCTCGGCACCGCATGGCGGGGCACCGGAGCGTACGAGCAAGCCGTGAAGGCCGGCGAGCGTGCCATCGCCGTGTTCCGCGAGCTGGACGACGCGTACCGCGAGGGTGAGGCGCTCGGCGAACTCGCCGCCACCCTGCGGGCAGCCGGACGCCCGCCCGGCAAGGTCCGGGCCATGCGCGAGGCATCCGCCGAGGCCTACCGGCGGGCCGGCGCGACGGAGGAAGCCGTGAAAGCCTTGGAGGAGCCGGAGACCGACCTCCCAGACCCCGTGTAGCGGCCCACCCGAACTGCACAACGCTCGCCGAAAGTGCGCAGCGAGTACGTGCGAAACCCCCAGCTCGCCGCTGCCCTGCTGCTCAGAATCGGCGGGCGGCTACACCGGAGAGCCTCGCTTTGGGCTAAAAAAACGATAGCCCGATCGCTGGGGAGCGATCGGGCTGAGACCCAGGAGCATTAGTTACCGAAAGTTACTTGCTACAGGGTGCCGATGCACCAGTTGATGATCGTCCAGATGACCTTGGCCATGAGGCTCGAGTTACCTGGGTGAGTCCAGGTCCACCAATGGTCGATCAGTGCTGCGGCGTTGGTGATGTTCAGTAGGTAGCGGTAGGGCCGGCCGAGTCGGCTGGACCAGAGCCGGAGACGATCCCGGCGATCTCGGATTCGCCTGGATGTCGTCTGCCAGGTGTGCCGCGTGAGTCGGTATGCCCGAAGGGCAAGGGGTTCAGAGTGCATGAGGTCTCCGGTCCTGTGCGGATGAGTCGAATCGCCATGAAGATCACAACCTTTTCTTTTCCTGGGTCGGCCGCACAGCGAGATGCGGTTGTGCGCATGTTAGCGCCGGTTTCTGACGGTGCATAGGCTGTGGTGCCTCCGGCGCTTCACGGCGCCTGCGGGGGAACGCTTTGACTGCTACCCGGCCCTCTCGGGGTCGGTCATGGTGCTGGAACACTTTCTGACGGTGGATCCGTTGGGACAGGTGGACGTCCACCGCGCTGACGTCTTTCATCAACGGCTTGGGAGGCCCATTCGTGCACCTCGTCATGTCGAACGACTTCGCTGCCATCCTCTCGGCGGTCATGGCCGCGCTGCTCCTTCTCCTGATCGCCGAGTTCCAGGCTGGCGTGCGCGGCAATGCGGAGGTAGCCAGGTCGCTGGCCGAGGAGTATAAGGACGTGATCAAGGAAAGCGTTCTTGAGTTCCGTTCCGGTACCGAGCTGCCGACCACGGACCATGCGCGGGTCGAAGCGGGGGTCGCGCGCTACCAGGCCCTACGCCGTGCGGCGCAGCGGCATGTCGGGTGGCAGTACCTGTTGCTGATGAGTGGCGCGGGGTTGGCCTTTGGACTGGGTGCGGTGGTGGTCCAGATGGCACGGGACGAGAAGACCAGGGGTGACGCCTCGGGGCTGACGCTGTTCGTGCTGCTGATCACGGGTGCGTCCCTCGTACTTGTGGCGGCGGCTTTCGGCCTGCGGTTCCGGCACGCGTATAAGTTCGCGCGGCTGAAGTGGGGCTACCAGCTCAGCGACATGTACGAGATCTCCGATGTCAAGGCGGTGCTGGAGCTGCAGGAGCGATGGGAGAGGAGCCGGCCGGACGGGCCGGTGATGCACGGGCTGTTTTCACTCGCGAGTGCGCACGTCGACTTCAGGCAGATGCTCCGGTAATGCCCCTGGGTCTGTGCGCTGTTCGGGCTGAGAAAGCACCAGGAGGCCGTCAACCCTGCACCGGGGTGACGGCCTTCCGGCATTCGGGGCCAGCGCCAACGGCTGTGGTCGGCCGATGGCGGCTTGGGCGATGTCCGCGGCCGGGGTGCTGGGGCGGAGGGGCTGGCCCCTCCGCCCCAGCTCTGCCTCAGCGCACGACTGTTCTCCTGTCCGGTGCGATGAGGGTCTTCGACCAGCTGCGGCCGCGCCAGCCGATCCGGACGGACACCTGCAATCGCTGGTTTCCGGTGGGGGTGCAGGCCTCCTTGTGGAGCCTGCGCGCGATCACAACGGGCCCGGGCGGGGCGTGGAGGGCCTGCAGGAGGCTCAGCAGGTCCTCCAGCAGCGGGACGGACACTCCATCCAGCCACCGTCTGACGGCCTCGGCCCCGTGGCCGATCTCGCCGGCGACGATGTCGACGGGGCGTTCGTGCACCAGGTAGAGCTGCCGCAGGTACGCAGCGAGCCGGCCCTCGGCGGTGTTCTCGTCGAGGTCTGGCCACCGGTCCGGCTCGCGGACGGCGGCCGGACGCTTCTGCTCCCGCTCGATCGCCTCCTTGGCGTCGTACCAGCGCTGCTTCCACTCCCGCTCGTCGCCGCCGCACGCCCGTGCGAACGCCAGGGAGAGCTCGAGCGAGGGGAACCGTGCGCCGCCGGCGGCCTGGGCGAGCGCGTTGTGGGAGTACCCGGCCTTGGAGGACATCTGGCGGTAGGTCAGTTTGGCCTGCTCCCGGACGAGCCTGAGGTCGCAGGCGAACGCGGCCAGGGGGCTGGCGTTGCGGTCCAGGCGACGCTCGGGCCGCCCGCTGCCGCTCACCGCGCCCTCGGCACCGACCGGAGCGCCACGCCTCCCTGCAGGACGGCGCCCCCGCCGGGGGTCCGACGCATCCCGAGCGAGCAGGACACCCTCTCGCGGGCCCGCCGCACGAGGGCGAGAACCATCACGACCACCAGGACCCAACCCGGTGTAATTTCCCATACGGGCAGCGCCATCGCGCCACTCCTTCTGTCGACGGAATCGATTGCGTCTTGGACATCGCTGCTGCTCCGCGGTGGCCGCCGCGGAGCAGGCGTAGTGCCACGGACACAGTGAGCCACCGGCGGCATGTGCCGCCAGCACTTGCCTATATCTGCGCACATCCCGTCTGCGCGCCGGACGTCACGGACTTGTCCTGGACCATGGCAGTGAACAATCCGCCCTCCTCGTCGTGTCGCTGTGAACAAGTCGGCTTCCTTCGAGCGCCTGCAGGTCATGGGCCCCTGCCGCCGCAGGCCCGGCCAGTTGCCCCCAGAGGCTGTCAACTGCTTGATTCGCCGGGCCGGAGCGGCCAGCCTTGAATCCCCGCCCTGCACTGGGCGGGCTCGACGGGGCCGATCGTCTTGGGCACCCGAACACACCCGGAGGACCTCTGTGGCCGCAGAACCTCCTTCCTGGGCCGGTCCCTCCCGACCGGCCCAGGACCGTGGAACATCACCGCGTCGCCCCACCACCACTGGTCTCAGTCGGTGCTGACAGCCCGCCACCGCCGCTGGCATCCGTCCACGGACCGGTGAATCCGCCGAACCCACCCGTGACGTGCGGCGCCGCTCCACCGTTGGGCCGGTCGACCACGACCCGTCCCCACCGCGGAGTACTCCTGCCGTGCGCCTGCACCCCCTGATGACCGCCGCCCTCGCAGCGGTGGCCGCGACCTGCCTGCTCGCCGCCACCCCCTCCCCCGCCGACAACGCCGGTGCCCTGCGCGCAGCGCCCGGGGAGTCCGTGACCACCACCTGGTACGAGGCCCTGGACGCGCTGCCCGAAGCGGACGAGGCCCGTGACGGCTATGTCCGCACCGCGTTCCGGCACTGGATCGACGCGGACAAGGACGGCTGCAACGCCCGCCAGGAGGTCCTGATCGCCGAATCCCTGGAACAGCCCGTCGTCGGGGCCAGGTGCGTCATCGCCGGCGGCCGCTGGCTGTCCCTGTACGACAACCTGGAGTTCACCGACCCCGGCCGCCTGGACGTCGACCACCTGGTGCCGCTCGCCGAAGCCTGGGACTCCGGCGCGTCCGCCTGGACCGCGGCCGAACGGCAGGCCTACGCGAACGACCTCGACGAGGACCGCGCACTGATCGCCGTCTCCGCCGCCTCCAACCGGTCCAAGGCCGACAAGGACCCCGCCGACTGGCAGCCGCCCGCCACCGCATACCGCTGCCGGTATGCCGCGGACTGGACCGCCATCAAGACCCGCTGGCACCTGGCCGCCGACCCGGCCGAGAAGGCCGCCCTGGAAGCCCTCAAGGCCGACTGCCCCAACCGGGACCTCACCGTCACCATCGCCCGGTGACCGCCAGGCGATGGTGATCATCCGATCGGACAGCGGGGCCCGGCTGCGGAACCCCGAGAAGGTGACGAGGGAGCGTCGACCGCAAGCGGGGCCTGACGGCGGCCCGAGGGCCCGGCGGCGCGCCTCGGGACAGGTCGACGATCAGCTCTGCCGGAAGAGCCCGGGCGGGTGCCTGCGGCAGGCCGGGCACCTGCGGCCGTACGGGTGAGCGGCGGCATGAGCGCCCAGGTGACGGGAACTCCAGCAATGCTGACGACCAGCCATCACAACAGAAGGCGGGACCTCTCATGGGCAGCCAGGACCAGCACAGGGACAAGGCACGAAAGCCCGCCGGACCGGCCACGGCCGCATCCGCCGCATCCGCCGCAGCACGGAACGGGACCACGACGAAAACGGTGCAGGCCCTCGGCAAGGCCCGGGAGGCAGCCGATCACGCCCACGCGGAGCAGGGCGGAGGAGGGCGTCCAGTGGCATCTGCCGACGCCCCGGCGCGTGGAGAGGTTCGCCGAGCGGAGCAATGACCAGCGGTGATCATGCGGCTGCCCGCGGCAGGTCAAAGCGGTGCACAAATGCTGCGACATGGGGTGGATGCGGCATCGGAATACGGTCTGTTCTCGACATGCCGTGCTGCCGGCGGCAGCGGGGCGATGCACTCGTGGGACGGGATGGTGGCGCACGTGCGCAGGACGACGGACCCTTCGGCCCAGGGGGCGGTACGCCTTGCCGACCCGGACTGCGCCACCTGCCACGGCGCCTCCCGGCCCGGCCGGCCGTGCGGGCCCTGCGGTGTGCGGCTCACCCCGACTCTCGCCCGCCGCCTCCTGGCCTTCGGCCACCGCTGCTGACAAGCCGCAGCCGTCAGCGGCCGCTCACACGGCCGCGGGGGCGGAGATGTCCAGGCCGCGGGCGGTGACCAGGCGGGCGGTGCCGTCCGCGAGCCGGTAGGACAGGCCGACCACGCCGGCCGTACCCGCATCGACGGCGACGGCGAGAGCGCGGGAGCGTTCCACCAGCAGGTCCACGGTATGCCGTATGTGCGTGTCGACGAAGTCGGTGTCGTCGGTGTGGCCGGCGGCCCGGGCGGCCAGGACGCTCGGGGTGACGCGTTCGATCACGTCGCGCACGTAGCCGGTAGCCGTGGTCCCGTCCTGCACGGCAGCCCGTGCGGCGGCCACCGCCCCGCAGGAGTCGTGTCCGAGGACCACGACCAGCGGGCTGCCCAGAACGCTGACGCCGTACTCGATGCTGCCGAGCACCTCCGGCCCCATGACGTGGCCGGCCGTGCGGACCACGAACAGGTCGCCCAGCCCCCGGTCGAAGATGATCTCCGCTGCAAGACGGGAATCCGAGCAGCCGAACAGCACCGCGAAGGGACTCTGGGCCGGGGCGGTGGCAGCCCGGCGGGCGGCGTCCTGGTTCGGGTGCTCAGGGGTTCCCCCGGTGAAGCGCCGGTTGCCGGCCAGCAGCATCTCCAGGGCGGCAGGGACAGTCATTCGATCACTGGTCATAGCGGCAGCGTACGACGCATGGCGGCGACCGGTACCGCCCGGGGCCCAGGAATGACCGGCACCCATCCGCCAGGTTTGACCGGCTGACTGAGAACCGGTCACGCGGCGCGAGGTCGGGCGACTGGACGGGCGAGCCGGCGGGTCATGAGGATGATCATTGACCATGGCCTCGTGGTGCTCGGGTATCTACCAGGAGCCCTGCTGTGCTGTCCGGCGAACCCGCCGATCCCACACGCAGGCCGACAGCCACCTGCCGTCACCGGTTCTCAGTCAGCCACGAAGAGACGACGGCTTCGCCCCGCGTTCGGTGCCGGGCACCTCACGCATGTCATCGCGCTGGTCAGTCGTGGGGGGTCAGGGCAGTGTCGAGGTAGAAGCTGTCGATGCTCTGGACAGCCCGGGTGAAGTCGTCGAGCTCCACGGGCTTGGTCACGTAAGCGTTGGCATGCCGCCGGTAGGCACCGGAGACGTCGTCGGGCGCGGCGGAGGTGGTGAGCACGACGACCGGGATGGACTTGAGGTTCTCGTCGACCTTGATGACGTCCAGCAGCTCCCGACCGCTCATACGGGGCATGTTGAGGTCCAGCACGATCAGATCCGGCAGCGGCGTCCCCTGCTCCCGCAGGCGCTCCAGGGCCGCCTGGCCGTTGCTGACCCGGACGATCTCGCGCTGTGCCTTCTCCTCCAGTGCCTCCTCGATGAGCATGGCGTCGGCAAGGTCGTCCTCGACGAGCAGAACACGGTACGGGCGCCCGGGGGCGAGCGTGATCACGGTGGACTCCTGGGGGGTCGGCGGCGCGGTGGCGGCTGTGGTGCTCGTGCCCGCCGTCCCCCCTGTAGCGGCGCCGGCGGTGCCCGGCATGCGCGCATCATAAGGGGCGGGGAAAGCCGTCCGGGGCGCCGGGACGGCCAAGTACAGTGAGGCCGCCGCGGCAACAGCGCGGTGCAGGGGCGGGACGGCCGAAGGGCCGCCCCCGGGGGAGGACACCAGCATGGCCCAGGACGCGTACACCGCAGCGGCGGAGCACCCGCCCGCCACCCGCGGCGGTCGGGCCACACGGTGGACGACGCGGCAGTGGCTGCGGGCCGGTGTCGGCAGCGCGTTGGCGGTGCTGTGCGTGCTGAGCGCGGTCGGGGCCTGGGCGCTCGGCCACGCCGCCGCCGTCTCCAACCACCTGGTGGACCGCTCCTCGCCCGCGCTGATCGCCTCCGTCCGGCTGGAGAACGCCCTGATCAACCAGGAGACCGGCATACGCGGCTACGGCGCCACCGGCCGCACGGACTTCCTGGCCCCCTACACCATGGGCCTTGAGCAGCAGAGCGCCGCGGCCACCGTGCTGCAGGGTCTGACCGACGGTGACGGCCGCGCCCGTGCCGACCTGGACTCCGTCCTTGCCAGCGCCAGGATGTGGCAGGAGAACATCGCCCGGCCGATCGCGGCCCTGCCCCCCGGCGCCCCGGCCCCGGAGGACATCCGCGGCGCCGACCGGGCCAAGCAGGCGTTCGACGCCGTCCGCACCGCGCTGACCTCCCAGCAGCAGCACCTGCAGGACGAACGGGCCGCCGGCCGCGCGGACCTTGCCGCTGCCCGGCACCTGCGCAACACCGTCTTCAGCGTCATCGCCCTGGTCGTCCTCCTCATGACCGCCCTCGTCTTCGAGGGCCTGCGCCGGGGTGTCACCCGCCCCCTCACCCTCCTCGGCCGGAACGCCCGCCGGGTCAGCGCCGGGGACTTCACCCACCGCATCACCCCCACCGGCCCGGCCGACATACGCGAGCTCGCCGCCGACGTGGACGCGATGCGCCGCCGGATGACCGAGGAGATCACCCTCAAGGAACAGGCCCGCCTCGACCTCGACCAGCACGCCGCCGACCTGCGCCGCTCCAACGAAGAACTCGAACAGTTCGCCTACGTGGCCTCCCACGACCTCCAGGAGCCCCTACGCAAGGTCGCCAGCTTCTGCCAGCTCCTGCAGCGACGCTACGCCGGATCACTGGACGAGCGGGCCAACCAGTACATCGACTTCGCCGTCGACGGCGCGAGCCGCATGCAGACCCTCATCAACGACCTCCTCGCCTTCTCCCGCGTCGGACGGACCATGGACGCCCGGGTGAACGTCGACCTCGACGCCCTGGCCGACCGAACGCTCGACACACTGAGCATCGCCATCGAGGAGAGCGGCGCCCAAATCACCCACGACCCGCTGCCGACCCTGGCCGGCGACCCCACCCAGCTCGGCATGCTCCTGCAGAACCTGATCGGCAACGCCATCAAGTTCCGCTCCCCCGAACGCCCCCCGCGCATCCACCTCAGTGCGGCCCCAGGCAACGACGGCACCTGGACGTTCGCGGTCGAGGACAACGGCATCGGCATCGAACCCGAGTTCGCCGAGCGGATCTTCGTCATCTTCCAGCGCCTGCACACCCGCGAGGACTACGAGGGGAACGGCATCGGCCTGGCCATGTGCAAGAAGATCGTCGAATACCACGGCGGCACCATCGCCCTGGACCCCGACCACACGCCCGGCACCCGCATCACCTTCACCCTCACCCTCACCGGCGGGTGACCCGCCGCCCGGCAGCGGCAGCGAGCATGGCGACTCCAGCAACAGAGGCACGAGGTCGACGTCGATGGCTCGGGGAAATCCAGGCAGCGGCGCGGCATGCGCAGCGGTTCGCCGACGGTCTGGCGGCAGCGTTCTACCGGCGGAGGGCACCTTCGGGTGGGGCGCTGGTCAGATGGTGCGCGCGAAGGTGGCGGGCACCTTCGTCTGCCGCAGGTGAGGCGGAACCTTGTTGGGCGTGCTGGGCATCGAGGTCCGTACGAAGCCCCCAGCCCGTTGCCAGGGCCGTTCCTGGCCGCCTCTTTGCCTGCCCGGGGCGTTCTTCGGCGTCGCCGGAGCGAGGTGCGGGTCGTGGGGTCGGCCGCTGCCTGGGCGGGCCCGGCGGCGGGTTGCTGCGGGACGAGGAGGCCCGGCCTGGTGGGTCAGGGGGAGGGCGCCGTCCTGGATACGGTCGTTGCCGAGAGCGGGGCTGTGTCGAGGGTTTCGTCCAGGTCGAGCAGTGCGTCGCGCATCATCAGTACGGCGTCGGTGAAGGCGCGGCCTGCCGGGCTTTTCGCCGGCATGTCTTCGGGCCGGGCGGTGAATGCCCGTGACACCAGGCGGGCGCGGGCCTCGTCCTGGTCGAGGTACTCGGGGCCTGGAGCGCGGCCATGGCCGCGGGAAGTTCCCCGGTGCCCAGCGGGCCGAAGTCATCCACGTGCTGGGTTGCCACGACCACGATGGCGCAGGCCCTCTCCAGGGCCTTGCGCGCCCGAAGGACACGGGCGGGCTTCAGGGACTTCGGCGCGTCGGGCGCTGGGTTCATGGCGGGCAGCGTACGAGCCATCGTTCTCCTGGAAGGGGATGCCGGGCCGCGGATGCCATCCCGCGTAGGCCGCCCGGGCATTTCACCGTGCCCGGCCATCAGTAGCCGAAGCCAGGGGTCGAAAGCCTGGCACCTCGCCGGGGACCGGCGGGAGCGCAGAGATGGTGACGCCCCGGTGGCCGCCCCGTCAGGACGGCCGAGGCGGCGCGCTGCCGGCTGCTCTATCTGGATGCGGCGGTGTTGCGGTCCACCGGGGGCGGCCGAACGATCGCCTGTATGACAACAGCACTTGACCGTAGCGGGCGGGACCAGCTTGCGGCGCTCGTCGATCGCCTGCCGGCCGCACCCGGAAAAGACGCGAAGAGCGTGCGGGTGGACGAGGCCCTGCTGGAGGCGGCGGTCGCGCTGCTCGGGCAGTTCTCCCTCTCGTTCACCGGTGAGCCGATCGGCCGGGCCGCCGGAACCGTCGCCGACCGGCTCCAGCTGAGCGTGCCGATGACGGCGATCCTGGCGATGAAGAGCAGACTGGAGGCGGACAACCTGGATCTTCGATAGACCGGCCTGCCAGCCCCTCACGATGCCGCGTCCGCCACCTTGGACAGCCTCTCGGTGGCGGACGCTCCCGCCCGTGGCAGCCGGCTGGATGCCGGGGCCGGTGCCCTTGCCCCGCGGGGACATACCGGCAGCACGGCGCGGCGTGCGGAGGAGCAGGTGGCCGACGAGGAGCTCACCGGTCAGGAACGCGAGTTCATCCGCCGCTACATCGACCTCGACGACGGCACCGAGGCCGACCACGAGGATCTGCGGCGCGCACGTCTCGCCGAACTGGAGGGCGGCCGCTTCCGCAAGACCGCCCGCGGCATGTACCACCTCATCCCCGGCCCGCCCCACCGGTAGCAGCCAGCCGCACCACACAGTGGCTGGCGGCCAGCAGCCGACCCGGTGGCAGTATTCCGCCACCAGAGGCGGCTCAGCCCGGCGGGTCCGCCATGCCGGGCCGGCGTGGAGCTTCGGCCGCGGCAGCCGCATGGTCCCGCCTGCCCGGGCAGGCGGGACCATGCGGGGGTTGTCAGAGCCGGCCGCGGTAACCGCCGCCGGCGGTGCCGCGTTCCTCGATGAAGTGCTTGAACCGCTTGAGGTCGCCCTTCACCTGCCGGTCCAGCATGCCGACCATGTCGGCGGCCTTCTCGGCCATCCCGCCGGGCTGGAAGTCCATCTCCATCATGACCCGGGTATGGGTCGCGTCGATCGGCTCGAAGCGCACCATGCCCGTCTGCTTCACGTCTCCGCTGGTCGTGCGCCAGGCGACGTGGTCGTCCGGGACCTGGTCGACGATCTCCGTGTCGAACTCGCGCGACACCCCGGCGATCTTCGTCTTCCAGTGGTTGTGCCGGTCGTCGATCTGGGTGATCTCCTCGACACCGTCCATGAACCGCGGGAAGTCCTCGAACTGCGTCCACTGGTTGTACGCGGTGCTGACCGGCACATCCACGTCGATCGATTCCTGCACCTTGCTCATCGTTCCACTCACCTTCGTATCGATACCTCATGGCGATCGGGCACGCGCCTGCCCGGCCACCGACCCTCAGGCCGGGTGATACCGATTCCGCCTCCCGAACACGGGCCCGGCAACCCGGGAACCCTTCGCCGGGCACGGTCAGTGACCATCGCGTCCGACGGACCGGGCCCGCACACGGGCAACGACCCGGCGCAGATCGGCAGGCCGGGTGACGCTCACAGAGACGGCCGCGACGGCCGGCCACGGAGTACGGTACGGCGCCGCGGTGCAGGTCAGGTTCCGAGCCGGGTGAGCATGGCGCTCAGTCGGCGCACCGCGTCCTCGGCCCGGGTGAACTGTTCTGCGGTGGGCAGGACGGTGTTGAAGGCCGGGCCGTCGCCGGCGGGCAGGGCCCGCCAGTGGAGGACGGGGGTGAGTGCCGCGCTGCCCTGGGCGAGGAACCAGGCCAGACGGCCGTGGGTACGGGCGAGGGCGATCGCCAGCACCGCGAGAGCCTCCCGCAGATGCTCCAGCCGCTCGATGTCCGCCATGTCCTCCCGGCCCTCCGGCGCACCGACGGCATTCCCGAGGCCGGCCGCGACCTGGAGCGCCAGAGCACGGCCACCCCGCGTCAGATCCCACACCCCGTCAACGAGTTGCTGCTCCGCCTCCCCGATCAGCGCCGCGACCTGCGCCTGCATGTCCATGCCCGCACGATAACCGCAGACGGCCCGACACATGGACGGGCAGCCACCCACTGGACAGCTTGTTCCCGCCCGCCGGCCGGGCCGCAGCGGCAGGGCGCGGCGAAACGGGCCACACAGCGCGGTGAAGCCGGACGCCGGCAGGCCCGCGACGCCACAGGACCGGCAAGGGCCAGGGCCCGCGATGACACGACTGCGAGATCACCCTCAGGCCGTGTGATGGGCGAGGACGTCGCGGGCGGCCCACCTGCCGCGCCGGTCGCCGACAGGAAAGGGGCTCCGGCACGAGCGTGCCGTCCAGGTCGTGGTTCACGTCCTACGGCCCCCGCGTCAAGGGCGATGCGGCCCGGCCGCCAGGAGTGGGGTGCGACCGGGCCGGATGGGGACGGGAGTGCCAACACACCGCTTCCCGACACCGACCCTACGGCGGACCGTGGCCGACCGGGCACGGGCACACCGACCAAGCCCGGTGGTTCACACGCTCGCGCCCCGGCCGGCGGCAGGGCGGGTTCCCGCCCCGGCGCCGGGAAGGAACGCCCAACCCCGCACCACGGGCAGTGGACCACGAGGGCCCGGTAGGGGGCGGTCAGCCGAGCCGCTGGGCGTGGACGGGTGTGTCCGGGACCGGCCGACCCACGCAGGACAGGACGTGGACCAGGCCACCGTCCTCGATCTCCACCCGCAGGGTGTGCTCGGCGTCCGCGTAGAGCGCAGACCCGTGCGGCCCGTAGCCGGCCTGCTGCTCCACCACCACGGTGTCCTGCCCGCCGTGGGAGCCCGCCGGCCCGGGGAACGTCAGCATCCAGCGGGTCGTATCCGCTACCACAACGATCACGCCCCATCACTCGGCTAGGGTGGGCAATTCCAGTGTCCGCCCACACACCCGCCGAAGGAACGAACGGCGGCCATCCGCCGACAGCCGGGGGCTCAGTGACCGGCAGTGTTCACCGGCGGGTGCTCATGATGGCCGCACACCCAGGCAAGCGACTCGTACACGCCGTGGGCGTAGTCCAACTCCACCGTGCGACCGTCACGCCCCAGCAGTTCCTCGCGTGCGGCGTACGCCTCGTCCAACAACTGCGCCCATGGGGGAACACCGCCTGACGACGCCGCTGTGATGGGTGCGGCCACCTGATGGCCCAGGACCCAGCGAAGCGCTCCCAGGACACCGCGGCCGAACCGCTCCGTGCAGAACGGAACGGCGCTGGCCACTGCCAGCACCTCGCTGACCTCGTGCGAATGCCGTACGCCGACCGGTGCGCTGACCGTCTCCAGTGCCGTCATGGGCCGAAGCCAACCCGCTCCGCATCCCGGAACCTGCCGGTGCAAGCCAACCAGGTGGTCACCACCGGTGACGCCCACCCGGTGAACCTGCCCGAACGCGGAAGCAGTGTCCTCCCGCCGGGTCGCTGCATGAAGTTGAGGCAGGGAAAGGATCCGTGTGCCGCGGTGCAGTGCTGCTTTCCAGAGCGGGAGCGGGAGGGGCCCGGACGAAGACCCGGGGAGCTCGTCGTGCGGGGCTGTCACCCGGACGGCCGCAATCCGGGGAGCCGGCTGCGGCGAAGTAGGGGTGCGACCGGTGCTTCTGGGGAACTGCCGGTCGCTGGCGGGGCCGCTGACGCACCTGGTCGTGGTGGGCGGCTCCGCCGTCAGTCGTCATGCCGGTGACGGTTCATGCGGCTTGGTGGGCTGGTGGTTCAGTCCTGGGCGAGTGGCACGGCGATGTCGACCACGGAGGCGTCGGCGGGGAAGTCGCCGAGGGCCAGGGCCTGGCCGGTGAGGACGTCGACCCGGTAGAAGGACCGCTGTCCGCCGACGCCGAGGGCGGCGTAGCCGTGGTTGCTGCCTCGGCTGGGTGAGTAGTAGATGTCGAAGCCCGCGTCGGGTTCGGCGTCGACGCCGAGGCGGCCGGTGGGGGCGAGGGTGCCGGCGTTGGCCGGGGACTGCAGACAGATGCGGTCGTTGGTGGTGTCGACGTCGAAAAGGGTGGTGGCGGTGGCGGCATCGAGGTCGTTGTTGGTGTAGGCGGCGCCGGTGACGCCGAGCGCGGTGGTGCCGGTGGTCGCCGGGGGGACGGCGGGGTTGGTGAGGGTGCCGTCGACGGCGGTGGTGCCGGCGGCGGGGGCGCCGTTGGGGTCGTCGATGTTGTGGCGCAGGTTCTGGCCGGTGTCGGAGACGATCCGCAGCCGGTTCGCGGCCGGGTTGAAGTCGACGCCGAAGTAGGTGCCCTGCAGGGCCACGGAGAGCTGCGAGACCTTGGTCGCGCAGCCGGTGGTGTCGTCGATCGTGTAGATGCCGCCCTGGTCGCCGACGCCGTAGAGCATGCCGTTCTGGACGCGGTAGTCGATGCCGACCAGGCGGGTATCGCCGGTCAGGCCGTCGATGTGGCCGATGGTGCGGGTCTGCTCGGGGTGCAGGACCGGGAAGGACACCAGGCGCTGGTCGTCGGTCAGGCCGATCGACGCCAGGCCCTCCCCGACCTTGCCGCCGGCGGGCAGCGCGAGGCGGTGGGCGGTGGAGGCGGTGGCGCTCTGGGCAGGAACGGCAGCGGTGGCGGCGAGCAGCACCATGGCCGTGGCCAGCAGGGTCTTGCGCAAGACGGGCTCCTGTCGTGAAGGGGATCGACCCCCGTCCCGTGACGGGGGCCGTGCCCTCAGCAACACACAGGCCAACCGTCGTGCCGGTCAGGCCACTCCGGACGCTCACCCGCACAGCTCATACTCCGGTACGACAGGCGACGCGCGGCCGGGCCGGTGCGGCCGGTGCGGGGAAGGGCCGGTGTGCACGCGGGTGCGTGTGTTCACAAGCGCGTGCGGGCGGCCGGGACCGCCACGGGCAGGATGAACTCCAGTGGCACGGTGCCCGAACCGGTGGCTGCGGGCAGGGCGGCGGCAGTGGCCCGGTACAGGTGCTCGGCGTGGGTCCGGTCACACCGAGGAGTGCGGGCCCGGGTGGCGGTGGCACGCAGGCCGTCCAGGAGCGCGGCCAGCACCGGGCCATCCAGGGGCACTTCGACGAGCTCTTCGCCGAGCGCCGTCATGGCGAACACCGACGGGCTTTCGAAGCCGCGGGTGCGACGGCAGGCCGTCGTGATGAAGAACCAGGTGTCCCACGAGCAGACGACCGCGCAGGCCCCGATACCGGCCGCAGTGCGCAGGAAGGCGGCATGGCGGCCGGTCTCGGCGAGGACCCGCAGGTGGCGCGGGCCGTGACGGCGCCGCCGGGAGCGGTGCGCGGCCCACACCGCCACCCGCCGGCGCACACGCCACGCAGTGAGATGACGCCATGACAGTTCCACAGCCCCTCACCGTCCCTGACCGTCCTCGGTGGCGCAGCAGCGGCCTGGCGGGCCGGGGCAGCCACCCTCGCAGACCTACCACGCGGGAATACGAACTCGCGCAGGGACCGGCCGACGGCGGCGGGAAGCGGTTCCCGGCCGGGTGAGGCCGTACCGCCGAACGGCTCAACCGGGCGTGTCCGTATCCCTGCCCGGCCAGTTGGGCGGTGCAGGCTGCCGGTGATCTGGTAGCCGTTACGCATCTCAGGGAGAAGATCCGTATGTCCCGTCTGACCCGTGGCAGTGCCGCCGCCCTGCTTGCCGGTGCGGCCCTGCTCGGCTCCGCCCAGCTGGCCGCTGCGAACGCCGAGGCCGAGGGCATCGCCGCCGGCTCGCCCGGCGTCCTGTCCGGCAACCTCATCCAGATCCCCGTCCACGTGCCCGTCAACGCCTGCGGCAACAGCATCAACGTCATCGGCGCCCTCAACCCTGCCTTCGGCAACAGCTGCGCCAACATCTCGCTGGACGACGACCAGGACGAGGAGTACGACGCGCCTCACGAGAGCGGCCACGGCCACCACATGTGACCCGCCGCCGTAGCGGTACCCCCCTTTGAAGGCTTCCGCAGGCCTGGCGCGCGGCGTTTCAACGGCAGGCCCTGCGGCGGACCGGACACGCCTCCCTGTCGGCAGCGTCCGCGCCGGTGGCCCTTGTCCCGCAGACTCTTCGTCTGCGGGACAAGGGCCACCGGCGCGAGTGGGCCCGGGCCCTTCGAAGAGCACCATCGGTGCTGCCGTGCCCGTTCACGATGACCGGCAGCAGGCAGCAGGGGGTCCGATTGTTGAGGTTTTGATCGGATTTCTTCGGGTTGTTTCCCGTCCGTGCGAGCAGCGGGGGCGAATCAGGAGCGTGGGACCTGTCACGGCCGGCGCATCGGGTGCCGGGCGGGCCGGGTCCACGGAAAGGGAACAGGGCGATGCATGCGATAAGCACCAAGCGGTCGCTGGCCGTTGCGGCGACCTGTGTGATGCTCGGCGGCGGTGCGGCGGTGGCCACCTCGGCCACCTCGGCGGCGGCCGCCACCACCACCACCAGCACGAGCGTGTCCTCGACCTCCCACGCCAAGGAGTGCCGGTGGTACCCGGCGCACTGGGAGAACAAGTGGGTGGGCGGCCACTGGCAGAAGGTCTGGCACGCCGGTTACTGGCACAACGTGTGGCACGCGGGCTGGTACGACTCCCACCACCAGTGGCACCACGGCTACTGGCACAAGATGTGGCACAAGGCCGGCTGGGAGAACAAGTGGATCCCGGCCCACTGGGAGAAGACCTGGGTCGCGGCCGGCTGGTACTGCCGCTGACAGGACCGGCACTGCCGGTCCGACCGAAAGGCCCGGCGCCATCGGGCGCCGGGCCCCCACCGGCCGGCGGACAACCACCGCTTGCCGCACCGACCACCAGGACCACGACCGCCGCCCGGAAAGAGACCAGGCCATGACCACCGTCGCACACCCCCGACCGGCCTGCCGGCGC
This sequence comes from Kitasatospora sp. NE20-6, assembly GCF_045862635.1. NCBI lineage: Bacteria > Bacillati > Actinomycetota > Actinomycetes > Kitasatosporales > Streptomycetaceae > Kitasatospora > Kitasatospora sp. NE20-6. The sequence goes on from NZ_BPRL01000017.1 coordinate 36,483, forward strand.
CTGGAACCACCGACGGCCCTCCCCACCGCCAACGCACCCGCGCCCGGTCCCGCTCCTACGGACGGGGGACTCGAGGAGCCGTTCACCGACCGGCTGCAGTGCGTGGCGGACATCCGGGCCCATGCCCGCACCTACCTGATCAGGGCCCGCCTGCCACGCACGGTCCGCGAGGACACCCTGCTGGTGGTCAGCGAACTCGTCACCAACTCCATCCTCCACACCCGCGGCCCCGGCACTCTCCACCTGACCGGCGGCCCGGACGGCATCGAGGTGTCCGTCAGCGACACCAGCCGCCTGATGCCACTGCCCCGCGTCACCACCACGGACACCGCGATCGACGGCCGCGGCCTGGCCCTGGTCACCGCCCTGTGCGACACCGTGTCCGTGACCCTCGACGCCGGCAGCGGCAAGACCGTCCACGCACACCTCGCACCCCCGGCCCCCGCGCAACCGACAGCCCCACCGCGCCCCGGCGCTGGTAACGGCTTGCCCCGCGATTGATCGCAGGGTGCTGTGCGCTGAAGGCCGCAGACTAGGCTCGTGGCGAATCATCGCTACCGAGAAGGGGGTCTGCAGGATGGGCGGGACTGTAATAGCGGTCAGCAGCAACAGCGAGTACTCGTTCACCAAGCCCAACCGGGCCGGCATCATGTTGCTCGCCGGGCTGGGAGTGGAGGGGGACGTGCATGCCGGCGTCACGGTCAAGCACCGCTCGCGTGTCGCACAGGACCCCACCCAGCCGAACCTGCGCCAGGTCCACCTGATCCACGAGGAGCTCTTCACCGAAGTCGGTGAAGAGGGATTCAACGTGGCGCCCGGCGAGCTCGGCGAGAACATCACCACGAGCGGCATCGACCTGCTCGGCCTGCCTGTCGGGACACTGCTGCGCATCGGCGACGAGGCGATCGTGGAGGTCACCGGTCTGCGCAATCCCTGCCTGCAGATCGACAACTTCCAGGATGGACTGCTGAAGAAGGTCATCGGCCGGGACGAGGCCGGGAACATCGTTCGCAAGGCCGGAATCATGAGCGTCGTCCAAGCGAGCGGCGTGGTGAGTCCCGGCGACACGATCACAGTGGAGCTCCCGGACGAGCCGCATCGGTCCCTCGACCGGGTCTGATCTCCTGCCCGAGCAGGCCGTGACGTGTCGACGGCTGCACTGGTTCTTGTGGTGTGAACATCAAGCAGGCCCGCGCGGCCATGGCTCATCATGCCCTCTGCGGCATCTCGCGCCAACACCTCGGCGAGTTGATCGAAGAGCTCGCGCCGCGCTGGGAAGCACGCTGCGAGTCCGGACGCCACGAACGACGCGATGGTGCCCGGCAACGCGAGATCGGAGCCGGCCCGAAGTACGAACTGGTTTTCACCGACCGGGTGTTGGTGACACTGGTTCATCTGCGGACCGGGCTGACGCATGCGGCGCTGGGCGTGATCTACGAGGTGGGCTCTTCCACCGTCGGCCGGGCGATCAGCGAGGTCCGACCGCTGCTGGCCGCGCGCGGGTTCGCCGTGCCGGACCGCCCCGGCATCCGGCTGCGCACGCTGGCGGACGTGTTCGCTTACGCCCACGCGGAGGGCGTGACCTTGCGCATCGACGGCATGGAGACCCAGGTTCGCCGACCGAAGGCGGGCCGTCCCGGCAGGCGGGCGTTCATCTCCGGCAAGCGCAAGCAGAACACCATCAAGACGACCACGATCAGCGACCATCAGGGCCGGACCCTGTGGTCCGGCGCCGAGCGGCCCGGCCGGATGCACGATCAGACCGCTGTGCGCACCGAGGGCATCGCGGAGCAGTTCCGCCAGTACCCGCGGGTCAAAGCCGAGGTCGACGAGGGCTACCGGGGCCTGGCCAACGAGACCGAAGGACAGCGACAACGCGCCACTGACCGAGCGGTACGGATGGCGCGAGATGCACCGCCGCCAGTCCTCTCGCCGGATCTGCGTCGAGCACGCCAACGCCGAGCACCGCCAGTGGCGGCCCCTGCAGCGATACACCGGCCGCCGCGAGAACTACAGCGAAGTCCACCGAGCCGTCGCCAGCCTGGTCTCCGACCGCGCCGCACGCCGGACCACCCACCACCAGCCGAGCACCGAACTGGTACACGTTCGCGCGACGGCCTGCCGAATCACCCGCAAGCCAAACCGCCAGGCCGGCACGACCTAACTTCAATCGCGGGTCAGCTCGTAACGCCTCCCGAACGCCGCACTCCACCAAGGACAGTACGCGGCAGCACTCGCCGCCCGGCCCGGCAACGTCAGCGGCTTGGCTGCGTGGATCGGAGCGGCCAAACGACGGCGGCGACGTCGGCGCCGGGCGGCCGGTACCGGGTGGATCGCGCCTTCAGAGCCTGTGTGCGGCCCGAGGGTCAGGAGGCGAGAGGGAACAGGCGCGCGGTCCCGGTCAGCTCCAGGAGATCCGCCACGGGTGTGGAGACCGCGGCCAGGCGCAGCCGGGTGCCGGTGCCTGCTGCTTCGTGGCGGGCGCGGATGAGGGCGGTGAGGCCGGAGGAGTCGCAGAAGGTCAGGTGCGCGAGGTCCAGGTCGACTGTGTCCGGGGCTGGGGTCGTGGTGAGTGCGGTGGTGATGGCGGCGCGGACGTGGGGTGCGGTGTCGAAGTCGAGCTGGCCGGCGGCTTCGATCACGGGACCCGTCTCGGTGGTGCGGGTGGTGACACTCAGTACGGGATCGGTGGTGTTCACCGGGGCACTCCTTCCGGTCGGTCCGGCGTGGCTGGGACGGGACGGGACGGGACAACCGTAGAGCAGGCCGGCCGCCCGGCGCAGCCACCTCGGTGGCGCGCCCGTACGGGTGACATGGAGCGCCGGGCGGATGGGAGTATGGCTGCTCGGGGGTGGCCGCTGCCGGTTTCGGGCAGAGGCGGTACAGGATTGAGGTCGAAGGCGAGGCGATCATGGTGACGGAGGTTGCCGGTGTGGGCCGGGTGCCGTTCGTGGCTGCGTTCGACGGCGGTCCGGGCACCTGTGTGCATGCCCGTGAGAGTGCCGCCACCTACCTCGGCGCGCTCGCGGCACGTGTCCCCGCCCGTGAGGGCAAGGCCGTCGACAGGATCCTGCTGGTCGTCTCCGAACTGGTCACCAACGCCGTGCGCCACGCCCCCGGGCCGGTCATCCTCACCCTCGGCGCCGAGCCCGCCACCGGTGCCCGTCCCGCAGGTGTGCGCGTCAGCGTCCGCGACACCAGTCCCGCCCTGCCCCGGCCCCGCATCCCCGACCTGGCCACCGGGACCGGCGGCTTCGGCTGGTCCGCCATCATCGGGCCTCTCGCCACCCAGGTCGACATCACCACCCACACCGGCGGCAAGGAGATCCACGCCGTCCTGCCCTGGTAGACGGCGAACCCCACGCGCAGGAACGGGACCTGGCTAGGACGGTGTTGTTTCTCACCCCCGGCGTGACGGGACGCGAGTGGCCCCGCCGAGGAACGGTGCAAGCTGGCCCCCACCCCCTGCCTGTTCGGCCCTGGCCTGCCCTTTCGGGGTCAGCTCCCGGGTCTGCCATGATCACTTTTGACCGAATCGGCGTCCTCGCCCTGGAGACCGTCCCGGCCTACATCGGCGCCCGCCAGGCCGAAGGACGCCGACCTCGTCCGCCTCGCCCACGGCATCGGCATCATCACCGAGGAGATCCTCGTCTGCCGCTACGCGATCTCCGGCGCCGTCCGGGCGATGACGGCTGGTAGAGCCGCAGGCCAGCGGCAGGGACTTGTCTGGTGAGATCGCGTTTAGTGAAGTAGCGAGTTCCGCTCGGCCTACTACTCTGCGTGCACAGGCGTGAGGGTGCATGTGCAACCGTCGATGTCACGGCGGTGACGGGAACTCGGCCCGTAAACGGCCGCCCACCGGCTCGGGAGCGCGGCACGAGGCCCGGGAACCGAAGGCCGCGAGCACCCGGTCAGGGCAGTGGTACGGCGTGAAGGCAGGTATGGCGGCCGGGCCCCGGCAACGCGGTGAGCGGCCGGGCCACCTCTTCTTCGATCGCCACCCGGAATGCGGCCGCCCCATCTGCGTACACCGGTTCCCCGGCAGCGGTGTACGCGCTGGTGAGATGGACGACGACGACCTCGGGCGGCCCATGCCGGCCGGGCGGGCCGGGCAGGGTGATCGCGTAGCGCTGGGGTCTGTCCATCGGTCGCCTCGCCTCATCCGGTGTGCGGTTCGGTGCTTGCCAGGGCGGCGCGGAGCGCTCCCGCGCTGGCGGGTCGGGCCCGCTGCTTCAGGCGACGGCGGCCAAGTCCGCGCGGCCGAACAGCAGGGCGTAGCCGCGGGGCAGGTGGGCGAGGAGGCGGTCGGTGAGGTTGTCGTCGGTGATGGTGGTGAGGGCGGCCAGGGCGGAGGAGGCGTCCCAGCGGGCGGCGGTGAGGCTGGTGTCCAGGGTGTGGGCGAGGCCTTCGACGAAGGCGGGGGCGGTAACGGGATGGGGCAGGGGGATCTGGGCGGCGAAGGCGGCGCGGACCCGCTCGGGCAGGACAGCGGCGAGGTCACAGCGTTCGTCGCCGGTGAGCTGGGAGCCGAGGAGGGCCAGGACGGCGTCAAGGACCCGTTCGGCTTCCTCGTCGGTGGGGTAGCGGCCGAGGTTGCGGACCTGCTGGAGGAGGTGGCGGTAGCGGGTCATGACCGAGGGGCCTTCCAGGGGCTGGCCGCTGGCGGGCCAGCGGCGCGTGAGGGGTGGTCAGGGTCGTTCGCCTGCGGTCGGGCGGCCGAACAGCAGGTCGTATCCGGGGGGTAGCTGGAGCAAGAGCTGGTCCATGAGGTCGTCGCCGGCGGCGTCGGCCACCGTGGACAGGACGGCGCCGATGTCCCACAGGGCCGTGGCCTCGGTGGCGCCCTCGATCCAGGCCGCGGTCGCGCGCACGAACCGCTCGGTGCTGAGGGGCTCGGCGGCCTGCAGCGGGTTGAGCAGGATCAGGGCCATGGTCTCGGGCAGGCGGGCGGCCAGTTCGGCCCGCGCGTCGCCGACCAGATGGGCGCCAAGCAGGGCCAGGACCACTCGGGCGGCCCGCTCGGCCTCCTGCGGGGTGTCGTACTCACCGCGCTCCCGGACCTTCTCCAGGAACGCCTCCCATCGAAGCGTCATCGCGGTTCTCCCTCCGTCCCGGCCTGCTGCACCCCGCCAATTCAGGGCTCGACGGCCAGGCGCCGGTACAGACCGGTCAGCTTGAGCAGCCGCACCACGCAGCGCCCGGCCCCACACAGGACCAAACGGGCACCACACCGGTCGGCCTGGTTGCGGGCCCGGACCAGGGCGCCCAGGCCCGCGCAGTCCATGAACGTCACCCCGACAGATCCAGCACCACCTCCCGGTGCGACTCGAGCGCGGCGGCCAGAGCACGGCGCAGCGAGGGTGCGGTGTCGAGGTCGATCTCGCCGTTCACCTGCACGGTGGAGGGTTCGTTGCTCTCGCCGTTCATGGCGTTTCCGCGTCGCTGCGTAGGCCGGTCCGGGCGAGGCCGGTCCGGCGGTCGAGGGGTGTTCCGGCCGCCCCTTTCGATCGAGGGGGGAGAGATCAGGGGCGGCCGGAACGGCATCGGGGGACGGGTCAGGCCTGGATCTGCTTGCGGCTTCCGCTGTGGCTGATCGCGACCTTGCGGGGCTTGGCCTTCTCCGCGACCGGGATCTTCAGGGTCAGCACGCCGGTGTCGTAGTCGGCGGTGATCCCGGCGGGGTCGAGGGTGTCGGAGAGCATGACCTGGCGGGAGAACACGCCGAGCGGGCGCTCGGACAGCTCCCACTTGATGCCCTCGCCTTCCTGGCGCGGGCGGCGCTCGGCCTTGACGGTCACCATGTTCCGCTCGACGTCGATGTCGATCGCGTCCGGGTCAACCCCCGGCAGGTCGAAGCAGATCACGTACTCGTCGCCGGCCCGGTAGGCGTCCAGCGGCATGGGCGTGGGACGCGACCAGGTGCCGGTCGTGTTGAGGAACTGCTGGGTCAGCCGGTCCAGCTCGCGGAACGGGTCAGTGCGCAGCAGCATCGCGAAACACCTCCACTGATCGAATGGGCGCCAGTGCGCTTCACCTGACTCCTTTCTAGCGCGTCATCCATCCGATGACAAGTTGTCGTGTCGCCTATAGAGTGACTACATGAGCGAGAAGTTCCGTGGAGCGGCCCCCGACGCCTCCCCGCCGGTCGGGCCCGCCTCGTTCCTGGCAGCCGCGGCGGCGCTGGCCGCCATCGACGACGCCGTCCGCACCGCCCAGAACCCCGCGTCCCAGCCCCCGACCACCCCTGACGAGCATGAAGGCCCCGAGCAGGCCCTGGCCGCACTCGTCCTGCTGCGCGAACTACGCGGCCAACTCGCCGGCTGGGAAGCCGGCCTCGTGGAGAGCGCCCGAGAGGCCGGCGCCACCTGGGCCGACCTCGCCCGGCCCATGGGCGTCGCCAGCCGCCAGGCCGCCGAGAACCGCTACCTGCGCCTCAAGCCCGCCGGCGGCACGATTCAGGCCGGTACCGGCGTGGAACGCGTCAAGGCTGTCCGCGACCGGCGGGCCGCCGACCGAACGGTCACCGCCTGGGCCCGCGACAACGCCGCCGAGCTGCGGGTCCTCGCCGCCCAGATCACCATGACCGCACTCGCCCCCGGCGCCCGCCCCGCCCAGGCCGCCCTGACCGCCGCCCTCGGCACCACCGACCCCGCCGACCTCATAGAGCTCCTCGCCGCCATCCGCCCCCACCTCGGCACCGGCCAGAGCGACCTCGCCACCCGCCTCGACGCCCTCACCCACCACACCACCCAGCTCCGCGATGACAGCGACCGACACCGCGCCTGACCCTGTCGCCGCCACCGAAAGGCGCTGGCAGGACCTACTGAACCGGATCCGCGACCTCGAAGCACGAGTGGCCGCCACCACGAGCACCGTCAACGCCGCCCTCGACCACCACCTCGCCCGGCTCGACGCCCTGCGCCACCACCTCGCACACCCCAACTGGCCACTGTCCGCCCCTGATCTGGGCAGTCCCCAAACCACACCGGCAAACAACCCGCCGGCCTGACAGGGCCGGAAGCCACCGCAACCGGACAGGTTGGGGTCGCTGGTGGCCAGCAGGTACTTGGCGTCGAGGCGGGCCTCCGTGGTGATCTTGGCGATGTTGATGGACAGGCCTCCAGTGGCGGGGTGCTGTTTGAGCCAGCGGCCGAGGAAGGGAGCCGGCTTGCCGCAGCGGGAAGCCGCAACAGGCGGTGCGGGCGGCCAGTGTGCAGTGTCCGGCCGCCTGGGTGGTGATGCTGCAGACCCGGGCCGTGGGGGATGTACGGGCCGGGCCGGTGTGCTGCGCCGCGCCCCGGTCGGGGCGCTCGATGTGTTCAACAAGCGGCGCGGGCCGGAGGAACTTCAGGACGGCCTTCGCGGGAACCTTCGACACCAAGTCGCAGATCCCGGGATCGGCCGCGCCAAGTGCCCTGCAGAAGATGGACGAACACTTCAGGGCCTCCGACCGGCAGAGCGCCCAGATCGTCTTCGAAGCGCCGAAGGGTGCCTCACTCCAGGACACCGTCGCGAGCAGCCGGGCCGCGGGCATCGACGTACTCTTCGGCGGTAACGCCTACAAGGAGTCCGCGCCGCCGCCGACCCTCGTCCCTCGGGGTCCGGCACCGTGTCAGGAGGTTTCTCAGTGGGGTGCGGTGGCCGCGTTGCCCGCTTCGATGGCATCGGTCATTGCCTGGTGGACGGTGTGCAGGCCGGTGCCGGCGGGTGCGTCGAGGGGGCTGTCCTGGACGGTGTACCACTCTTCGGCGTCGTCGTACTGCACCTCCAGTGCCACCTGGCTTCCGTGCCGGGTGGTGCGCAGGGTGAGGTCGCCGGTGATGACGCCGACCTCGATGGTCATGACGCCGCCGGGGCCTGCGGTGATGTGCCGGGTGAGGAGCGGCCCCTCCGGGCCGGGTCCGGGGGCGGGGTCGGTGTTGGGGTGGGGGTTCATCGGGCGGCTCCGGTGATGCAGGTGTCGAGCATCTGGTTCAGGGCGGCCTTCTCCTCGGTGGTGACGGTGAGCCGGTAGGTGCTCTTCACATCGGCCCAGGCCCGGGCGTAGGCGCACCAGATGGTGCGCGACGCGGCTTCCAGGCTTCGGGGCCCTGGTCTCCCTTGGCCCGGTTGGAGGACGCGGAGACGGCGAGGAGCTGGGGGTGGGTGAGGTCGTTGGCGAAGGCCTTGCGCTGCTCGGTGGTCCACTGCCAGGCCCCGGCGCGCCAGGCGTTCGCCAGGGGGACCAGGTGGTCGGCGTCGGCCTTGGAGGAGTCGGTGATCGTGGCGTTGTCGTACACGCTGAACCACGTGCCGGAGATCGCCTTGCACGCGGCGTCACCCTGGACGCTCTGCCCGTCGCGCGCAAGGACCTTCTCGCGGGTGTCGCAGTTCTTCCCCTGGGCGGCCCAGTGCGGAAACTTGGTCCGGCTGTAGCCGGCCATCGAGTGCACGGGTGCGACGGTGAGCGCGGCCACCTCCGCCCTGGCCTGCTCCACCGGCGCATGCTGCGGCCCCGGCCAGACACCCCCCGCCCTGGCCGGGCCCGACGCGGTGGCCGGTGTGCCGGGGCGGGCACTGTCGGCAGAGGCCCCGCCACCGGGCGGGACACTGCCCGAACAGGAGACCGCCACCACCGCGAAGACGCCGGCGGACAGGACAAGCAGCGGCGCCCGACGGGCGGAGAGTGATCGTGCCATACCCCACTGATACCCGCCTCCACGCCGACCACCGGCCACACCACGCCGCCACCGACGAGGAACTGACAGGCCCTCACTCCGAATGATCACCAGCAAGGCATGGGAGCTGTTCGACCAGCGCCGCGTCAACCACCGCTGACTCTGCCCGGCGCCGTGCGCCCGGACCCATGCCCGGGGCGTGACCATAGGCCGGTGAGGAGGTGACCTCGTTCTCACCGGCCGCTGACCTGGGCAGATTCCCGAAACTCACCGGCCGGCAGCCAGCTGAGCCGGGCAAACTCACCGGCCCCGGGAACGGAACTCACCAGCCGGACGGTGAACTCACCGCCCCAGGACAGCGGGCGTGCCCGAACCCCGGGTGCAGGTCAGCGGCCCCGCACCGGGAACAGCGGGGCGGCGGCTGGTCAGCGGCGCCACCGGGACTTGGTGCGCTTCACCTCGGCGGTTGCGGCCGCCGCTGCCTGGGCGGCGGCCGAAGCCACCGCGAGACGGTCAGGCGGCGGGCTGCCGACCCTGGTTGTCGAGGTGGCAGCGGGCGGTCAGGCGTCAGGGTCGACTTCGGGGTGCGTGAACCGCACGGGCTTGCCCAGCGACCGGGCGTAGGCGATTTCGGCTCGGGTGCTGTCTCCGATGTAGTCGCCGACTACGAGCACCTCATCAGCGAGCCGGATCTTCGCCCGGTGCAGGTCGTCGAGTCGAGCCTTCAGCGCCTCGGCCTCGACAGGATCGGACCACAGTGCGTGGGGCGACTTCATGTCACAGCCCGGTTTGACGACAATCTTTCCGGCTGTGGTCTCCCGCAGATCGGCCTCGGTCATCTCGGTCATGAAGCGGGTGGAGCCGCAGATCACGACGATACGCGGGAGGCTCAACAGCTTCTTCGCGTCGGCGAGTTTCTCCTCGGGGGTGAGCAGTTGAGGGTATGACATTGCTTCCTCCTGGTGGTGTGGTCCAAGGGGTGCCTGCGGAGACGAGAACGAGGGTGCTATTGGTCGGTGGCGCAGTCGTGGTCGGCCTCGACCCAGTCGCCGTCGGCGAACTGGGTCTGATGGGACCAGCGGCAGGTGCACTCGGCGCGGCCCTCCCAGCTGATCTCGCCGCCGCCTTCCTCGTCGCAGTCGTGGTCGGCGTCGACCATGGTGCCGTCCTCGAACAGCTCGTCGCCGCCGTCGCCGCAGCTGCATTCCCACTGCGCGTACCAGGAGATCTTCGGCGGCTGCCGGGTGGTGTGGGTGGTCACTCGTCTCCTTCGGGAAGCGGGGTCCGTCCCGGCCGGTACGGGCCCGGGACGGAGGCGTGGGGGGCAGCCGGCAGCCGGTGCCGGAGAGGGCTACCCGGCAGCGAGGTAGGCGCCGGTCACCTCGGCCAGGTACTGCGCGAGTTCGTCCGCCCGCGCGCGGTCCGCCACCGGGCCCGGGCCGGGCCGCCCGTGCGCATCGGCGTGAGCGAAGGCGGTCACGTGGGTGGCCGGCATCATCAGCTCGCCGTCGCGCTGGAGGTCCTCGGCACGTTCCGTACCTACTCCGTCCTGCGCCGACCGCCGCGCCGCCTGGAGGACCACACGGTGCTGGTGGGCCTTGGCCGGGTCGGCAGCCGGGTGCTGGAGCGGCTGTGGGAGCTGGACGTCCCGGTGGTCTGCGACGAGAAGGACCCTTCGGCGCTCGGCGTCGCGCAGGCCCGCGCATACGGGGTGCCGGTGGTGATCGGGGACGCCACCCAGGACGGCGTGCTGGAAGCCGCGCGCATCACCCGCGCCCAGGCCCTGGTCTGCCTCACCAGTGACGACAGCACCAACGTCGAGGCCGCGCTCTACGCGCGTGAGTGCCACCCGGACATCCGCGCCGTTCTGCGCCTGTTCGACGACGACTTCGCCAACGACGTCTACCGGGCCCTGAAGAGTTCCTATCCCTCGGCCGTCACCCGCAGCCGCAGCGTGTCCTTCCCCGCGGCACCATCCCTCGCCTCCGCCATGATGGGCCGTCAGGTGATCGGCGCCGTCGCCGTCGGCCGCGAGGTGATCCTGATCGCCGCCGTCGACGTGGCCGCCAACGCGCACCTGAACGGCCGCACCATCGAGCAGGCCCACCGCACCGGCGCCTGGCGCATCCTGGCCGTCGACCTCGCCGAACCCGCCGACCGCACCCCCGACCTCGCCCACTCCCACCCCGCCGCCACCGAACTCCTGTGGAACCCACCACCCAACCGCCTGCTGGCGGGCGGCGACCTGGTCGTCCTCGCCGCCACCCGCGAGGGCCTGGGGCAGCTCCTGAACCCCCAGCCGCTCGGAGAAACCGGCACGCCCCGACCCGCTGAGAGCACCTGAGGGCCGGTCGCACCCCACTGCTCACGCGGAACCTGACACTCACCGAACAGCTCCGCCTCGCCTGCCCCGGGGCCCCGGGGGGACACGCACGGCGGTGGTCGCTGTGTTCAGAGCCCGCTGGCGGGCCAGTCCAGCAGTCGGGCGCCGATGGCCGCGGTCTGCAGGGTGTAGCGGTGCATCGAGTCGGCCGGGTTGGAACCGGTGAGCTGGTGGATGCGTTACAGACGGTAGGTCAGGGCCCGGACGCTGAGCTTGAGGCGGCGTGCGGCCTCGGCTGACACGCATCCGGAATCAAAGTACACGGACAGCGTTTCCAGTAGCGGGGCCGGACCGCCGCGGGCCCGCCGGAGCGGGCCCAGCACGCTGTTCACGAGGTCGGCCATGGCCTGCCGGTCCCGGGTCAGGACAGGGAAGACGAGCAGGTCCGCGGCCCGCAGCACCTGCCCGTCCAGATCCATCCGGCGCGGCACCACGACCGTTTCCGGGAACGGGGAAGCGTCGTCGAGGGGCTGCGGACGGAGGGCCGGGGATTGCCGGCGGTGGCGCAGGTGCAGGGCGGTGAGGGTCGCCCGGCCAGGATCAGGCCGGCGGTGCCCGCTGCGGGGCTGGACCGGTGGCCGTTGAGGATGTAGCCGACGACGCTGGTGAGGAAGATCCCGGCGAGGGCGATGAGGCCCCAGTGGCGGCGGGCAGGCATGGCAGGGGGCCTTGAGGCCTTGCGGGGACGGGGCTCGGATCAGGGGCAGGTGGGGGCGGCCGGCCCCGGGTCGGTCATTCGTTCCCGGCAGCGGGCGCCAGCGGCCCGGGCTCTTGTTTCCGGCGCTGTCGGCGCGTTGTGATCTGCCGGGCGGAACGGGCTGCGACAGCGGCTGTCGCGCACCAGGCGAGGAGCTTGACGCCGCTGGGGAGGTCAGCGGCGGTGGCGTTGGTGGCAAGGCCGGTGACCAGGGCAATGGAGATCCAGGGGATCGCCCGGGCGAGTGCACTGCCGTCTTCGAACGGGTTCTTCATGTCGCTCCGGATGGGTGCGTACGCGACGGCCGGCGGTACGCCCCGGGGGACACTGGCGGGGCGGGGTGGGGATCGGGCGGGCGGGGCACGACTTCGGGAGCCCGTCGAACGGTCCGGGACGTGCGGGTCCAGGGGGTTCCGTCAGACGAGGGTGAAGTAGCGGAGCCAGAGGTAGAGGGCGGAGATGGCGATGGTGGCGGCGGTGACGGGGATGCCGTAGCGGGTGAAGGTCCAGAAGGAGATGGGCTGCCGGTTGCGCTCCGCGATGCCGAGGACGACGACGTTGGCGGAGGCGCCGATGGCGGTGGCGTTGCCGCCGAGGTCGGCACCGAGCGCGAGGGCCCACCACAGGACCTGCCCGTGGGGCTCGCCCACGGTGTTCACGAGGTCGGCGGTGATGGGGGCCATGGTGGCGACGTAGGGGATGTTGTCGACGATCGCGGACAGGACGGCGGAGGCGCCGAGCAGGGTCATGGTGGCGGCCAGTGCCTTGCCGCCGGTCGCGTCCGCGAGCGCTTCGGAGACGGTGGCGATGACACCGGTCTCGATGAGCGCGCCGACCATCACGAACAGCCCGGCGAAGAAGGCGAGGGTGGGCCACTCCACGTCCGCCAGGGCGTCCTTGACCTCCACCTTCGAGACGGCCACCAGCAGGCCGGCTCCGAGCAGGGCCACCACGGACGGGGCGTAGTGCACCACGGGGTGGAGGACGAAGCCCGCCACGACCAGGGCCAGGATGGCCAGGCCCTGGGCGAGCAGCCGCGGGTCGTGGATCGCCTCCCGTTCGTCCAGGGCCATCACCTCCGCGGCCCGGTCCTCGTCGAAGACGAACGAGCGGCGGAACATCACCCGGCAGATCACCAGCAGCACGCCGGTCAGCACGATCGCGAGCGGGGCGAGGTGGATAAGGAAGTCGTTGAAGGCCAGGCCTGCGCGGCTGGCGATGATGATGTTCGGGGGGTCGCCGACGAGGGTGGCGGTGCCGCCGATGTTCGAGGCGAACACCTCGGCGATCAGGAACGGCGCCGCCTTCAGCGCGAGGCGGTCGCACACCAGCAGGGTGACGGGGGCGACCAGCAGCACCGTGGTGACGTTGTCGAGGAGGGCGGACGCCGACGCGGTGATGACGATGAGCATGGCCATCACCCGGAACGGCTTCGCGCGGGCCCGTTTGACGGACCAGATGGCCAGGTACTCGAAGACGCCGGTGCGGCGCAGCACGCCGACGATCGTCATCATGCCGAGGAGCAGGAAGATGACGTTCCAGTCGATGCCGGTGTCGGTGGAGAAGAACGCGGCGTGGTCGTCGGTGGCGCGGATGGCGAGCATGAGGGCGGCGCCGCCGAGGGCGGCGGCGACGCGGTGGACCCATTCGGTGACGATCAGGACGTAGACGGCGGCGAACACCGCGAGGGCCGCCCAGGCGTGCCAGTTGTTCATCGGGCGGCCTCCAGCAGGTGCTGCAGGAGGTTGGCGGCGGTGATCGCGCCGAGCAGGCGGATCCCGGTGGGGTCGCGGTCGGCGGGGTGTTCCAGGACGGCGACCAGCGGGGTGCGGCCGGATGCCATGAGGGCGGCGACCTCGACGGTGGTGTCGTCCGCGTCGGCCAGGGGTGGGGGCGGGGCGTCCCTGGGCAGGCACTCGCGGACCCGCAGGCCGGCCAGGGCGGCGCACATCCGGTCGGCGTGGGCCTCGTCGATCACCGCGGCGAGCGAGGGGTCCTCCAGCACGTAGCCGGGCACCAGCAGGCGCACCAGTTGCGAGGCGGGCAGCACCGCCTTCGGCAGGCCCCGGTCGTCGACGACCAGCACCCCGGGCAGCCGGCGCTCCGCCAGGAGGCGGGCCGCATCCAGGGCCTGGTCGTCCAGACCGACAGTCGGGTAGGGCTCGACGAGGTCACGCGCACGCATCAGGGCATCTCCTTGGTCGTCAGGGTGGGGGCGCCGCTCGGGACGCGTTCCGCAGAAGCGGGAAGAGCAGAAGCGGGAAGAAGAGTGGCCTCCCCGGTGGGCACGGCAGCCGGGGCGGGAATCGTCGGCGGGCCCGGCTGCACAAGCAGGCCGGTCGCGGTACCGGATCCCGTCGGCCCGGAGGTCGCATTTGTGCTGTCCGCGGCGCCTGCGGTATCCGTACCGGCAGCGGCTCCCGCGGAGGCAATGTCCGCGGTGTCCGTACCGGCAGCGCTCGTGGTGTTCGTGGTGTCCGTCGGGGTGATGTCGAAGAGGCGGGCGACGGGCACGTCCGAGCTGGCGTGCACCACGATGGAGGCGGCGATGCACACCGCGATCAGGGTGTATGCCTGTTCGCCCTGCGGGATGCCGGCCTGCAGCACGAGCAGTCCGTACACCACGGACGCGAAGCCCTTGGGGCCGAACCACGCAGCGACCAGCTGTTCGCGCCGCTCGATCCGGGAGCGGACCAGCGAGAGCAGCAGCGAGGCGGGGCGGATCAGCACGATCGCCAGCACCACCGCCGCGTACCCGCCCCAGGACAGGGCCCCGAACAGGGCCGGAGTGAGCAGGGCGCCGAAGACCAGCAGCGCGGCGAACTTCGCCAGTTCCGCCAGCGCCTGGCCCAGCGGTCCGAACGCCGCCTTCGGCCCGGGCGCCACCGCGGCCAGCACCGCGCCCGCGGAGAACGCCGCCAGGTAGGGGTTGGCGTGCGTGAGGTGGCACCCCGCGTAGAGGATCACGCCCGCGGCCAGCGGCAGCAGCGGCTGCAGTTTGGGCTCGGCGCCCAGGCCGGGCAGCCGGACCAGCCCGTTGAGCAGCAGCGGCACCGTGATGCCGAGGAGCAGGCCGCCGGCCAGTTCCGCGCCGATGACGGGGAGGGAGGACTCCGTACCGGCGGCGGTCGGCCCGGCGGCGGCGATGAGGATCAGCACGACGGGCAGAGCCAGGCCGTCGTTGAGGCCGGACTCGACGTTGAGCAGCTGCCGCAGGCGGGCGGGTACTTCCTTGCGCCCGACGATCGCGGAGGCGAACACCGGGTCGGTCGGGGCGAGGACGGCGCCCACGAGGAGCGAGGTCGTCCAGTCGAGGCCCACCGCGTAGTGGGTGACCACAGCCATGCCCGCGAAGGCGAGCGGCATGCCCAGCCCCAGCGCCCTGGCCGGGTGGCGCCAGGCCGCGCGCAGAGCCGGGAAGGCCAGGTGCATGCCGTCGGTGAACAGCACCGTGAACAGCGCCAGATCCGCCGTCACCGTCACGATCGGGTCGTGCGCGTCGATGTGCACCAGACCGAGGAAGCCGTCCCCGGCCAGCGCACCGGCGAGGAGGAACAGCAGCGACGTGGACAGCACGGTTCGGGCCGCCAGCCCGGACAGCAGGACCGCGACCAGCAGCGCGACCCCGAAAACAGCGATGAGCACCATGGAAACCCCCGGGCGATGGAGAGAACTGTCCCTTGATCGCCGACCAGGCTTCCCGGCACTCCGGTCATGACTTTAACCGACGTTCACCCCTCCCCGACAGCCCCGCCCACCGCAGGCAGCCCGTGGCGCGCGCCCCGGCCGTCACACCCCGGCCCCGGCGCACGCTACGCTCTGCCGCAGGTGAGCCGGGAAGCCTGGTCGGCATGTGACCCTCCCATGCCCAGGAGCCGCCCCGTGCACCAGCACCACCACCCCGCCCCCACCGCCCCGGTGACGGTGCGCCAGTGAACCTCCAGTGGATCCTCCTCCTCTCGGTCACCGTGCTGTTCCTGCCCCCGGCCCTCGCCCTGACGGCGGGCCGGGCACCGCGACGGCTGCGCCGGCGACTGGAGCCCGTACGGGCCCGCGGCTGGAGCCTGATCACGTGTTACCTCGCCATGGCCCTCAACGCGATCCCCCGCGCCATTGGCGCCGCACCCGGCATCGTGCTGCTGTGCACCGCGGCAGCCGCCCCCTGCATGCTCGCCGGCCTCCTCGTCCTGTTCATCGCCGACAGCCGACGGAAGAAGAAGCAGGCCGGGGCCGACCCGAATCCGAACACGCGATGAGGTCCCGGGCCGAGAAGGCTGCGTTCGCCGCCGCGTTCGGCGCCGTTACCCTCGCCACGACCTGGATCGGCGTCCGCTACGCCGACCAGCGCTGGTCCCAGTACGCCGTGGTGATCGCCATCCCGTTCGTCCTGAGACAGGCCGTCCTGGAGATCCGGATCACCCTGCAGCAACTGTGGCGGCGCTTCAGCCTCACCGCCCGCCGGCGGCCCGTCGTCGTCACCCTCCGCGGCAGCCTGGACGCCCGCACCGCCGCCCGCACCGCCCGCCACCTCGACACCGCGCGCAAAGCCGCCACCCCCGCCGGAGGCCTGACCATCGATCTGACGCACGTCCGTGTCATCGATGCTGCCGGAAGCACCGTCCTCCTGGCCACCGCCGGCAAGGCGGCCCGCGACCACGTGCCCGTCACCGTCCAAGGCGCCGGCCCCGGCGTGCGCCGCACCCTCCACTACAGCGGCCTCGACCACCTGGTCACCTACCGAAACGACACCCGGCCATGAAACACCCCGGACCCACCTCCTCATCTGCGGCAGGCACCTCGCAGGAGCGCAGGACAACGCGCCTACGACGGACCTCGCCCCTCGGCCCGGGCACCACGCCACCCGTCACCTGGCCCCAAGGGCTACAGCTCCTGGCCGCGGGCTGGCTCGGCTGTGCCACCGCCTACGCCGTCGACGCCGTCACCGGCGCACCCCACATCCCCGTACCGGCGCTGCCCGTGGCCTTCATCGGCCACCGCTTCCTGCAGCGCCATCCACAGCACACCCGGCCCGCTGCCGATGCCACGGCCACCGGCACGATCACGGCGTTCCTCATCGCCGACGAACTCCGCAGCCACCTCGACCGGCCCATGGCCGACGGGCCTTGACCCAAGGCCGGGTAGTTAACGGATTTCCGCTGGTGGCAAGGGGTTTCAGCGCCGGGTCGTGACGTGGGCAACGGGGCCGCGTTGATCAGATAGTCCGCCAAGACTGCTGATCTTCGAGGTGCCCCGTTGCCCGTACGTCATTGTGCCGCGCCGCCGGGTCTGGCGATGCTCTCCCGTGAGTTCACCGTGGCCGCCGGACGGTTCGCGCCCGGCCATCTGGGCGAGTTGACGCAGGTCATACCATTCGAGCTCGTCGACGCGGTCCTGGAGGAGACCGGGTGCGTGCAGCGTCGGCTGCGGGACCTGCCCTCG
>NZ_BPRL01000018.1:0-184151 GCF_045862635.1 Kitasatospora sp. NE20-6
CACCGGGCCGCGGACACCCGGGGGCCGCGGTGCTGCCGTCCTGCGTCAGGCGGTGGCGTACGCCACCGCGGCGGTGAGCCCGTCCGCGACGGCGGCCGCACCCTCGTCGTCGATCACCAGCGGGGGCACCGCCACCACGGACGGTCCGATCTGGCGCAGCAGGAGGCCCTGCTCCCGGGCGCGGGCCACGGCGCGGGCGGCGGTCTCCTCCGAGACGGTCTCCACCGCCACGATGAGCCCGAGCCCGCGTACGTCGACGACCCCCTCCGTCCGCGTCAGGGGCGCGAGCCGGCCGAGGAGCCCGGTGCCGAGGTGCTCGGCCCGCGCGCACAGGTCCTCCTTCTCGATGACGTCGAGGGTGGCGAGGGCGGCGGCGCACGCCACGGCGTGCCCGGAGGTGGTGTGGCCGTAGCGGAGGCCCCCGACGACCGGATCGCGGTCGAAGGTGTCGTGGACGTGCTGCTGCACGGTGACCGCCGCGAGCGGCACGTACCCGCCGGTGAGGCCCTTGCTGGAGACCACGATGTCGGGGGCGACGTCCTCCCGCAGGCAGGCGAACATCCGCCCGGAGCGCCCGTAGGCGGTGAACACCTCGTCGACGACCAGCAGGGTGCCGGTGGCGTCGCAGAGCTCCCGCAGCCCCCGCAGGAAGCCGGGCGGCAGCACCACGGCGCCGCCGACGTTGAGGAACGGCTCCACCACCACGGCCGCGGGCAGGTCGTCCGGGTCGTCGCCGACGGCCTGCCGGAAGGCCTCCAGCAGCGCGGGGAGCGACTCCTCGCGGCGCAGCAGGCGCGGCTCGGCGGGCAGGTCGACGAGGGTGACCGGCAGCGGCGGGCTGAGCAGGTGACGGCTGCGGGGGAGGGCGGACATGCTGCGGCTGAGCAGGGTGGCGCCCTGGTAGCCGCGGGCGAAGGTGACGACCCGCGAGCGCGGCCGGCCCACGTGCGTCCAGTACGAGGTGGCGATCATCACGGCGGCGTCGAACCCCTCGGAGCCGCTGTTGACGAAGAGGGTCTTCGACAGGCCGGGGGGCAGGTGGGCGGAGAGGCGTTCGGCGAGCAGCCCGGCGGGCTCGTGGCCGGCCACCGAGAGGTCGGCGTGGTGCAGCCGCGCGGCCTGGCCGGCGATCGCTCGCAGCACCTCGGGATGCCCGTACCCGCAGGTGGAGTTGAGGGCGGACGCGTCGACGTAGCCCCGGCCGTCGATGTCCCACACGCGGTGGCCGGAGCCGTGCGTGAGGGTCAGGGCCGAGCGGTCGGCGCTCAGCGGCGACCAGGTGTGCCAGACGTGCCGCCGGTCGCGGGCCCGCGCGGCCTCGGCCCGGTCGGTGCGGGCCCGTGCGGCCGGGGCGGGCGTGGTGGGGGCGGGCGTGGTGGGGGTGACAGGTGCTGCGGCTGTACGGGATCCGTCCATGGCGTGGTTGTCTCCTGCGCGTGTCGGAGGTCCTGGGGATGCGCGGCTGTCCGGGGGTTCGCGGAGGCGGCGCCCGGTCACCGGGGGGTGAGGCGCACCGGGAGCGTCTCGGGGCCGCGGACGGCGATCGAGTGCACGGGGTGTGCGGGCCCGGTGCGGTCGATCCGGGCGTCGAGGTCGAGGAGTTCGGTGTAGAGGATGCGCATCTGCGCGCGGGCCAGCGTGCTGCCGATGCAGAAGTGCTCGCCGCCGCCGAACGCGAGGTGCCGGTTGGGGGTGCGGGTGATGTCGAAGCGGTCGGGGTCGTCGAAGACGGCCTCGTCGCGGTTGCCGGACGGCACCCACAGCACCACGCGGTCGCCCGCCTCGACGTGCCGGCCGTGGATGTCGACCGGACGGGTGGCGGTGCGCATGCTGTGGGTGGCGCTGGACGTCCACCGCAGCACCTCCTCGATCGCGGAGGGCATCAGGGAGCGGTCCCCGCGCAGCCGGCGGAGCTGGTCGGGGTGGTCGAGGAGGGCCTGCACCCCGCCGGCCAGGGCGAGCCGGCCGTTCTCCGTGGCACCCACGAGGTTCTCGCAGTTGAGCACGATCTCGTACTCGGTGAGCGGTTCGTCGTCGATGAGCCCGCACACCAGCATGCTGGTCAGGTCGTCGGTCGGGTCGGCCGTCCGCCGGTTCATCAGGTCGATGAAGTAGCCCATGAGCCGGGGGGAGGAGGCGAGGGAGAGACCGGCGGCGAAGGCCTCGTCCGTCCACGCGAAGAGGGACTCGTGGTCCTCCTCGGGCACCCCCATGATGTGGCCGATGACGTAGATCGACAGCCGTCCGGCGACGTCGTGGACGAGGTCGCACTCGCCCTGCTCGACCGCCCGGGCGAGGATCGCCCGGGTCGCGGCCCGCATGGGTTCCTCCAGCGAACGGACCGAGCGCGCGGTGAACCAGTCGGCGACGATGCCGCGCAGCTGCTTGTGCCGCGGGGGGTCGGTCAGCGCGAGGGTGGTCCCGCCGCCCGGGTCGTCGCCGAGTGCGGCGGGCCGCAGCAGGACGCCCCGGGCGGAGCTGAACACCGCCGGGTCGCGGTAGACGGCCCGGATGTCCTCGTGCCGGGTGAGCGACCAGAAGGCCGGGAGCTCGCCGGCCTCGTGCCGGCGGACCGGCGCGTGCGCGCGCATCCACCGCCACACGGCGAACGGGTCGCCGTCGGCGTGCAGGGCGGGGTCGACGAGGGCGTTGGGCGAGGCCGGGGCGTCGGACGCGGGCGGCGTCCCGGCGGGTGAGGTGGGTGCGGCGGCTGCGGCGGACAAGGTGGGTGCGGTGGCTGCCGGGGTGGTCGTGGGTGCCGTCATGGCGGGCCTCCTGACGGGACGGATGCGGTGGGTGAGGTGGGTGCGGGGGCTGCGGACCGGGCCGACCTACCAGGCCACCCGGCCGCGGTCGTCGAAGAAGCCGCCGGTCGGGCCGTCGTCCGGCAGCGTGGCGAGCTCGACGACGGCGCGGGCGCCCTCCTCGACGCTGCGCGTGCCGCGGAAGGCGTTCATGTCGGTGGCGGTGTAGCCGGGAGACGCCGCGTTGATCTTCAGGTGCGCCAGCTCCGGGTCCTCGGCGAAGGCTCGGGCGTACTGCACCGTCAGCATGTTGAGCGCGGCCTTCGAACTCGCGTAGGCGAGGCGCAGCGAGGCGTCGCCGGGCAGGTCCGAGCCGTCGGCGGTCAGCCCGATCGAGGCGGTGGTGCTGGAGACGTTGACGATCCGCGGTGCGGGGGCGCTCCGCAGCAGCGGCAGCAGGGCGTGGATCACGGTGACCACGCCGACGACGTTCACGGCGAGGGTGTCCTGCATGACGGCGCCGGTGGTGTCGGTGGCGCGCGCCCCGAGGAACGTGCCGGCGTTGTTGACCAGCACGTCGAGCCGTCCGTACTCCTGCGTGATCCGCGCGGCGACCGCCGTGACGCTCTCCGCCTCGGTCACGTCGAGCCGTACCGGGCGGACGCGGACGCCCTCCCCGGCCAGCGTGCGGGCCGCCTCGGCGCCGCGGTCGGGGTCGCGGCTGGCCAGCAGGACGGTGGCCCCGCGCAGCGCCAGCCGGCGGGCCGTCTCCCGACCGATGCCCTTGTTGGCCCCGGTGACCAGGGCGACGGTGGCGGCGCTCACCGGGCTGGCCGGTACACGGAGACGTGGCCGGTGCTGTCGGGGCCGAAGGGCCGTCCGGACCAGTCGGCGAAGCGCCGGTCGAGGCGCAGCCCGGCCCGGGCGGCCATGAGGTCGAGCTCGGACGGCCAGCAGTAGCGCTCGGCGTGGGGGCGCAGGTGGACGCCGTCGGCGTCGAAGGTGATCTTCTGGCTGTGGAAGCGCTGCGCGGCGAGGTCGAACCGGTAGACCTCGATGGTGGCGGAGTCCTCGGTGACGGCGAGCGTCTCGACGCGCTGGCCGCGGTCGAAGAAGGACGGGTCGGGCACGTAGGCCTCGACGACGAACGCGCCGTCCTCGTCGAGGACCCGCGCGACGTTGCGGAAGCAGTCGGCCTGGCGCTCCGGGTCGATGAGGTTGAAGAGGGTGTTGAACACCAGGTAGACGAGGGCGAAGGGGCCTTCGGCCGGGACGTCGGCCATGTCGCCGACGACCACCGGGATCGCGGTGCCGCCGGGCTTCTCCCGCAGGCGCCGCACCATGCGGTCGGAGCCCTCGACGCCTTCGACGCGGACTCCGCGTGCGGCCAGCGGCAGGGCCACCCGGCCGGTGCCGACGGCGAGTTCGAGCGCTCGGCCGCGGCCGGCGAGGTCGGCGAGGAAGTCGACGGCAGGGGCCGGGTCGAGGGTGGTCTTCTCGTCGTAGTCGTCGGCCCACTCCTCGCCGAAGAGTGCCGGATCCCCGAACTTCTTCCTGGCGGTCATACGAGCCCTTTCGGTCGGTGGCGGTCGGTCCCGCGCGGTGGCGGGCGGTCCCGTGCGGAGCCCCGTCCGGCGGCCCGGTGCCACGCGACCGGTCGTCGGGCTGCCTGTCGTGGGGCTGCCGGTGGGCGCACCACATTGCCAGATGAGGCAAGAATATGGCAAGTTGTTGACAAGGGGAGGATCCGGCCGCGGCCGGGTCCTCCGACACCGACAGGAGGGCGGCACCGTGGAGCGCAGGACCTTCGAACGGATCGGCAGGGAGGTGTCGGCCGTCGGCCTCGGCACCTGGCAGCTCGGCGCCGACTGGGGCGCCGTGGACGACCGCGAGGCCCTCGCCGTGCTGCACGCGGCGGCGGACGCCGGCGTGACGTTCCTCGACACCGCCGACGTCTACGGCGACGGTCGCAGCGAGCGGCTGATCGGCGCGTTCCTGCGCGAACGGGGCGGTGACGGACCGTCGGTGACGGTCGCCACCAAGGCCGGGCGGCGGGCCGCCCGGCAGGACCCGGCCGCGTACACCCTCGACAACCTCCGCGCCTGGACGGACCGTTCGAGGCGGCTCCTCGGGGTCGACCGGCTCGACCTCGTGCAACTGCACTGCCCGCCCTCGGCGGTGGTCTCCTCCGACGCGGTGTACGACGCACTCGACGCCCTGGTGGACGAGAAGCGCGTCGCGGCTTACGGCGTCAGCGTGGAGAGCTGCGACGAGGCGCTCGCCGCCATCGCCCGGCCGGGCACCGCGAGTGTGCAGATCATCCTGAACGCCTTCCGCCGCAAGCCGCTCGAACGGGTGCTCCCCGCCGCCCGGGAGGCGGGCGTCGGCATCATCGCCCGGGTGCCGCTCGCGTCCGGACTGCTGTCGGGGGCCTACCGGCACGACTCGGCGTTCGCCCCCGACGACCACCGCGCCTACAACCGCGGCGGCGCCTCGTTCGACGTCGGCGAGACGTTCTCCGGCGTGGACTACGCCGACGGCGTGGACGCCGCCGCGGAGTTCGCCGCGCTCGCACCCGCCGGTGCCACGCCCGCCCAGACCGCGCTGCGCTGGATCCTCCAGCAGCCGGGCGTCACCACCGTCATCCCCGGTGCCCGCAGCGCCGCGCAGGTGCGGGCCAACGCCGCCGCCGCCGCGCTCCCGCCGCTGGATGCCGCGGTGCTGACGGCCGTCGAGGCCCTGTACGACCGGCGGATCCGCGCCGCCGTCCACCACCGCTGGTGATGCCGCTGGTGGCGCCGCCGGCGGCACCGCGGCTGCGTCGGGGGCGTCGGTGGCGGCCGCCCGTGCGTAGAGCGCGGGTCGGCCGTCGATCGCCCGGGGCCGGCCATTGCCACCATTGGCAACCATGTGGCAAAGTATTGCCAATGCGTGGTGCGGCGTCCGGCGCAGGCCCGCCGAGGGCCGCAGGCCGCGCGGCACGTTCGACGACCGGAGCCGCCGCGCACCGGCTGACGGAGGGGTGGACCGGCCGATGGCGACACCGGAGAAGGACCTGATCCGCACGGACCGGCCGGAGGGGCCGCTGCCGCCGCGGGTGCGCTGGGCGGCACCCGCGCCGTTCCTGGTGGCGGGCCTGCTCTTCGCCAACTACTACCTGCGGATGCCCTCGCTGAAGGCGGAGTTCGGGCTGTCCAACGGCCTGCTGGGCCTCTACCTGCTCCTCCCGGTCGTGACCGGACTGGTGACGCTCCAGTGGGCCGGCTCCCTGGTCGCCCGCTTCGGCAGCGGCGCCCTCGCCCGGGTGATGATCGTCGCGCTGCCCGCCTCGCTGGCCTGCCTCGCCCTCGCCGGCAACCGCGTCCTCTTCATGGCGGCCCTCCTGGTGTTCGGCGCGGTCAACGGCCTTGTCGACGTGTCGATGAACGCCCACGCCATCGCGGTGGAACGCGCCCTCGGCCGCCCCATCATGAACAGCTGTCACGCGGCCTGGAGCATCGGCACGCTGACCGGCGCCACCGTCGGAGGCCTCGTCGTCAAGGCCGGCGTCGCCTACCCGGCGCACTACCTTGCGGTGAGCGGCGTCCTCGTGGTGCTCGCCCTGGCGGCGGGCCGGTCCATGCTGCCCGCCTCCGCCGACCGCGCCGCGCCGGAGGCCGACCCCGCCGCGCCGCGCGCCGGATGGCGTGACGGATGGACCGGCCGCGTACTCGTGCTGGGCCTCACCGGCACCGTCGTCCTCGTCTCGGAGGCCGTCGTGGGCGACTGGGGCGGCATCTTCCTCCATGAGGAACTCGGCGCCACCCTGGCCATGGCCTCCGTCGGCTACATCTGCTTCAGCTTCTGCCAGGCCGGCGGACGGCTGGTCGGCGACCGGCTCAACGCGCGGTTCGGCGCGTCCACCCTCGTCCGCTGGGCCGGTGCGCTCGCCGTGCTCGGCCTCGCCGTGGTCGTGGTCAGCCCGACCCCGGTCCTCGCGGTGATCGGCTTCGGCCTGCACGGGGCCGGCCTCTCCGTGATCGTGCCGCTCATCTTCAGCGCCGTCGGCCACGGCGCCGCCGAGGACGGTGCCGCACCGGACTCCGCCGCCGCGACCGCCGCCCTGGCCAAGGTCAACACCCTGACCTACGGCGGATTCCTCGCCGGACCGGTGCTGATCGGCTGGTTCGCCGACGGCTTCGGACTCGCCGCGACCCTCGCCGG
Source organism: Kitasatospora sp. NE20-6 (assembly GCF_045862635.1). NCBI lineage: Bacteria > Bacillati > Actinomycetota > Actinomycetes > Kitasatosporales > Streptomycetaceae > Kitasatospora > Kitasatospora sp. NE20-6. The sequence continues at coordinate 6,948 of NZ_BPRL01000018.1, forward strand.
CCTGCTCGTGCTGCAGGTCCTGACGGTCGCCACCGGACTCCGCCGGGTGTGATCCGCCGGGTGTGATCCGCCGGGCGTCCGTCCGGCGTCCGTCCGACCTGCGCCGCACGGGCGCGCACCCCGTGTCCGTGCCGCGTCCGTGACGCGTCCCCGTGCCGCGCGTCCGCAGGCGGGCCCGGCCCCGCAGCCCATCGACGACACAGAGGAGTGCTGATGACCATATCGACACCGACGGCCCCGGCGGGCCGCCGTCCCCTCGACCCGGCAGGCCACGACGGCAGCCCCGCGGACCCCGGTTGCGGCACCCCGCTGCCCGGCGGCCGGCCCGGCCTCGTCCACGACCTCGTCGCCGGGTTCGCCCGCACCGACCCGCACCGGACGGCCGTCGTGGCGGCAGGCCGGAGCATCGACTACCGCACCCTCGACGGCTGGGCCGGACGGATCGCCGCACGGCTCACCGCCGCAGGGATCGGGCGCGGCAGCCGCGTCGGCGTGCTGGCGGCACCCTCCACGGGGATGGTCGCCGCGGTGCTCGGCGTACTGCGCGCAGGCGCCGCCTTCGTCCCCGTCGACCCGGCGAACCCGCCGCTGCGCACCGCGGAACTCCTGGACGGCGCCGGGGTCGCGGCCGTCGTGACCGCGGGGGACGTCGGCTCCGGCACGCTCCCCGGCGTCCCGGTGGTCCCGGCCGACGCCGAGGAGCACACCGACACCCCGGCCGGCCCGCCGGCGGGCGCGGCCCCCGACGACCCGGCGTACGTCATCCACACCTCCGGCAGCACCGGCCGGCCCAAGGGCGTGCTCGTCGAACACGGCCAGCTGGCCGCCTCCACCCTGGCCCGCCGCCTCGTCTACCCCGGGGCGCCGGTCTTCCTGCTCGTCTCGCCGCTCGCCTTCGACTCGTCGATGGCCGGCCTGTGGGGCACCCTGACGGCCGGCGGCACCCTCGTCGTCGCCACGTCCGAGGAGGTGCGCGACCCGGAGGCGCTCGTCCGCATCGTGGAGCGGCACGCGGTCACCATGCTGCTGTGCGTGCCGTCGCTCTACCGGGTCGTCCTCGACGCGGCCGACCGGCTCGGCCCGACGCGCCTGCGCTCCCTCGACACCGTGGTCGTGGCCGGCGAACCGCTGCCGCCGGAACTGATGAACCGTCACTTCGCCCTGCGCGGCGGGCCGGTCGCACTCGTCAACGAGTACGGTCCCACCGAGGCGACCGTCTGGGCGAGTTGCCGCCGCTACGACGAGCCGGGCGCCGTCTCCGTCGGCCGGCCGGTGCCCGGGGCCCGGCTCTACGTCCTCGACGAGCAGCAGCGCCCCGTGCCGCCCGGCTGCGAGGGGGAGCTGTACATCGGCGGCGCCGGTGTCGCCCGGGGCTACCTCGGCCTGCCCGAGGCCACCGCGCGGGCCTTCCACGACGATCCGTTCGCACCCGCGCCGGGCGGCCGGATGTACCGCACCGGCGACCTCGTCCGCTGGAACGCCGACGGCATGCTCGACTTCCTCGGGCGCCGCGACCACCAGGTGAAGATCCGCGGCCATCGCATCGAACTCGGCCACGTCGAGGCCCGGTTGTGCGAGCTTCCCGGTGTCCGGGAGGCCGTCGTGGTGCCCGACGCGGAGCACACCGCACTGGCCGGGTACGTCCTCGCGCCGTCCCGCCCGGCCGCGGCGCTGCTGCGCACCCGGCTCGCCGAGCTGCTGCCCGCCGTCATGGTGCCGGCCCGGATCACCGTGCTCGACGCCTTCCCGAGGACGGTCAACGGCAAGGCCGACCGGGCCGCCCTCACCGCCCTGCCGGAGCCGGTGTCGGTGTCGGTGCCGACGGGGGCGCCCGCGGACGGGCCGCCCGCCACGGCCGGGGCCACGGCGCAGCCCGGGCCGCAGACGGCCGACGGCGACCTGACGGCCCGCGTCGGCGACGCCTGGCGCGACGTGCTCGCCGTCGACACCGTGCCCCGCGACGTCAACTTCTTCGACCTGGGCGGCCATTCGCTCGCGATGTTCCAGCTGCAGGACGCCCTGGAGGCCCGCACCGGCACCCGGCCGTCCGTGGTGGCGCTGTTCCGCCACACCACCGTCACCGCACAGGCGGAGCTGATCCGCACCGGCGGCGCCGACGCGGACGCTGCGCGGGGCGGCGACCGGCACGCCGCCGCCCGCCGGGCCCGTGCGCTCCGCGCCGAACGGCAGCGCGCCGGCCGGGAGGCCGCGAAGTGACCCGGCCCGCCACGATCTGGCTGCAGTGCGCCACCCCCGTCGACGACCCGCAGCAGCGCCTGATCTGCTTCCCGCACGCCGGCGGTTCGGCGTCCTTCTACCGCGACTGGGGCGCGCACCTGCCCGGCACGGAGGTGCACGCCGTGCGCTACCCCGGCCGGGCCGAACGCCTCGCCGAGCCCCCCGCCACCGATCTGCGCGCCCTCGCCGCCGTGATCGCGGAGGCGCTGGAGCCGCTCGCCGACCGCCCGCTCGCCCTCTTCGGGCACAGCATGGGGGCACCGATCGCCCTGGAGACCGCCCGGGTGCTGGAGGCCCGCGGCATCCGCCCGGCACACCTCTTCGCCTCCGGCTCGTGCGACGCCCCCCACCCCGACCCGGCCGCCGGGGAAGGCGCCGAGGAGGGCGGGGAAGGCGCCGAGGAGGGCGGGGAGAACGCCGAGGACGACGCCGCCGTCGTCGAGCGGTTGCTCACCCTCGGCGGCACCGACCCCGAACTCGCCCGTGACCCGGCCTTCCAGGAGCTCGTCCTGCCGTACGTCCGCGCCGACAGCCGGATGTTCCACACCTACCGGCCCCGCCCGGAGACGCCCCTGCGCTGCCCCGTCACGACGATCGCCGGCGATGCCGACACCGACGCCGACCGGCGGCCCTGGAGCGAACTCACCGCGGGCCCGGTGCGCGCGCACACCACCCGGGGGGACCACTTCTACCTCGTCGACCGCCCCCCGTACGAACTGATCCTGGCCACGCTCGCGCCCGCCGCCGCCCGCGGCTGACCGGCCGGCCCCGTACGCGCCCCCGCCGCAGGCCGTCCCCGCGGCGGGGGCGCCGAACGTACCGGCCCGCCCCCGCGCACCGGCCCGAGGCCGCCTCCCGGCACCCGTCCGCACCCCCGTCCGCCTGCACCCGCCCGCACCCCCCCCGCACCCCCCGTACCGCCCGCCATCCCCCCGTCGGCGGCCCGCCCCGGGCCGCGCCCAGGAGGCCGCCATGCGCATCACCGGAGCCACCGTCCTGCTCACCGGCGCCACGGGCGGCATCGGCCGCGCGCTCGCCACCGGCCTCGCCCGGGCCGGCGCCCGGCTGGTGCTGACCGGCCGCCGCTCCGAGGCGCTCGACCGCCTCGCCGCCGACCTCGGCGCCCGCGCCGTACCCGCCGACCTCGCCGACCCGGCCCAGGTGGCCGCCCTCGCCGACGCCTGCCCGGACACCGACCTGCTCGTCGCCAACGCGGCGCTCCCGGCCAGCGGCGAACTCCTCGACTACACGCCCGAGCAGATCCACCGCGCCCTGACGGTCAACCTGTACGCGCCGGTGCTCCTCGCCCGGCTCCTCGCCCCCCGCATGGTCGCCGCCGGCCGCGGTCACCTGGTCTTCGTCGGTTCGATGTCCGGCAAGGCCGCCACCCCGGCCTCGTCGCTCTACACGGCCACGAAGTTCGGCCTGCGCGGCTTCGCGCACAGCCTCCGGCAGGACCTGCACGGCGCCGGTGTCGGCGTCTCGCTCGTCCAGCCGGGGTTCGTCCGCGACGCGGGCATGTTCGCCGCGACCGGCGCGGCCGTCCCCAGCGGCGTGCGCACCGTCGCCCCCGGCCACGTGGCCGCCGCCGTCCTCCGCGCGGTGGAGCAGAACCGCGGCGAGACCAACGTGGCGCCGCTGAAGCTGCGGTGGCGGTGCGCCGTCGCCGGGCAGTTCCCCGGCTGGTCCGGGCGGCCGCGCCGCGGTGCGGGCACCGGGGCCGCGGCCGAGGCGGCCCGCCTGATCGTCGACGCCCAGCGGGCCTCGCGCTGACCTCCGCCCGGACACCGCCGCAGGTCAGGTCCGGCCGGGCGCACGTCCACCGCTGCAGGTCCGGTCAGGACCCGGGAAGCGCCGGGCCCGGCCTGCCCCTGGTGTTCCGGTGCGACTTCATGATCCTGCGTGGGCGTGGGAGCTGTCGACCACGTCAGGGCCGGGTCACGAGGGGTGAAGCTGATCGGTATGGTGTGACGCGACCTGTCCTCGAGAGCGTGACGGCCGTGACGGAGCAGCCATGCCCCCGCAGATGAAACTGACGGCGATAACACTCGACTGCCCTGATCCGCAGGCGTTGGCCGCGTTCTACCGGCAGGCCACCGGTCTCGCACTTCACCCCGGGTCCGACGACGACTTCGCGGGCCTCACCCGTGAGGGCGGGCTGCTCATCGGCTTCCAACGGGTCGACGACCACCGGGCCCCGAGCTGGCCGGACCAGGCCGTGCCGCAACAGTCCCACCTCGACTTCGCAGTCGATGACCTCGACGAGGCCGAGGCCCTGCTGCTGGAGCTGGGCGCGTCCAAGCCGGAGTACCAACCGGGCGGCGACAGGTGGCGGGTCTTCACCGACCCGGCCGGGCATCCCTTCTGTCTGACCGGAAGCTGAACCTCCCGCAGCCTCCCACCCGACAACCGCCCCCGTTTCAGCGGGACTCGGCGTTCCCGTGCACGGTCCGGCCGGCAGCAGGAGCGGCCGCCGCTCTCTACCCGTGCCGGTCGTCGGGACAGGTCGCCCTGTCGGCACCGCTGTGGGCAGGGGGACGGATCCGATGGCGCCGCCACTCGCCCGGGGTGACCCCGTAGGCGGCGCGGAAGCGCCGGGTGAAATGGCTGGGGCTGGTGAAGCCGCAACGGGCCGCCACGGCGGAAACGGGCAGTGTGGCGTGGCGGGGTGAGGCCAGGAGCCGGCATGCCGCCTCCAGCCGCTCGCTGATGAGCCACTGTTCGAGACGGATGCCCGCGCGTCCCAGCAGCACGTACAACTGCCTCTTGGATATGGCGTGTTCCAGGGCGATGCGCTCCGGTCCGAGGTCGGGGTCGGTGAGGTGGCGGCGCGCGTATGTCATGATCCGGGCCGTCAGGGACATGTTCATGGCTGCTCTGACCCGTTGGTCCCGCTCGTCGTGCGCCGCCGAGGTCAGCAGGGCCCGTACGAGTTCGGTGGTGGAGTGGGCGAGGGCGCCGGCTCCGGGGTCCGCTTCGAGGCGGCCCGGATCACGGAAGACCGCCCGCAGATGCCCCAGGAGCAGGTCGTGCACGGGGCTGGCCCGAAGCCGTACGGAGGCCCGGACCACGGTGTCGACCGGCAGCCCGAGATACTCCATGTCGACGGTGACGGCCTGCGAGGCGCCGTGTCCGGACCAGCCGTAGGTGCGTGGCGCGAGTTCGTGGAAGACGCAGATGTCCTCCGGTCCCAGGGTGAACCGCCTGCCCGCCTGTTCGGCCCGGTGGACGCCCCTGGTCTGGAGCGAGACCGAGACCACCGGACGGTCCCGGTGGCGGCGCACGTGTCTGGCCGTGCGCCGGACCTCGAACCCGGAGCACCGCATGTCGAAGAGGTCCAGGCCGCCCACCCGCCATCCTTCGATCCGGGCGCTCATCCCCGCCTCGTGCTCCTCGTGGACTATCTCGTTCGGCACGGAGGTGTCCGTCATCGCGTGGTGGAACGCATCCACCCTCTCGCGCGGCACGAAGTCCTCCAAGTCCAGCAGCAGCACGAACCAATCCTCCAACACGGTCTCCGGGTGCGGCGGTGCCCATCCTCCCGGGAGGCCCGGGGCGCCCACGTGCCCGCCCGTGCACGTGACTGTTCTCCCGGTGCTCTCCCGGTGAAGCCCTGCACCGAGGGGCAGCGCTCCTGCACGCACGGACGACCGGCCCCCTCGGCCGCCGTCTAGCTTCGGACGTGCGCCGCCCCACCAGCGCGGCACACACCCCTCGATCCACGGAGAGGTCCGATCCATGACCGACCACATCCCTGTCGCACCGGTACTGGAACCGCAGGCCGCCGCCTTCGCCGAGGCGACCGGGACACCGCCGTTCCTGTTCCAGCTGCCACCGGCCGAGGGCCGCAAGGCCGTCGAAGAGGCCCAGTCCGGCGAGATCGAGCTGCCCGCCGTCGACGAGGAATGGGTGACCGTCCCCGGCGGTCCGACCGGCGAGGTGCGGTCCCGGATCGTGCGGCCCGCCGGTGCGCAGGGCGACCTGCCCGTCGTCGTCTTCGTGCACGGCGCGGGCTGGGTCTTCGGCAGCGCCCGTACCCACGACCGCCTGGTGCGCGAACTCGCCGTCGGCACCGGCGCCGCCGTGGTCTTCCCCGAGTACGACCTCTCCCCGGAGCACCGCTACCCGGTCGCCCTCGAACAGGTCTGGACCGTCGCCCGCTGGGTCGTCACCGACGGCGCCGCGCACGGCCTGGACGCCACCAGGATCGCGGTCGCCGGCGACTCCGTCGGCGGCAACCTGAGCACCGCGCTGACCCTGCTCGCCAAGGAGCGCGGCGGCCTGACGCTCGCCCACCAGGTGCTCTTCTACCCGGTGACCGACGCCAACTTCGACACCGGCTCCTACCGGCAGTTCGCCGAGGGCTACTTCCTGCGCCGCGACGGCATGCAGTGGTTCTGGGACCAGTACACCACCGACGAGAGCGAGCGTGCGCGGATCACCGCCTCCCCGCTGCGGGCCACCACCGAGCAGCTCACCAGCCTGCCCCCGGCCCTGGTGATCACCGCCGAGGCCGACGTGCTGCGCGACGAGGGCGAGGCGTACGCCGCCAAGTTGCGGCAGGCCGGCGTCGCCGTGACCGCCGTCCGCGTCCAGGGCGTCATCCATGACTTCGTCCTGCTCGACGCGCTGCGCGGCACCCATGGTGCCGAGGTGGCCATCGGGCTGGCCGTCGCCACCCTGCGCAAGGCCCTCGCCACCCACTGACCCCGGGCGTCCGGCGGACGGGGAGCGGGCCGCCTCCGCGGGCGGATCCCGGATCTCGTCCGCCGGCAGCGCCTGTCCCCAGCCCGAGGAGACCCATGGCCACCAGCGCCAGCACCCCCGAGGGGCCCGACGCCCCGATCCGGCCGGCCGGCGGCCGGCACCACGAACCCGACCTGCGCGGCATGACGCGCATCACCCTTCGGCCCATCGCCTCGCCGATGCCGCTCGGCTTCTACACCGTGGCAATCGCCTCGACCATCGTCGGCTGCCTCCAGCTCGGCCTGTTCGAGGACGGCGCCGAGCGCGCCGTCGCCCTCGCGATCCTGCCTGCCTTCTTCCTCCAACTCCTGGTGGGATTCCTGGCGTTCGGCGCCCGGGATGTCCTGGCGGCCACCCTGATGGCTTGCTTCTCCGGGATGTGGCTGGCCAGTTCGCTGGTCCTGGCCGCCGAACCGGCGCATGGCACGCGGGTGTTGGGCGTGCTGAACCTCTGCTTCGCCCTCTTCGCCCTGATGATGGCGAGCGTCGCGATGCCCAAGCGGGCGCTCTGGCTGGTGCTCTGCACCGCTGTGCCGCGCTTCGCGGTGGCCGCCGCCGCCAACCTCTCCGGCGTGCACCTGCTCGCCACCGTCTCCGGCGCGCTCGGCCTGCTGCTGGCCGCGGTGGCGATGTATGCGGCCTTCGCCCTGATGCTGGAGGACATGCGGGGCCAGGAGGTGCTGCCGATCGGCCGGCGCGGGCCCGCGCACCAGGCCGTGCACGGCGACCTGACGGTCCAGCTGCGCAACCTCGAACGCCACGCGGGCGTGCGCCGAACCCTCTGAGCCGGCCGCCCGAGCCCTGCGCGGCCCGCGCCCGCGCCCGCGCCAACGCCTACGCCCGCGCCCGTACCCCACCGCCGTGACACCCCCGAAAGCGAGTCACCATGCCCACGATGCCGGTCAGCGGCGTCACCCCCGGAACCGGCGACGGCGACGATGTCGTCCTGCGCAACGCCAGGATCCACACCGGCGACCCGCTGCGCCCAGCCGCCACCGCCCTCGCCGTCCGCGCGGGCCGGATCACCGCCCTCGGCGACGACGCCGACGTGGCCACCCGCATCGGCCCCCGCACCCGGATCGTCGACGCCCTCGGGCGCCGGGTCGTCCCCGGCCTCAACGACTCGCACCTGCACGTCATCCGGGGCGGCCTCAACTACGTGCTGGAACTGCGCTGGGACGGCGTCCCCTCGCTGCGCCAGGCCCTGGCCATGCTCCGCGAGCAGGCCGGCCGCACCCCCAAGGGCCAGTGGATCCGGGTGGTCGGCGGCTGGAGCGCCGAGCAGTTCGCCGAGCGGCGGATGCCGACCCCGGCCGAGCTCACCGCCGCGGCCCCCGACACCCCGGTGTTCGTGCTGCACCTCTACCAGTCGGCGATCCTCAACCGGGCCGCCGTCCGCGCGGCCGGCTTCACCCGCGACACCCCCGACCCCCGCGGCGGCCAGATCGTCCGGGGCCGCGACGGAGAGCCCAACGGGGTGCTGCTGGCGGCGCCGGGCGCGCTGATCCTCTACTCCACCCTCGCCGCCGCCCCGACCCTGGACGCGGAGCACCGCAAGGTCTCCACCCGGAACTTCCTGCGCGAACTGAATCGCTTCGGCCTCACCTCCGCCGTGGACGCCGCCGGCGGCTTCCAGAGCTTCCCGGACAACTACGCGACCGTCATCGAACTGGCCCGCGCGGGCGAGCTCAGCGTACGGATCGGCTACCACCTCTTCCCGCAGACCGCCGGGCAGGAGCTGGCCGACCTCGCCCGCTGGGTGGAGACCGTGCGGCCCGACGAGGGCGACGAGTGGCTGCGGCTCAACGGCGCCGGGGAGAACCTGACCTGGGCGGCGGCCGACTTCGAGAACTTCTCCGAGCCCCGCCCCGAACTGTCCGCCGGGTACGAGGGCGAGTTCGAGCAGGCGGTCCGGCTGCTGCTGGAGCACGGCTGGGGATTCCGGCTGCACGCCACCTACGACCAGACCATCCGGCGCGACCTCGCCGTCTTCGAGAAGCTCGCCGCCGAGGGTCTGTTCCCCGGCGGCGGCCGCTGGCTCTTCGACCACGCCGAGACCGTCACCCCGGGCAGCCTGGAGCGGATCGCCGCGCTCGGCGGCGCGATCAGCGTTCAGAACCGGATGTCCTTCCAGGGCAAGGCCTTCGCCGACCGGTACGGCTCCGAGGCCGCCGCCCGCACCCCGCCTCTGAAGGAGATGCTCGCCTCCGGCATACCGATGGCGGCCGGCACCGACGCCACCCGGGTCTCCTCCTACAACCCGTGGGTCGCCCTGCACTGGCTGGTCACCGGGCGGACGGTCGGTGACCTGTGCCTCTACCCGCCGGACCGGCTGGTCCCCCGCGAGCGCGCCCTGGAGCTGTACACCCGCGGCGGCGCCCGGATCACCGGCGAGGACGAGGTCAAGGGCGTCCTCAAGGAAGGCTGGTACGCCGACTTCGCCGTCCTCAGCCACGACTTCTTCGCCGTGCACGCGGACGACATCCCGCACATCGAGGCCGTGCTGACCGTCGTCGGCGGCCGGATCGTCTACGCCGCCGGCGAGTACGAGGGCCTCGACGAAGCCGTCCCGCCGATCAGCCCGGCCTGGAGCCCGGCCGCCCACTTCGGCGGCTACCAGGCCACCCCGCCGCCGTCGGCGGCCGGCGCCCGTCAGGCCGACCTGCTGGTGCAGGCGGTCGCCGCCGGCGAGCAGCACCGGCAGTGGAGGGTCGCGCGCGGCCTCGCCGCCCCCGAGGAGCCGCCCGTCGTCCTCGACCCCTGCTTCGGCCTCTGACCCGCCCCTCGCGGCGGCCGCCCCCTTTCCGTTCCATCTCACGCACCGTTCACCTTCGGAAGGAACCCTTCGTGTCCGACTTCGACGTCAACCTCGACGCAGTCACCGCCGCGCCCAGCCGTGACCTGCTCACCCCCGACAACGCGATGATGCTGTTCGTCGACCACCAGCCGCAGATGTTCTTCGGCGCCGCCAGCACCGACCGTGTCGCCGTCATCAACGCCACCGTGGGCCTGGCCAAGGCGGCCCGGGCCTTCGACGTCCCCGTCGTCCTGTCCACCGTGGCCGCCGCCTCCTTCTCCGGGCCGATCCTGCCGCAGCTGCGCGAGGTCTTCCCCGAGCACGGCATAGTCGACCGGACCTCCATGAACGCCTGGGAGGACGAGGCCCTGGTGGAAGCCGTCAAGGCGACCGGCCGCCACAAGATCGTGCTCAGCGGCCTGTGGACCGAGGTCTGCCTGGTACTGCCCGCCCTTTCCGCACTCAGCCAGGGCTACGAGGTGTACGTCGTCGCCGACGCCTCTGCCGGCGTCACCCCGGCCGCCCACGAACACGCCCTCCAGCGGATGACCGCCGCCGGCGCCGTCCCCGTCACCTGGCTGCAGGTGCTCCTGGAGCTCCAGCGCGACTGGGCGCGCACCGAGACGTACGCCGCCACGACCGACGTGGTCAAGGAGCACGGCGGTGCCTACGGCCTGGGCATCGTCTACGCCCACTCCATGATCGACCCGCACGCCGCCGGCTGACCGGAGCCCTCGACCATGGACACCGACACCGGACTGCTCCTCCTGCGGCTCCTGGCGGGCCTGCTGATCACCGCGCACGGAGTGCAGAAGGTCAGCTTCCTGCTGGGCGGCAGCGGACTGGCGGGCGGCACCGAGGAGTTCCGGCACGACGGCTTCCGCGGCGGGGCGCTCACCGCCCTCGCCGCGGGGGCCGGCCAGGTCGGCTCCGGCCTGCTGCTGGCCGCCGGAGCCCTCACCCCGCTCGGCGCCGCCGGGGCCGTCGGCGTGATGACCGTCGCACTCACCGTCAAGTGGCCCAACGGCCTGTGGGTGCAGCACGACGGCTACGAGTACCCCCTCGTCCTCATCGGCATCGCCACCACGCTCGCCCTCACGGGCCCCGGCCGCCTCTCCCTCGACCACGCCCTGGGCCTGCCCCCCTGGCCCGGCTGGTCCGCCGCGGCGGCACTGGCGGCCGGCGCGGCCGGCGGCCTCGCCGTGCGCGCCCTGCTGCACCACCCGCCCGTACCCGCGCCCCAGGCTCCGCCGAGGTCCCCGTGACCGCACCGGCACCGGGCACCTGCGCCCTGCCCCCGTACCCGGAAGGACCCCGACCATGACCGGCCGTGCACCGAGCCGACGCCACACCCTGAAGAGGGCCGTCGGCGCCGCAGCAGCACTGACCGTCGCCTCGGCCGCCGCGGCCCCTGCGGCCGAGGCCCACGCCGGATCCGGCGCCGATGCGGAACAGGCGGGGACGCCGACCGTGGTCCTGGTCCACGGCGCGTTCGCCGACGCCTCCAGCTGGAACCCCGTCACCGAACGGCTCCAGCGGAACGGCCACCCGGTGATCGCCGTGGCCAACCCGCTACGCGGCCTCACCCACGACGCCGCTCAGGTCGCCGCCCGGCTCGCCGCCGTCACCGGACCCGTCGTCCTGGTCGGCCACTCCTACGGCGGGGCGGTCATCACCCAGGCCGCCGTCGCCGCGCCCGGCGTCAAAGCCCTCGTCTACGTCTCCGCGTTCATCCCCGACACCGGAGAGGTCCTCGGCGAACTCGCCGCGCGGTTCCCCGGCTCCCGGCTCGATGCCGCACTCGCCCCCGTCCCCGTACCCGGCCCCGACGGCACCACCGCCGTCGACCTCCACATCCGCCCCGACCGGTACCACGAGGTCTTCGCCCAGGATGTTCCGCGTCCCACCACCCGGGTACTGGCCTCGGGCCAGCGCCCGCTCAGCGCCTCCGCGTTCACCGACCGGGTGAGCGGCGCGGCGTGGCACACGGTGCCGTCGTGGACCCTGATCTCCACCCGGGACCGGGGCATCGTCCCCGAACTCCAGCGGTTCCAGGCCGCCCGGGCCCGGTCCCGGACGGTCGAGGTGCCCTCCTCCCACCTGCCGATGCACAGCAGACCCGATGCCGTTGTCGCACTCATCCGCTCCGCCTCCCGTACCGTCACCGTCTGATGCCCGCTTCGTCCGAGGAGCCACCCGTGCCATCGCCATCTCCCGCATCCACCGTGTCCTACGCACGTGACCTCGCCCGGGTCGAGGCGGCCAACGCCACCGGCCGGATCCCCGTCGTCTTCATCCACGGCCTGTGGCTGCTGCCCACCAGCTGGGACCGCTGGGCCGCGGTCTTCGAGGAGGCCGGCTTCGCACCCGTCACCCCCGGCTGGCCCGACGACCCGCAGACCGTCGAGGAGGCCAACGCCCACCCCGAGGTCTTCGCCGGCAAGAGCGTCGGCCAGGTCGCCGACCACTTCTGCGACCTCATCGGCAGACTCGACCGCAAGCCCGTGGTGATCGGCCACTCCTTCGGCGGGCTGATCACCCAGATCACCGCCGGGCGCGGCCTGGCCCGGGCATCCGTGGCCATCGACCCGGCGCCCTTCCGCGGCGTGCTGCCGCTGCCGCTGTCCTCGCTGCGGGCCGCGAGCGCTGTCCTCGGCAACCCGGCCAACTACCACCGGGCCGTCCCCCTGACCTACCAGCAGTTCCGCTACTCCTTCGCCAACGCCGTCAGCGAGGAGGAGGCCCGCGAGCTGTACGAGACCTTCGCCGTCCCCGCTCCGGGAGAGCCCCTCTTCCAGGCGGCCGCGGCGAACGTCAACCCGTGGACCGAGGCCAGGGTCGACACCACCTCCGCCGACCGCGGACCGCTGCTGATCATCTCCGGGGAGAAGGACCACACGGTCCCCTGGGCCATCGCCAACGCCTCCTACAAGAAGCAGGCCCGCAACGAGCACGCCATCACCGAGATCACCGAGATTCCCGGCCGCGGCCACTCCCTGACCATCGACCACGGCTGGCACGAAGTCGCCGGCACCGCCCTCACCTTCGTCCGCCGTTTCGCCGACCCCGCCTCCTAGAACGGGGCCGATCGGGTCCGGGGGAGGCGCGATCCCCGGGCCCGGCACCGCCGCCCGTTGTCGATCAGGCAGCGGGCGGCGCCGTTCGACAACGCCCGTTCGGCAACAGGGGGCCGCACCTCGATCACCCCCTGTCAGCCGGAGGCCTCCTCCGCTCGCGGCCGTGACTCCGTGTCAGTCTGCAGGCGGGGGCTCTCAGGGCCGGCAGCGTGCAGGGCCCGCCAGTCGCTGGGGGTGAGACCGTACGCGTGTTTGAAGGTGCGGCTGAAATGGGCGGCGTTCGGGAAGCCCCAGCGGTACGCCACCGCCGCGATCGACCGGTGACGTGCCGAGAGCGCCGCAAGTTCGGCACGGCAGCGTTCCAGTCGCTGCGACCGGACCCAATCGCCCAGATGCACGCCGTTCCTCGAAAGGACGGCGTACAGCTGGCGGAGCGAGACGTGGTGATGGGCCGCGATACGGGCCGGCGTCAGGTCGTGATCGCCCAGATGGGCCCGGACGTACTCCAGGACCCGTAGATGCAGGGTCTCCTGCGAAGTCTGGGAGGCTGTGCGGTGGTCACCGAGACGGGCCGTGACGAGAGCGCGCAGCAGTTCGATGCCCGGCCGGCCTGCCGCGTCCAGGCTGTGTCCGGAGGGCGATGCAGGCCGGGCCTGGTGGCGCGCGATTCGCCGCAGGCAGGTGGCGGTAAGGTCGGCCAGCGGGTTCCGGCGGCTGAACAGGACGGCGGTGGCACGGTCCAGAAGCCTTTCCGGCAGGGCGAGTTCAGCACGCGGGATCCGGAAGAAGTGCTGATGGATCCCGTCCCTGTTGAGGAGCGTGTAGGGCCGGGTGGTGTCGTACAGCGCCAGGTCGCCGGGCCGCAGCACGGCTTCCCTGGCATCCTGGACGACCATGCTGCTGCCGGTGACCTGCAACCCGACGAACACGCTCGGCTCCAGGTCGTCCCGGGCGAGTGCGGGAGTGCGCCGGACGGTGGTGGCGTTCGCCCGCACGGAGCAGACCGTCAGCGGCCCGATACGGCTGATCGCACCCACCGTGCGGATCAGCCGCGGGTCGGGTTGGTGGGTGATCTCCACCCGTACCACGCTGCTCCAGATCACCTCGCGGATCGCCTCGGCCCGCTCGTCAGGTGCCATGGCCGTGCTGTCGATCAACATCTGCTGGTTCCCCTCACCCCTGGCACCGCTCGGTGGGCCGGCGCGTGAACGAAGTCAACCGGGTGCCGGCACCGGCGACAAGGCGCGCCCGGGCAGCGGAAGGAGAGCCGGCCCGCCCCGGCGGAGCCCGCCGCCCACGCCTGCGGATCGCCGCCACCTGCCCTGGCCCCGGCACCACGGACCGACGACCGGCTTCGGTCGCCCCGCCGTGCCGCCCCGCCCGGCCACCTGACCGGTCAGGATCCGAGAAGCGCCGGGGCCCGGCCCGCCCCTAGCGTGGTGGCCCCGGGCACCCGGCCGCCGCGGCCGACCGGCCGGGCCGCGGCCGTGCCCACCGGAAACCCCGGACGCACGCCCCGGAACTGGTTAGATCGAGCCAGGCGACGCCGAGGGGGGACCGCGCACGCGGCCCCACGTAACAGATGGAGACACGATGGGCATGACCACGAGGACGGACACGCCGTCGCCCGCTCCGCACGGTGCCGACAGCCACGATCTGATCCGCGTGCACGGCGCGCGCGTGAACAACCTCAAGGACGTCAGCATCGCGATCCCCAAGCGGCGGCTGACGGTGTTCACCGGCGTCTCCGGCTCGGGCAAGAGCTCGCTGGTGTTCGGCACCATCGCCGCGGAGTCGCAGCGGCTGATCAACGAGACCTACAGCGCCTTCGTGCAGGGCTTCATGCCTGCGCTGGCCCGCCCCGAGGTCGACGTGCTCGAAGGACTGACCACCGCGATCCTCGTCGACCAGCAGCGCATGGGTGCCGACCCGCGCTCCACCGTCGGCACCGTCACCGACGCCAACGCGATGCTGCGCATCCTCTTCAGCCGGCTCGGGAAGCCCCACATCGGCTCGCCCAAGGCGTTCTCCTTCAACGTCGCCTCGATCAGCGGAGCGGGCGCGGTCACCGTGGAACGCGGCGGACAGAGCGTCAAGGAGCGCCGCAGCTTCAGCATCACCGGCGGAATGTGCCCGCGCTGCGAAGGCCGCGGGACGGTCTCCGACATCGACCTCACCCAGCTCTACGACGGCTCCAGGTCGCTCTCCGAGGGCGCGATCACCGTCCCCGGTTACACGGGGGGCGGCTGGAACTCCCGGCTCTACAGCGAGTCCGGATTCTTCGACGCGGACAAGCCGATCCGCGCGTTCACCAAGAAGGAACTGCACGACTTCCTGTACCGCGAGCCGACCAGGATGAAGATCGCGGGCATCAACATGACGTACGAGGGGCTGGTGCCGCGGATCCAGAAGTCGATGCTCGCCAAGGACAGGGAGGGCATGCAGCCGCACATCCGGGAGTTCGTGGACAGGGCGGTCACCTTCACCACCTGTCCCGAGTGCGACGGCACCCGGCTCACCGCGGGCGCCCGGTCGTCGAAGATCGGGAGGATCAGCATCGCCGACGCCTGCGCGATGCAGATCAGCGACCTGGCCGAGTGGGTGCGCGGCCTCGACGAGCCGTCGGTGGCACCGCTGCTCACCGCGCTGCAGCAGAGCCTCGACTCGTTCGTGGAGATCGGCCTCGGCTACCTCGCGCTCGACCGGCCGGCCGGCACGCTGTCGGGCGGCGAGGCGCAGCGCGTCAAGATGATCCGCCACCTCGGCTCCTCCCTCACCGACGTCACCTACGTCTTCGACGAGCCCACCATCGGGCTGCACCCCCACGACATCGAGCGGATGAACGGCCTGCTGCTGCGGCTGCGCGACAAGGGCAACACGGTGCTCGTCGTGGAGCACAAGCCGGAGACGATCTCGATCGCCGACCACGTCGTCGACCTCGGCCCCGGCGCCGGCACGGCCGGCGGCACGATCTGCTTCGAGGGCACCTTCGAGGAGCTGCGGGCCGGCGACACCGTCACCGGCCGCCACCTCGACGACCGGGCCGCGCTGAAGGAGTCGGTGCGGAAGCCCACCGGCTTCCTGGAGATCCGCGGCGCGACGGCGAACAACCTGCACGACGTCGACGTCGACATCCCGCTCGGGGTGCTCACCGTCGTCACCGGCGTCGCGGGCTCCGGCAAGAGCTCGCTCGTGCACGGGTCGATCCCGCCGGGCGACGGCGTGGTGTCGGTCGACCAGAGCCCGATCCGCGGCTCGCGGCGGAGCAACCCGGCGACGTACACCGGGCTGCTCGAACCGATCCGCAAGGCGTTCGCGAAGGCCAACGGCGTGAAGCCGGCCCTGTTCAGCGCCAACTCCGAGGGCGCCTGCCCGACCTGCAACGGCGTCGGCGTCATCTACACCGACCTGGCGATGATGGCCGGTGTCGCCTCGCCCTGCGAGGAGTGCGAGGGCAAGCGGTTCCAGGCCTCGGTGCTGGAGTACCGCCTCGGCGGCCGCGACATCAGCGAGGTGCTCGCGATGTCGGTGGCGGAGGCCGAGGAGTTCTTCGGCACCGGCGAGGCCCGCACCCCGGCCGCGCACGCCGTCCTCGGCCGGCTCGCCGACGTCGGGCTCGGCTACCTCACCCTCGGGCAGCCGCTCCCCACGCTGTCCGGCGGCGAGCGGCAGCGGCTCAAGCTGGCCACCCACATGGCCGACAAGGGCGGCGTGTACGTCCTCGACGAGCCGACCACCGGCCTCCACCTCGCCGACGTCGAGCAGCTGCTCGGCCTCCTCGACCGGCTCGTCGACTCCGGCAAGTCGGTGATCGTCATCGAACACCACCAGGCCGTCATGGCGCACGCGGACTGGATCGTCGACCTCGGCCCCGGCGCGGGCCACGACGGCGGCCGGATCGTCTTCGAGGGCACACCCGCCGACCTCGTCGACGCCCGCTCCACCCTCACCGGCGAGCACCTCGCGGCGTACGTCGGCGGCTGACCGGGCCCTCGCGGACTCCACGGGGACGGCCCGCTCCGGGCGGTGCGACAGCTGTCGCACCGCCCGGAGGCGGTCACGCCCCGAAGCGGAGGTCAGCCGTCGCCCAGCAGGGCGTCGAGGAACGCGTTGCGGAACTTCCCGGCCGGGTCGAGCTTCCGCGCCAGCCGTCCGAACTCGCCGGCCTGCTCGTAGCGCGCCGCCAGTCCGCCCGGGGCCAGGCCGGTGAGCTTGCCCCAGTGCGGCCGGGCGCCCAGCGGTATCAGCCGCTCCTCGACCGCCGCGATCACCGGTGCGACGGCGGCGGCGTCCCGGACCCACGTGAAGTGGAAGGTCGCCGTGGACCGCCCGTACGCGGGGCTGAGCCACAGATCGTCGGCGGCGACCGTCCGGACCTCCGCGATGTGCAGCGCCGGTGCGACCAGGTCGCCGATGCCGCGCAGCGCCTCGAACGCGGCGGGCGCCGCCTCCCGCGGCAGGTAGTACTCCGACTGCAGCTCCTCCCCGGCGCCGGGCGTCAGCTCCGGGCGGAAGTGCGGCAGCCGCTCGAACCACGGCCCGGGTACGTCGAGCTGCTCGGTGCTGTGCTCCGGCGGCATGCCCGGCACGGGGTTGAGCGGCCGGTCCGCCGCCCGGCCGCCCTCCCAGCCGCTGCTGCTGCCGCTGCCGTCGGTCCGCCGCTTGAGCCAGACCTGGGCCTCCGGGCTGCGCCAGTCCGTGAACACGCTGACGCTGTCGGCGGCGCCGAGGACCGCGTCGAAGCGGTCGGCGACCTCGGTGAGGGGCACCGCCACCCGGACGCGCTGCGCCATCGCGTACGCGGGTTCGACCTCCAGGGTGAGACGGGTGACGACGCCGAGCGCGCCGAGTGCGACGACCGACCCGGCGAAGGTGTCCGGTGCGGTGGCGCGGTCCAGCTCGACGAGGTCGCCCTCCGGGCCGACGAGCTGGAGGCCCGTCACCGCGGCGGCCAGGCAGCGCCGGGCGTCGCCGGAACCGTGGGTGCCGGTCGCCACCGACCCGGCGACGGAGATGTGCGGCAGCGACGCGAGGTTGCCGAGGGCGAGGCCGGCCCGGTGCAGGGCGACGGCGAGTTCGGCGTAGCGCAGGCCCGCAGGCACGCTGACCGTCGAGCGGTGGGTGTCCACGCCGACGGTGGCCGGCAGCCCGTCGAGCAGGACGAGGTCGCCGGGCGCGGCGGCGACCCGGCTGAACGAGTGGCCGCTGCCGAGCGCCCTGATCCGGGCCGAGCCGGCGACGAGCCGGCGCAGCTCGTCGAGGTCGCGCGGCCGGTGGGTGCGCTCGGCGCCGAAGGCGACGTTGCCGGCCCAGTTCGTGGCCGGGAGGGACTCCATGGCGTGATCACTCCGATCGGTACGGGTGCGGGTGCGGGTGCGGGTGCGGGAGCCGTGGGCCGGTACGGGGGCTGCGGGCCGCCCGGCGCCCGTACGGGTTCCGGCAGCACGGGGCCGGGTGGGGGAGCCGCTCGTACGGGCTCCCCCACCCGGCGCTGCTGCGTGCCGTGCGGGGCGCGGGTCAGCCGACCGGCGCCGTCACCATGTCGTCGACGAGGACGAAGCGGTAGTCGCGCTCCAGCAGGCCCTCGACGATGGCCGGCAGTGCCTCGACGGTCTGCGTCCGGTCGCCTCCGCCGTCGTGCAGGAGCACCACCGATCCGGGACGGGCCTGGGCGAGGACGGTGTCGGCGATGAAGTCCGCGCCGGGCATCGCCCAGTCGTCCGGGGCGACGTCCCAGAGCACGACGCGGGCGTCCGCCTCGGTGAGCCACCGCATCACCTCGGGGGTGCGGGCGCCGTACGGCGGCCGGAACAGCGTGGGCGCCGGGCCGTCCGACACCTCGGCGATCCGGTCGCGGGTGCGCGTGAGCTGCTCGACCAGCTCCGGGCGGGTGAGCTCCGGCAGGAACGGGTGCGACCAGGTGTGGTTCGCCAGCCCGTGGCCCTGCGCGCGGATCCGCCGGACCTCCTCCGGGTACGCGCCGGCGTTCATGCCGACGCAGAAGAAGGTCGCCGGCACGCCGTACCGCTCCAGCACGTCGAGGATCCGCCCGGTGTAGGGCGGCAGCGGGCCGTCGTCGAAGGTCAGCGCGATCTCCCGGCGCTCGCGGGGCCCGTGGTCGAGGCAGCGGCCCGCGGCGGACATCCCGGCCGTCGCGTCGGCGGCGGAGGCGATCCACCGTTCCAGCAGCGGCTCGCGCCCGGTCTGGGTGCCGCGGGTGCGGACCAGCCGGGTGAGCGCGCCCGGGTCGCGGGCCGCGGCGTGCGCCACGTCGCCGGCCGGGACGGACCCGAAGGCCGGCCGCCGCGGCAGGGCGTCCTCGTCCGCCCGGAACACCTCCAGGCCGGCCGCCATCATGCGGCCGTCGAGGATCCCGTTGGTGCTCTCCACCACGGCGGCGTGCGGGCCCCGGATGCCGCGCAGGTACGCGATCATCTCGTCGGCCCGGCCCGCGGCGAACCGCATCCGGGGCAGGACGCGCCCGCCGTCGGGGCCGACGGTGTCGACCTCGAAGCCGGTGGCGCCCCAGGAGACTCCTGAGTACAACATCCTGTACCTCCGTCGTGGCAGCGGCTCAGGCCGGCCGGGTGTACTCGGTGAAGTGACGCTCGGCGAAGAGCTCGGGCCACCGGCCGTGGTCGAGGCCGAGGTCCTGCGCTCTGCGCAGCACGGAGCGCCAGTACGGCTTGACCGGCGGCCAGAGCCGGCCGGTCTCGCAGTAGGAGGCGTCGACGAAGTAGCGGTCCTTGCCCGCCGACCCGGGCCGGCGGCGCCGGGCGTGGAAGAGCGCCGAGTGCAGCACGACCGTCGACCCGGGCGGCAGCCGGTCGACGACCACCTCCCCCGGCAGCTCCCGGGTGCCGAGCCCGGCACGGGCGTCCTTGTCGGCCACCTCCCGGTGCGAGCCGGGCAGCACGGCCAGCGAGGACGTGCCGCGGTCGAGGCCGTCGAGGTAGTGCAGGGTGTGGATCATCGCGTACCGCCGGTCGGTCTGCGGCCGCTGCTCGTAGTCGTGGTGCCAGGCCTTGCCCGGGGTGTCCGGGGCCTGCCGGTCGCTGTGCAGGTGGTGGAAGGCGAACGACGGGCCCATCAGCCCGGCGAGCAGCTCCAGCAGGGGAGGGTGCCCGACGAGTTCGCCGTGGGCGGGGAGCTCCACCTCGACGACCGGCGGGGTGCCGTGGGCGTCGGGGTCGAGCACCGCTGCGATCGACCGGGCCCGCAGGCCGTCGTCGACCCAGCGGTCGGCCTCCCGCCGGAGCCGTGCGGCCAGCTCGTCGGGGAGGAACCCGGGCAGGACGAGGTAGCCGTCCTCCGTGAACCGGTCGAGGTCGGTGGACCTGAGGGGCAGTAACGTCTGAGGGGTCATGCGCGTACTCCGCTCTGTTGCGTGGGGTCGTCCCCCGGCGGGCGGCGCGGCCGCGGCGGGCCCGGTGCGCGGGCGGGCCTGCGACGGGCCGGCGCGTCGCGGCCGACCGCCGGGACGTCAGGGGCGGTGCCGTACGGAGGCGGTGGCGGCGGGCCTCAGTGCCAGCCCCACCAGGTGAGGTCGCAGCCCTCCCAGTGGTGCACCGGGTCGGTCTCGTTCGATTCGAGGAGCCCCGTGGGCAGCACGGCCGACCGCAGCCGCCGCTGCCCGTCGGGGGAGAGGACCACCAGGCGGCGGTCGCCGGTCTCCGCAGCGCGGCCGACGAGGACGTACCCGAGGTCGCGGTCGTACCGCACCTCGACGGGGTCGTCCTCGGACAGCCCGGCCGCGGTGGCGGCGACGGGGGAGTCCGCGGGTGCGCGCTCCTCCAGGCTCTGCACGTAGGGGAGGCCGGCGCGCTGGAGGTACGCCAGCTTGGCGATCAGACGGTGGTGCGCGTCGCCGTCCTCCAGGAAGCGGCCGAGGATCTCCAGGTCGGTCGCGCCGATGTCGATGTTGCTGGAGAGGTTGCCGCTGTGCATCTGGTAGACGTACGTCGGCTCGATCGGCAGCGACACGGGGATGCGGGCGGCCGCGAACCGCAGCCACAGGTCCCAGTCCTCCGCGTACCGGCACGGCCGGTAGCCGCCGACCGCCTCGTAGTCCTTCCGGCTGTAGAGGCAGCCGACGCCGAGGTAGTTGCGCACCAGCATGTAGGCGTACTGGTCGTCGGAGTCCGGCAGGCGCTCGGTGACCGGCCGCGGGATGTCCTCCGTCTCGTTCTCGACGAGCAGCAGCCGCCGGGGCGCGATCAGCCCGGGACGCTCGGCGTACGCCTTGGTCATGGCGGCGACGGCACCCGGCAGGAGCATGTCGTCGGCGTCGAGCTGGAGGACGAGTTCGGAGCCGGTCGCCGCGATGGCGGTCTGCCGGGCGTGCCAGGTGCCCCCGTGCTCGCCGCGGATGACGCGCAGCGGCAGCAGGTCGGCCCAGCGGCCGGCGCGCTCGTACGTGTCGTCGTCCGAACCGTCGTCGACGACGACGACCTCGGTCGGCGGGACGGTCTGGGTGACGAGGGAGGCCAGTGCGTGGTCGATGTGCGCGGCCCCGTTCAGGACGGGGATGATCACGGCGACGGTGGGTGTGCCCACCGGGTCGTGCACGGTCAGGGGCATGGGTGCTCCTTCGAGGAGGGGTGATGCCGGCCGGGTCGGTCGGGTGGCTGCCGAGTGGCTGCCGAGTGGCTGCCGGGCCTGCCGGGCCTGCCGGGCCTGCCGGGCCTGCGGGGCCTGCCGGGCCTGTGGGCTACCGGGCTTGCGGGCTACCGGGTCGGGCTCTGCGGGGATGCCTGCGCAACGGCGGCGGAACGGTGCCGGAACGGTTCCGGGCCGTGGCCGGACCGGGACGGACCGGGACGGAACGCAGATGGGAAAGCGCTCTCTCGTTCGGGCGTGGCGAGCCGTGGGGCTGCAGGTCCGAAAGGGGTGTTTCCGTGGGTCTGATGGGGCGTGTGGGGCGGCCGTCCGCGAAGGGCCGGGCGGGCAGCCCGAGCCTGTCGGCGGGGTTTTTCGGCGCACGGCGGAACGCGATCGTTGGCAGAAAACCGGGAGAGCGTTCTCCCGAATGGCCGTGCGCGCCCCAGAGCCTGGAATGCCGCAGTGGCAAAGGGTTGACAAGGTTGGTCAAGATCCTCGCGGGAGTGCAGCAAGGAAAGGTGTCGATTCACCGGGGAGAAGTCCGCCGGCCGACCGTCACGGGTGCAGGGCGCCCGGGGCCCCGAGGGGGCCGGGGCGGCCGGTGGTCCGGCGCGCGGGGGTGCCTGCGGGGCGTGGCCCGCGCGGCGCCGGGGTCGTGCGTGTCCGCCGTTTCACGGCCAGTCGATGTCGTCCAGCCCGTCGCCGGCGAGGACGACGGCCGAGGCGCCTCCCGGCGCCTGGATGGCGGCGCTCGACGGGGCGGCGACCAGGAAGGCCAGCAGGAGGGTGGCCAGGGCGGCGGCGGAGGCGGTTCCGATGTACTTGCGCATGACGGCTCCAGTCGAGGAGGGGCAGGGATCGGTGCATCCGTTGGTACGAGAAGAAAAACTAGTCGCGGGAAAAGATCGTTGGCAAGTCCTTGCCTGAAAGATGTCAAATTAGTGACAAGGTGTCACTCTGTGGTGAAGATCACTTGCCTAGGGTGTGCGGGCACAATTGCCAGAAACGGTGTCAGCCCATTACAGTTGCCCCTGGCACAGTGGTGAGGCTCCCGGCATGTCCCTGCAGGCCCCCCGCAGGGGGCTGACCGTCTGACCGAATCTGAATCCGTGTGGATTGTGGGATCAGCATGATGGAGCAGCCCTTTTTCGGCCGCCGCCTCAGGGAGTTGAGGCAGGAGCGTGGCCTCTCGCAGGCCGCCCTCGCGGGCGACGAAATCTCGACCGGATACCTGTCGCGACTGGAATCGGGAGCACGGCAGCCGACCGATCGCGTGGTTGCCTACCTCGCCGACCGGTTCGGCGTCGACCGGTCCGCCTTCGACGTACCCCCCAGCGGCGGCTCGCTGGCCCAGGCCCTCTCCATCGCGACGTCCACGGACAGCGACGAGGCGATCGAAGCCCTCATCACCGCGCTGAACCGCGCCCCGGGAGCCGACCTCCTCTCGCGCTGGCAGGCCCTGTGGGTGGTCTTCCGCTACTGGCGGCGCCAGGGCCGGCACTCCGAGGAGCGCGCCTGCCTGGAGGAGCTCGCCCGGATCGCCGACGAACTCGGCCTGCCCGAGTTGCAGTGCCGTGCCTGGGCGCAGCTCGCCCGGCTGCTCCGGTCGACCGGCGAGGTGGCCCGCGCCATCGGCGTGGCCTCCCGCGCCTACCAGCTCGCCTCCGAGGCGAAGCTCTCCGTCTCCGACACCGGGGCGGCGCTCCAGACCCTCGTCGCGGCCGAGGCCGAGGCCGGTCAGCTGCCCGACGCCCGCGCGCACGTCGACGAGCTCGTCCGGCTCACGGAACGCGGCGGGTCGGACGTGGCCCGTACCGAGGCGCTGTGGTCGGCGGCCACCGTGCGCTCCCGGCAGGGGGACCACGAGGGCGCCCGCGACTACCTGGAGCGCGCGATGCTCGGCCTGGAGAGCAGGGTCGACCTCACCCTGTGGGTGCGGCTGCGGCTCGCCGCCGCCTCCCTCTACCTCCAGACCAAGCCGCCGATGGTGGACCACGGCCGGGACTGCCTGCAGGAGGCCGGGACGGCGCTCTCCCTCGTCGGCACGCCCGTGCTGCGGCAGGAGCTGCTCACCCTGCAGGCCTACCTCGCCTTCCACGAGGGGCGGTTCGACGACGCCCGCCGGGCGCACGACGAGCTCAGCCGGGACGAACTCCTCCTGGTCTACCGCGACCAGGTGCGGCTGGGCATCCTCGACAGCCGCCTGCTGCTCCTGGAGGGCCGGGAGGCCGAAGGGCTCGGCCGGCTGAAGGAGCTGGGCGAGGAAGCCCGTCAGAGCTCCAACATCGACCTCGCCGCGGACATCTGGCGCATCCTCGCGGAAGCCCTGGAGGAGCTCCACCAGGGCCGGCCCGTCCCCGCCCCCTGAGCCGGCGCCGCGCTCCGCGGCACGACGGCACCGCAGCAGACGGACGGTCCACCGCTCGTGACGGCCGAACCGCTCGTGACGGCAGGCGCAGCCCGACGGCGTTCCCCCACCCGGGTGGGGGAACGCCGTCGGCCCGTGCGCCGTGACCGCCCGGGCGGTCAGAGCTCCAGGACCCGCCGCAGCCACGCCACCCGGGCGGCGTGCGCGCTCCGCGAGACCACCGCCGACGGCACCCATTCGTCGAAGCTGTGGAACGCCCCGGCCCAGACGTGGAGTTCCGCCTCGCAGCCGGCCCGCCAGAGGCGCGAGGCGTAGGCGACGCCCTCGTCGCGCAGCGCCTCCACCGAGCCGACCTCCAGGAACGCCGGAGGCAGCCCCGCGAGGTCGCGGGCCCGCGCGGGCGCGGCGTACGGCGCGACGGCGTCCGTGCCCCGGCGATCGCCGAGCAGTGCCGTCCAGCCCGCACGGTTGGAGAGGCCGTCCCAGAGCCCGACCCGGGCCATCTGCCGGGCGGAGAAGCTGTCGGAGCGGTCGTCGAGCATCGGGAACTGCAGCAGCTGCCCGGCCGGCCGCGGGCCGCCGCGGTCACGGGAGAGCAGGGCGAGGCCGGCGGCCAGCGCACCTCCTGCGCTGTTGCCGCTGAGCACGATCCGGTCGGCCGGCAGGCCCAGCCGTACGGCGTGGTCCGCCAGCCAGAGCAGCGCGGCGTAGCAGTCCTCCACCGGCACCGGGTCGGGGTGTTCGGGCGCGAGGCGGTAGTCGACGGACAGCACGGCCAGGCCGAGTTCCTGGGCCCGGTCGAGCTCGCCCGCGAGCTCGGTGCTGCGGTGGCTCCCGGCCACCATCCCGCCGCCGTGGGTGTGGTGGACGACGCCCCGCGGCACGGCGACGGCGGTGGGCCGGCACAGCAGCAGGGGGATCGCGGGCCTGCCGTGCGCGGCGGGCACCTCCAGGTGTTCCAGGGTGAAGGCGCCGCCGCGGAGGATCTGCGCGTCGGTGAGCCGGCCGGCCGCGCTGCGGCGGCGGCGGTCGGCGATCAGCGCCGGGGTCAGCGGCATCGCGAGGTCGGCGAGGATCGCCGCGAGCGGCTGCGCCAGCTCGCGGTCGAACGGCGGCGGCGCGCCGTCGGCGGTGCGGGCCGCCGCCGTACGGGTGTCGGTGTCGGTCCGGCCGGTATCGGTGCGGTCGGTGGTGGTGCGGTCGGTGGTGGCGAGGTCGGTCATGGCACTCCTGCCGTGGGCGGGCGGGGGACGCGGTGCGGGGTTCGACGGGTGTGGTGGGCCGCAGCAGCGGCTGTTGCTGCGGCTGTGGTCGGGCTGCGTACGGTGCGGCGTGGTGCGGCGCGGTGCAGTGCGGTGCGGCGCGGTTCAGTGCGCGTCGTCGGCGAGGATCGCCAACGCGTCGACCTCCAGGAGGAGTTCGGGCCGGAACAGCGCCGCGACCTGCATGACGGTGCTGGCCGGCGGGCGGGCGGTGTCGATGAACTCGTCGCGGACGGCGAGCACCTCGGCCAGGTGCGCCATGTCCGTGAGGTGGACGGTCAGTTTGACCACGTCGTCGAAGGTGCCGCCGGCCGCGGCCAGGCAGGCCCGCATGTTGGTGAAGACCTGCCGGGCCTGGGCGGCGGGGTCGCCCTCGCCGACCAGGGCGCCCTTCTCGTCGAAGGGCAGCTGTCCGGCGACGGCGGCCAGCCGGCCCGGCCCGGTCACCACGTGCGTGTAGCCGTCGCTGGGCGCGACGCCCGCCGGTGCGGAGATGTGGGTGAGTCTGGTCATGCCGGTACTCCTGGGGTGAGAGCGGACGTGTGCGGTGCGGGCACCGCGAGACGGTCGGTGAAGCGGCCGGCGAGTTCCCAGGCGGTGGACTCGGCGACGGCGTCCGGCCGGAAGGCCACCTCCAGACGCATGCCGCCGTCGTCCTCGGGCCAGAGCTCGGTGTGGAGTTCGAGCGGCAGGTCCAGGTACGGCTGCCGGAGGAACGCCGTGTGCAGGCCGGGGAGGCGGAGCCGGGGTGCGGCGTTATCCTGGAGGGCGAAGAGCACCTGGTAGAGGGGCGGCCGGCCGGTCCGTCGCGGCTCGGTGAGCCGCAGCACGTCGGCGAACGGCACGTCCTGGGCGGCGAGCGCGCGGGCCACCGTGCGGCCGGTCTCCCGTGCGCCGGCGGTGCCGCCGTCGAGCGCGGTGCCGCGCATCCGCAGGCAGAGCATCTCGATGTGGCAGCCGACGGCACCGGCGAGGAGCGGCGAGTCGCGTTGAGCCACGGGTACGCCGACCCCGAAGTCCCGCGCACCGGTGGTCTCGGCCAGGGCCGCGGCCCAGTGCGCGAGCAGGGCGCCGAACCGGGTCGTGCCCGCCTCCGCCGCGAGGGCGTCGACGCCGGCGAGCTGGGCCGCGGTGAGGCGGGCCTCCACCCGTCCCGGGCCCGCGGTGTCGCGGGCCCGGTCGGAGACGGGCCAGGGCAGAGCCGGAATCCCCTTCAACTCGTCGCGCAGGTAAGACTCGTGGCGGTCGCGCGGTCCGGCGTGCCGGGCGTGGCGGAGGCGTTCCGCGTGGACCTCCGCCAGGCCGGGCGCAGGCCGGGCCGGCTCCGGATCGGCATGCGGGCCCCGGACGGTGGCGGCCGTGCGGGCGGCGTAGGCGTCGGCGAGGTGCCGGGCGAGGACGGACTCCGACCATCCGTCGAAGGCGATGTGGTGCACGACGCAGCCGAACACCGTGGTGCGCGGTCCGGCGGCCGCGCCTCCGGGTCGCACCGGCGCCAGCGCCGTGCGCCACACCTCGCCCTCCTCCAGGGCGAGTTCGTCGGCGAGTTCGGTGCGCAGCGTCCGGACGGCGGAGGCGGTGTCCGGGTGGTCGGGCAGGACGTCGAGCGGCGGCGGGGGGATGTCCGTCGGCCGTGCGTGCGGTGCCGGGTCGAGCAGGTACGCGCTGTGCAGCGGCTCGTGGCGCCGGTGCACGTCGGCGACGGCGTCCTCCAGCGCGTGGTGGTCGAGGTCGCCGGTGATCGTCCAGGTGAGCAGGCAGTGTGCGGTCAGGTCGGCCGGGTCGAGCATCTGCCGGGTGAGGTAGACGGTCTGCAGCGGTGTCAGCGGTGTGCCGGTGGTGCCGGTGGCGTGGGAGGGGCTGGAGGGCTCGGAGGACTCGGAGCCGGTGGTGCGCAGCCAGGCGGCGAGGGCGGTGACGGTCGGCAGCTCGTGGAGACGGGAGACCGGTACGGGCCGGCCGAGGCGGGCCGCGAGGCGGGCGCAGACCCGTCCGGCGCCGAGGGAACTGCCCCCGAGCTCCACGAAGGGGGTGTCGAGCGGTACGGCGTCCTGCCGGAGGACCTCGGCGAAGGCCTCGGCGACCGCGCGGTCGGTGGGGTCGGCGAGGGTGGCGGGTGCGACGGCCGGGTCGGCGTCGTCCTGCGGGCGGGCCGCGGGGGGTGCCGCGGCCAGGGCGAGGAGCGCGGCTTCGTCGAGCTTGCCCTGCGGGGTGCGGGGGAAGGCGCCGACGGCGACCACGGCGGCGGGCCGCTGGTAGGGGACGAGTGCGGTGTCCAGGATGCGTACGGCGTCGGGCAGCCGGTCGCCCGGTTCCTGCGGGGTGCAGAACGCCACGAGCTCCCGGCCGCCGTCGGAGGCCTGTCGTCCGAGCACCCGGCAGGCGGTGACGCCGGGCAGCAGGCGCTCGATCTGCCGTTCCACCTCGGCGGGCTCGACGCGGTGGCCGCGGATCTTGAGCTGCCGGTCCGCGCGGCCGCGGAAGTGCAGGAGGCCGTCGGTGTCCCACACGCCGAGGTCACCGGTGCGGTAGAGGCGTCGCGGGTGTCCGTCGATCACGACCGTGGCGAAGGCCCGTTCGGTGAGGGCGGGTTCGCGCAGGTAGTGGAGGGCGAGGCCGTCGCCGCCGAGGCAGATCTCACCGGTGCGGCCGGCACCGCAGGGGCGGTCGCCGTCCAGCACGTGCACCTGGGTGCCGGGGACGGGGCGGCCGAGCGGGATGCCGCCGGGGAGGTCGCAGTCGGCCTCCGTGAT
Source organism: Kitasatospora sp. NE20-6 (assembly GCF_045862635.1). Taxonomy (NCBI): domain Bacteria; kingdom Bacillati; phylum Actinomycetota; class Actinomycetes; order Kitasatosporales; family Streptomycetaceae; genus Kitasatospora; species Kitasatospora sp. NE20-6. The sequence goes on from NZ_BPRL01000018.1 coordinate 34,790, forward strand.
GCGGTGGGTCGTGGCGAAGACGGTGTTCTCGACCGGGCCGTAGCCGTTGAGCAGTGCGGTGCCGGGGTGGTGGCGCAGGAACCGGCGGACGTGCGGGGCGGAGAGGCGTTCGCCGCCGGTCATCACCTGGGTGATGCCGTGGAAGGCGTCGGGGTCCTCGTCGACGACCATGTTGAAGAGGCTGCTGGTGAGCCAGACGGTGTCCGCCCGGTGGGTGGTGACCGCGTCGCGCAGTGCGGCGGGGGAGAGGTAGGCGTCCTCCACGACGAGCGAGGTGCCGCCGTTGAGCAGGACGGACCAGAGCTCCAGGGAGAAGGCGTCCCACGGGGTGGGGGCCGCGAGCGGCACGACGGTGTGCGGGGTGAACCGGGCGAAGCCGTCGGGCGGGAAGAGCCGTGCGGTGGCGCGGTGCGGGGTCACGACGCCCTTGGGCCGGCCGGTCGTGCCGGAGGTGAAGAACACGCAGCAGGCGGCGCCGCCGCCGACGGGCACCGGACGGAAGCCCGGGGGCGGGTCGACCGGGCCGGCCGGCGGGGTCCACACGGACGTCTCCCGGCCCGGGCCGGCCGGGGGCGCCGTGGCCGGGTCGGTGCCGGGCAGGCCCGGGTGGCCGTGCGGGGCGATCAGCAGCGGCGGGTCCAGCAACTCCCGTACGCGGGCGAGGCGGTCGGCGGGCCAGGCCGGATCGAGCAGGGCGTACGCCGCGCCGGTCTTGAGCACGGCGAGCAGGGCGGTGACGAGGCCGGGGCTCCGCGGCAGCAGGACGGGGACGAGGTCGCCCGGCACGACGCCCGCGGCGGTCAGACGGGCCGCCCAGGCGTCGGCGGTGCGGTCGAGCTGCCGGTAGGTGAGGCGGCCGCCGGTCCCGGCGAGGGCGGTCCGGTGCGGGTGGCGCCGTGCGGTGCGGGCGAACGTCTCGTGCAGTCCTTCGTCGGGCGCGGTGGAAGGGCGCCCCTCGGTCCATGCCGGGTCAGGTAGCACGCCGACCCTCTCCCCTCGGGTCCGTTCGGCCTCGCGGTCCACCGCGGAGGCCGCCAATGTTGCCAACTGGGAGGCAATATATTGCCACAGGCTTGTCCGGTCTGGCAATGTTGGCCGGGCCCGCGCCGGGCACCCGCCGGCCACGGAGGCCGTCCGACCCGCGCAGCGCCGCGGACGGCCCGGGCACCGCGCTAGCCGAAGGTGGTTCGATGGTCCGCGACCGCTCCCTGGATATCGCCGTCACCGGCATCTCCGGACGATTCCCGAACGCCCCCGACGTGGCATCACTCTGGGAGGCCCTGAAGGCCGGACGGGTGCTCACCACCCGCCACGACCGGCAGGCCCTCGCCGACGCGGGCGTCCCCCGCGCCCTGCTCGACGACCCCGGCTACGTCCCCGTCCGCGGCCACCTCGACGACGCCGACCGCTTCGACCCCGCGCTCTTCCGGATCAGCCCGCGCGAGGCCGAGCTGATGGACCCCCAGCACCGGCTCATCCTGGAGACCGCCTGGTCGGCCCTGGAGGACGCCGGAACCGACCCGCTCGGCGTCACCCCCGTGACCGCCGTCTACGCCTCGGCCTCCGGCAGCGGCTACCTCCGCGCCATGGCCGCGAGCGGCCTGCTCGACCCGGTCACGCTGGAGGACGCCGTCCACGGCACGGAGCCCGACTTCCTGGCGAGCCTGGTCTCCTACCGCCTCGGGCTGACCGGGCCCGCCATGGCCGTGCAGACCGCCTGCTCCTCCTCCCTCGTCGCCGTGCACCTCGCCACCCAGGCCCTGCTCAACGGCGACTGCGACCAGGCCCTCGTCGTCGCCGCCGGCATCCCGTACCCGCAGGGCGGGCACCTCCACCTGCCCGGCGGGATCCACTCGCCGACCGGCCGCTGCCGACCGTTCGACGGCGGGGCCGACGGCGTCGTCGCCGGTTCGGGAGTCGCCTGCGTCGTGCTGCGCCGACTGCAGGACGCCCTCGACGAGGACCTCGACCCGTACGGCGTGGTGCTCGGCACCGCCGTCAACAACGACGGCTCGGCGAAAGCCGGTTACTACGCGCCGTCGGTCGGTGGGCAGCAGGCGGTGATCCGCGCCGCCCTCCGCGCGGCGGACGTCGACGGCACGACCATCGGCTACCTGGAGACCCACGGCACCGGCACCAGGGTCGGCGACCCCATCGAATGGGCGGCCGCCTCCGCCGCACTGACCGCCGCGGGCGCCCGGCCCGGGCAGGTGGCGGTCGGGGCGCTCAAGGCCAACACCGGTCATCTCGACAACGCCGCCGGCGTGGCCGCGCTGATCAAGGCACTGCTGGTCGTCCGGCACGGCGTGGTGCCCCCGGTGGCCGGCTTCACCACACCCAACCCGCTGCTGGAGTCCGCGGGATCGCCGCTGCACGTGCCGCGCGAGGCCGCCGTCTGGGCAGGCCCGGAACCGCGGCGCGCCGGCGTCAGCGCGTTCGGCATCGGCGGCACCAACGCCCACGTCGTCGTGGAACAGCCACCCCTGCGGCCTGCCGCCGCGCCTGCCGTCGCCGCGCCTGCCGCGGGGTCACCGGCCGCCCCGACCGCCGCCGGACCGTCGGAGCGGCTCGTGGTGCTGTCGGCCGCCGACCCGGAGGCACTGGCCCGGGCCGCCGACCGGACGGGCCGGCACCTCGTCACCACCGGGGCCGACCTCGCCGACGTCGCGTCCACCCTGGCCACCGGGCGGGCCGCACTGCCCTGGCGGCTCGCGGTCACCGGACGCAGCGGCGCGGAGGTGGCGGCGCGGCTGCGCAGCGGTGACGGCGTCGTCACCGGCCGGCGCCCGGCCTCCGGCGCGGTGCCGGCGGTCTTCCTCTTCCCCGGCCAGGGCACGCAGCATCCCGGCATGGCCGCACCGTTCGCGGAGGTGCTGCCCGGATTCCGGCACGCCCTCGACGACTGCCTGGCGGCCTTCGGCGACGGCCCCGGCGCCCCCGACGCCCCCGGCGGCTCCGGGAGGGTGCCGTCGTCCGGCCTGCTGCGGACGCTGCTGCTCGACCGGGACGCCCCCGCCGACGCGCTGGCGGACACCGTGCTCGCGCAGCCGGCGCTGTTCGCCGTCGGGTACGCGGCCGCCACGGCGCTCGCGGACCTCGGGGTGCGACCCGCCGCGGTGGCCGGGCACAGCCTCGGCGAGATCACCGCGGCCTGCGTCGCCGGCGCGCTCGGCCTCGCGGACGCCGCACGCCTCGTCACGGCCCGCGGACGTGCCATGCAGGCCTGCCCGGAAGGCGCCATGCTCGCCCTGGGCTGCACCGAGGACGAGGCCCTGACCTGGATCGCCGCCGCAGGCTGCCGGGCAGTGGTCGCCGCGGTCAACACCCCCGACTCCTGCGTGGTCGCGGGTGCACCCGCCGAGATCGAGGCCTTCGAGGCCTGGCTGGCCGGACGGACCTTCACCCGCCGGCTCGCCACCGCCCGCGCCTTCCACTCGCCGCTGATCGAGCCGGCCCTCGCGGCGATCGCCGAGGCGGCCGCCGGGTCGTCCCCGCAGGTCCTGCGGGTGCCGCTCGCCGCCAACGCCACCGGCCGCCTCCTGCCGGCCGGAGCCGTCCTGGCGCCCGGCCACTTCGCCGGACAGGCCCGCGGTGCGGTGCGGTTCGCCGACGGGCTCGCGGCGGTCGCGGCCGCGCTGCCGGGCGCCGTCGCCGTCGAGATCGGGCCCGGCCGGGTGCTGTCGGCGATGGCCGACGCCGCAGGACTGCCCGCGGTGCCGCTCTCGCCGGGCCGCACCGCTGGACCGGGCGAGGTGCTCGCCGCGCTGGGCGCCCTCTGGGTGGAGGGGCTGCCCCTCGCGCCCGGTGGGCTGTGCGGCGGCGGGCGCACCGTCCACCTGCCGGGCTACGCCTTCGCCGGGCCGCGGTGGATCGCCCCGGAGGCACGCCCGCGCCCCGCCGCCGCGATGCCGCCCGCCGCCGTGCCGCCCGCCATGCCCGCTGCCGTGGCAGTGACGGTGGGGACTGCGGTGTCCGCCGACCCGTCGGCGGCCGCGGGCCCCACCGCCGTCCCGGACGTGGACGCGGACGTGGACGTCGCCGTGCTGATGGCCCGGTGCTGGCGGGAACTGCTCGGCCACGACGGGCTCACCGACGCGTCCGACTTCTTCGAGCTCGGCGGGGACTCGCTGCTGATCACCCGTCTCGCCCACCGGCTCCGGCAGGAACTCGGCATCCGGGTGCCGGTGCGTGACATGCTGCTCGGCCGCACCCTGGGCCGGCAGACGGAGCTGGCCCGCGGGCTGCTCCACGGGCGGGCGGGGACGGTGCCCGCCGGAGTCTCCTGAGCCTGCCTGCCTGCCTGCCTGCCAGCCCGCCAGCCCGTCCGCCAGCCCGGGCCGGGCCCGGACGCGAGGCGCCGCCCGCACCCGGTGTGCCCGGGGGTGGGCGGCGCCTCGTGCGTCTCCGGCGAGCCTCAGCCCCGTGCGGCCCCGGCAGGGGCGGTGACCTTGCGGGCGACGCGCTCCGCCTCGCGGAGGATCGCGTCGCGGTAGCGCGCACCGAGGGCCGCGACCGGCGGCAGGATGCGGCACTCCTCGACGCTGCCGTCGGGGTGGGGCAGGCCGAACCCGGCGAGCGGGAGCACCGCGGGGAGGGCGCGTGTGTCGTCCAGGGCGTCGAGGTCGGGGGAGGGCAGGGGGACGCCGTCCGCGGTCACCACTCCGAGGAGGAGGACGTCCGTGCCGTTGACGGTGCCGCGGACGGCGCCGAGCGCCCGGCCCTCGCCCCCGGCGGCGGCAGCGAGCTCGCGCTCGACCTCCTGGTAGATCCGGTCGGCCTCCAGCCAGCCGAAGGCGAGGGCGAGTTCGAGGTCGAGACGCGGCCACTTCGCAAGGTAGTACTTGTTGTTGACCCCGGCGGTGACACCGTTGGCGGAGATGTCGCGGGCGTGCGGCAGGTGCACGCCGTACACGTCCTGCGGCAGCAGCACGGGCGTGCCCGTGGCGGCGACGCGCAGCCCCCACTCCTGGTCCTCGGGGCCCCAGCCGTCGAAGCCCTCGTCGAAGTGGAGCCCGTGGCGGCGCAGGGTCGCGGCGGGAAGGGCGAGGAACCCGCCGCGCGCGTACACCCAGGGGAAGCGGGCGATCGGCGAGCGGTAGGCGGGCGACCAGCGCTCGTCCATGCCGCTGACGTCGGTCTGCTCCAACTGCGCCAGGATGGTGCGGTAGTGGCTGTACGGCAGGGCGGTGACCGTGTCGATGTCGCGTTCGGCCACGTCGTCGTAGCCGATCATCCCGCCGGCGATGCAGACGTTCTGCCGATGGGCGTAGTGCCGGGTGTAGAGGTTCTCCAGGCAGCCGGGCGGCAGCATCATGTCGGCGTCGAGGAAGACCAGCACCTCGCCGGTGGCCTGGGCCACGGCCAGGTTGCGCGCGTGGCTGAGGTTCCACGGCACGTCCGCCGTCACGGTGACGATGCGGAGCCGGTCCGCGTACTCCCGGCACAGGGCGGTGTACTCCGGCGCGTACTCCAGGGCGCCGACCACGACCTCGATGTCCGAGCGGTCGAGGGTCTGGTCGGCGAGTGCGGCGAAGGCCAGCCCGATGTTGTCCAGCCGCTGCTTGTAGGGGATCACGACGCTGAATTTCGGCGTGCCCATGTGTGTGCTCCTCACGAGGCCCGGCGGGGGTGCGGGTCGGGGCCGACCCGGTCCAGCCCTCCGCAGGCCAGACGGTAACGGGCGGAGGCACATCTTGGCAAGATATTGCCAAATCTGTTGCCCGGAGGTCTGGAGCGACGCGGAACGGGGAAGAGCAGCCCAGGGACGGCCGATCCGGCACCCGCCCGGCCCCGGCACCTGACCGCCGTCGGCCGTCCGTTCGCCGGGCCGCCCGCCGGCCGGGCCGTCCGTCCGCCGTTCCCATCAGGAGGAAACGATGCGCACCGCGCCGTACGGGACGTGGACGTCCCCGATCACCGCCGCCGAGGTCGCCGAGGGCGAATCCGCCGCCGACTGGCTCGACTTCGTCGGCGACGAGCTCTGGTGGACGGAGGCCCGCCCCGCCGAGGCGGGCCGCAGCGCGCTCGTCGGCCGCACCCCCGACGGCGAGGTCCGCGAGCTGCTCGGCCCCGCGTGGAACGTCCGCTCGCGCGTCATCGAGTACGGCGGCAGGCCCTGGCTGGCGCTAGGCGCCGACCCCACGGCCGGATTCGTCTTCGTGCACTGGGACGACCAACGGGTCCACCGGGCGTCACCCGGCACGCCGCCGGTCGCCGTCAGCCCGCGGCCCGCGCGGCCGGCCGGCGCCCGCTACTGCGACTTCACCCGGGTCGGCGACGAGATCTGGTGCCTGCGCGAGGAGTTCACCGGGAGCACCGGCACGGAGGTCCGGCGCGAGCTGGTCGCCCTCCCGCTCGACGGCAGTGCCGCGCACGCGCGCAGCGCCGTGCGGGTGCTCGCCGCCACCCACCACTTCATGACCGGGCCCCGGATCTCGCCGGACGGCCGGCACGCCGCCTGGATCGGCTGGGACCACCCGGCGATGCCCTGGGACGCCACCGAGCTGATGTGCGCGCCGGTCACCCCCGACGGCGGGCTCGGCACCCCCCGCCGGATCGCCGGGGGCGACGGCGTCTCGGTCGGCCAGGTCGAGTGGGATCCCGACCGTCCCGGCGTGCTGCACGTCGTGGCCGACCCCGGCGGCTGGTGGAACCTCCACGAGGTGCGGCTGGACGGCACCTCGCGCGCCCTCTGCCCCCGTCCCGAGGAGTTCGGCGAGCCGCTGTGGCGCATCGGCACGCGCTGGTTCCTCCCCCTCGGCGACGGGCGGCTGGCCGTCACCCACGGCACCGCGGACCGCAGGCTCGCCGTACTCGGGGCGGACGGCTCGCTCCGCGACGTCCCGTCCCCGTACACCGAGTGGGTCGGCCTCGCCGTGCACGGCCGACGGGTGGCCGCGACCGCCGCCGGCCCGCGCGACCCGTGGGCCGTCGTCCTCGTGACCGTGGACGACCCGGAGCCGTCCGGAGCCGTGCCGTGCGCAGCCGTGCCGTCCGGAGCCGTGCCGTCCCACGCGGCGCCGTCCGCCCCGGCGCCGGGCGCCCCGCGCCGGGGCCGGCCGCGGGCGGAGGTGGTCCGGGCCGAGCCGCTGCGCCACGCCGACCACCACCCGTACGGCCGCCACGAGGTCCTGCCCGGGCCGGACGGCGAGGAGGTCCACGCCTTCGTCCACCCGCCGCACCATCCCGGTGCCGCGGCGCCGGAGGGCGAGCTCCCGCCGTTCCTCGTCCAGGTGCACGGCGGTCCCACCACCCGCAGCCGGCTCGTCGCCCGTCCCGAGATCGCCTTCTTCACCAGCCGCGGCATCGGTGTCGTCGACGTGCAGTACGGCGGCTCGACCGGCTTCGGCCGGGCGTACCGCGAACGGCTTCGCGGGCACTGGGGCGTCACCGATGTCCGGGACTGCGCGGCGGTGGCCCGCGCCCTGATCGCCCGCGGCATCGCCGACCCGGCCCGCATCGGCATCCGCGGCGGCAGTGCCGGCGGCTGGACGGCCGCAGCCTCGCTGGCGGCGGAGCCCGACCTCTACCGTGCCGCGGGCATCTACTACCCGCTGCTCGACCCCGAGCAGTGGCGTGTCAGCGGCACCCACGACTTCGAATCCCGGTACCTGGAGAGCCTGATCGGCCCGTGGCCGCAGGCGCGTTCCCGCTACGAAGAGGTCTCCCCGCTCCGCCGTGCGCACCGCGTGCGCACCCCGTTCGTCATCCTGCAGGGCACCGACGACGCGGTCTGCCCGCCCGAACAGTCCGAACGCTACCTGGACCGCCTGCGGGGCAGCGGTGTGCCGCACGCCTACCTGACCTTCGAGGGCGAACAGCACGGGTTCCGCACCGCGCGCACCGTCGAGCAGTGCCTCACGGCCGAACTCTCCCTCTACGCCCATGCGTTCGGCTTCACCACGGCGGACGCGCCGCCGTGGGACCCCGGCACCCCGGCGCCGCGGCACGGCGTCCACGGTGCCGGGTGACCGTCCGGTCACTGGGCGCCCCACGCCACCCCCGACCGCCTGCGCGGCCAGGTCGAGGAGAACCTGCGCCAGCTCGGCCGCGACCACCTCGACGTCGTGAACCTCCGCATCGTCGGCACCGACTCCGTCGCCGAACGCTTCGGCGCCCTCGCCGAACTGCGCGAGGCCGGGCTCGTCCGCCACCTGGGCCTCTCCAACGTCACCCCCGCCCAGCTCGCCGAGGCCCGGGCCGTCGCCCCCGTGGTCTGTGTGCAGAACCGGTACGGCATCGGGGTGCGCCCGCAGGACGACGGCTTCGTGCGGCTCTGCGGCGAGCAGGGCATCGCCTTCGTCCCCTTCTACGCGATCGCGGCCACCGCGGGCCAGGCCGGCGCCGGCCTGGCCAGAAACGCCTCGCGTGGACGCTCCACCGCGGGCCGCACGTCCTGGCGATACCGGGCACAGGGGGCCTCGACCACCTCACGGCCAACGTCGCCGCCGGAGCGATCCGCCTCTCGGACGCCGACCTCGCGGCCCTCGACGACCTCCACCACGGCGGCGGGGGAGCGGCGCGCTGACCTCGGGCGCCGCAGCAGGAGGCCGCTGCGCGACCCGGCGCGAACCCGGAGGTCGATGTCCCGCCGTTCCGCTGTCGGGCCTGCTACAGTTCAAGGGAGTTGCAGTAGTGGTTCCCATGGACTTGGTGTGCGCCTGCTGGTATTTCGCAGGCGCATTTGTTTTTTCCGGATCTTTTCTCCGGGTGGGTCATCATCGCGGCACTCGGGGCCCGCACCGTGCGGGTCTCGGACAGCCCCTTTGAAGGAGAATTTTTTATGGCTAATGGCACTGTGAAGTGGTTCAACGCGGAAAAGGGCTTCGGCTTCATCGAGCAGGAGGGTGGCGGCCCGGACGTCTTCGCCCACTACTCGAACATCCAGGCCAACGGCTTCCGTGAGCTGCTCGAGGGCCAGAAGGTCGAGTTCGACGTCACGCAGGGCCAGAAGGGCCCGCAGGCGGAGAACATTCGCCCGCTGTAATTTCGCCACGGCACCCGCCTGGTAGCAGGGGCCCGCACCGGACATCGCATCCGGTGCGGGCCCTTGCGTTTTTCGCCGCCTGTGCCGGGCCGCGTCCGCCCGTGCTCGCCCACGTCGGCCCGTGCCGGGGCCCCGTCGGGCGCATCTCCGGGGGCGGGAGATCGAGGCCCGGGCGGCTGGTCGGTCCTGGTGCCGACAACTGCTCGAACTGTTCGCCGGGCGAACTGCTCGTTCGGACGAGGCACCGGCACCAGTGGTGGCGTCGAAGGGCCCTCCGCTCGGCGACGGCTTGGGCCGTGTGTCAACGGCCATGGAGATGCCCAGGTGGGCGGCCGTCGGGTGTACGGGCCGGGGGCCATCAGAAATCCATGGCTGTGGCCGACGGTGTTCCTGGGGGCGGGGGTCAGGTCAAGGGGGCCACGTCTTTGCCGGCGAGGGCCTCGGGCAGGGCCAGGGCCTGGGGAAACGTCACGGTCGGTAATTCCTTCGTGGGTCGCGGTGGGCGTCGGTAGGCTCGGCGGATGATCAATATGGCGGTGCGTGGAGACAGCGGGGACATCGTGGCTCGCGCCGAGGCCGGCGTGGAGTGGACGGCCGGCTTCGCGGATCTGGACCCGGCGGAGTTCCCGATGCTCCGAGCCCTGACGCCGTATGGGGATGCGGTCTTCAACCAGCGGCAGGTGCCGCTGCTGCTGGCGGAACTCGACCGGCTTCCTGTCGACTTGGGCGGTGACTGGGTCGGGCAGGCCCGTGAGCTGTGCCAGGTCGTCGAGCGCGGGCAGCACCTGTATCTGTGGTTCCTCGGCGACTGACTTCGGCCGGTCGGCCCTCTACTCCCGGGCCGCCGTCTGTTGCCGGCCCAGGGCTTGCCAGTTGATGGTGCCGTTCTGGACGGAGTGGGCCTCGTCCGCGCGGACGACCTGGCCGACGGGCCTGTTCGCCGCGATGCGCTCCAGGATGGAGACCAGGTCGTCGTCGGCGAATCGTCCGGCCGCTGCCGCGGCCGCGAGTCCGAGGTCTTGGTCGACCCGGTCGCTGCCCAGGACGGTGGCGAGCTCGACGGCGTGGGCCGTTTTGGCGCGGATCCGGGACGCCCCGGCGGGTCCGGCCTCCTTCAGCCGGCGCCCGGCTCCGGGGCCGATGCCTACGAGCGCGATCTCCGCCTGCGAGCGGGGTCGCAGCCTGGGCTCCGACTGGGATCCCGACGACGTGGCGGCCGTCGAAGCGGCCCTCGGTCACCACCCGGCCTGGGCAGTCCCAATCGACATCTCCGGGCGGATCGACGGAACCGCGGAGGTCCACCAACTGGTCGCACTGCTGCTTGAGCACGGAGGCGTCGCGACTGACGACTACTCCGGCCGCGCCTGGACCCTGCAGGAAATCGAGTCCGGGCCGAGTTCGACGGCCTGTACTTCTTCGACTTTCGCACTTACCGCGAGCTCTACCACCAGCGCTGACAGCCCCAGCCCGACCGGTGCTCAAGAACAAGTTCAGGGGAGGAAATCAGAATATGACCAGCCAGGAGATCCACTTCGACTGCCGACGCCACGCTGAACGTGGCGTGCTCGAAGTCGTCCCGTGCATCGACCGAACACCACTCACCAACTTGATCGACCAGTTCGAGATGGATGCTGGGATGCAGCCGGCCGGGGACGCCTACGGTGGACTTGTCCCGCAGTTCTTTCGGTTCGGCCTGATGGAAGACCACTTCCACGGACGATCTACCGGAGCCATGGGGCCGAAGACGCCCGTGCTCGGCTGTGAATGCGGCGAGTGGGGATGCTGGCCGCTGATGGCCGGCATCACAGTGACATCTGACCGCGTGACCTGGGACTCCTTCGAACAGCCCCACCGCAGGACACGCGACTACTCGGGATTCGGCCCGTTCCATTTCGACCGCCATCAATACGATGACGCCGTGAAGGCTCTGAGCGCAGCAGTCAGCTCCTACGGGACGTGAGTACAACCCGCCGGCTCGGCACGGGAAGGAAGCAGTCGTGTTTGACCACGTGATCGGACTACGTCCCAAGGAAGCCGCACGCTGGGTCGCGCTTGTCGAGGAGTCCCGGCCGGTCCTTGAGAGCGATGGAATGGAGGCCGTCCAGACCCTCCTGGCCGAGCGCGGCATGAGCATCATCCAGGCGATCGCAATCACCCGGGCACTACTGGGGAATGCGGAGACTCCGCTCCGGGTCGCCATCGACATCGTGGCCACGAGCAAGGCTCGGCAGTAAGTTCGGAGAAGGAATCCTCTGCCGGACTTCGTCGCAGGACCTTTTCGGCCGATTCGCCGATGCTTCGCAAACACCGGCAAACCGGACGGAGGGGTCTCCTCCGTCCACGGAAGCGATCAGGAACACCGCAGGCCGGACGGCCGTCCACCTGGGTTTCCGGTGGCCGTCAGCCGGGACTCGACCGGCCGCACACCTGGACTCTGCCACGGCCGCCGACAAGCCCCAGTGACGGCCGGTGCAAGAGGCCACGTGGACAGGGAAAACGCAACTTCGACATGGCCCGCAGAGGCGGCTACCTTCAGCTGGTCCTCGGCGATCGCCCACGGGCGCACAGGAGTTGCTTCAGGCTGAGCCGCCCGTGACGGGACGAGTCGTCACGCCCCACGAATCCTCGTCCCGTGCGTAAGCCGTCGAGCCGGGGTCCGCACCAGACACCCCCCGACCAGGGAGAGACGCATGCCCCGTCTTGCGCTGTACACGTTCGGCGTCCTGAAGTCACCTCTCGCCGATCCCGCACCTCTCACGAACGAGTTCTACGATATCGGTGAGGCCGTCTACCGGAAGATCGGCCGGCACCCCGGGTACCTCGCCCGTGCTGAACCGGCAGACGGCGACCGGGGCATGCTCTTCGAGGCGGACTGGGGCGCATGGGGAGAGTTCGCCGTACCGGCCTGGTACGGCAAGGGCCGTACGGTGGAAACCACCGCCCTGGCCGCGACCCTCTCACTCTGGACCGATCTGTACCCCGCCTTCGACGCCGTCCACACCGGTCTGCACCGTGCGGCGCTGAACAGGCGTTACGACTGGTTCGAGAGGACAGGACACCCGAGTTACGTGATCTGGTGGGTCTCCGACGGCGTGACACCCACCTGGCAGGACGGGGTTTCCAGGCTGGAACACCTCCACGACCACGGCTCCGCGCCGCACGCCTTCACCTTCCACCACTCGTTCACCCCGGAGGGAACTCCGGAGGGAACTCCGGTCAGGACCAAAGGCACAGGGCCGAAGAGCGACCAGGTTCGCTGACAGGGAAGCCTGAACGACCGGGTTCGCCGTCGAACGCCCCGATCGAGTGACGGCGAACGGATGCGTCTGCGCCCGGCGCTTCGCCCTCCACCTCGCGGGCGCCGATGAGTGCCAAGGCGCCGTTTCGGGACTTGCCAGGCGGAAGGCGTGGAAGTGTCAGGTGCTCGCCGGGTCGACGTGGCCGCCCGGCTCGCCCAGCAGACCGCTCGCCGACCGGTGGATCTTCGTCAGTGCGCTCAGGAGGTGTTCGCGTTCGGCCTCGGTGAGGTCTGCGGTGACCTTTTCCTCCATCGACCGTCGTTCCGCCTCGATCGGTTCCTGCAGTGCGCGCCCCGCGTCCGTGAGCCAGAGCCGGACGAGGCGGTTGTCGCGGTCGTCGCGGCGCCGGGTGAGCAGGCCGGCGGTGGTCATCCTGGTGGCCATCTTGACGACGGTGGGCGTCGTGACGCTCAGCGTGGCGGCGACCTCTCCGGGTGTGCGGCCGTCCTGTTCCCACAGCGCGGCGAGCAGGTGGTTCTGGCCCAGGTGCAGGCCGTGGTGCCGCATGGCCCCGTCGGCCAGGGTCCGGAGCGCCTTCGTCGTTCTGCTGTGCAGGTCCAGGAACTCGGGCATCGCGGTCTCCGGTGGGTGTCGGTCGGGCACCAGCAGGTCGATTGACGGCTAATCAGTTACCGGCTAGCGTCTCCGCGGTAATCGTTAGTCGGCTAGCGTCTATGCGGAGTCCGAATGATACTGGTCACCGGAGCCACCGGAAACATCGGCCGAGAGCTCGTCCGCGAGCTCGACGCGAAGGGCGCCGGGGTTCGCATCCTCGTGCGCGCCCGCGCCCGTGCCGCCGCACTGCCCGAACGTGCCGAACGCGCTGTCGGCGACCTGGACGCCCCTGCGACGCTGACGTCCGCCTTCAGCGGCGTCGACAAGCTGTTCCTCCTGACGCCGGGTATCGGCACCGCCCACACCGCCCATGCCGTCTCCGCCGCCCGGGCCGCCGGGGTGGGCCACATCGTGCACCTGTCCTCCATCAACGTCATCGGCGACCCGATGCCCGCGATGGGCCGCTGGCACCACGAGCGCGAAGAGATCGTCCGCGCCTGCGGCATACCCGCCACGATCCTGCGGCCCGGCGGCTTCATGACCAACGCCCTCGAATGGGCGCCCACCATCCGCGAGGAGGGGTACGTCCTCGACCCGGTCGGCCCGGGGCGCCACGCGCCGATCGACCCCGCCGACATCGCCGCGGTGGCCGCCCTCGCCCTCACCCAGGACGGCCACCAGGGCAAGCAGTACGTCCTGACCGGCGATCAATCGCTGACCGTCACCGAGCAGGTCCGGATCATCGCCGCCGCGATCGGCCGCGACATCGAGGTCCGCGAGGCAGTCACACCGGCTCAGGCTCTCCGGTCCCGCTTCCCCGACGGAGCACCCCCGGTGCTTGCCGACGCCATCACCGAGGCCTTCACGCTCATGCGCGCCGACACGGTCGGCTTCCGGACCGACACCGTGGAGCGGCTGCTCGAACGCAGGCCGCGCACGTTCGCCAACTGGTGCGCGCACAACGCCGACGCGTTCCGGCGCCCTGCCGCCGTCTGAGCCGGCGGACGACCGAAGTTCCTCCGCCCCGCCTGTGCCATCCGCGAAGGGACGGCTCCGGCGCAGTTGCCCCGCCATCCGCTTCTGCCGATCGGCGTGGCCGATCCGCCGCCGGCGGCCTGCCGGCCCGGCTCGACCGGCACGCACCCGCCGACCGGCACGAGGGATCCTCCGTCGCCCCGGCAGCTCGATCAACCCCGAAGGACTTCCGGAGCCGACCGTCAAGGGTCGGATGCGGCACCGTGTCCGGCCGCGGAGCCTTCCGTGAGGGTGGCGCGGACGGACCAGCCGGCGTCCGTCGACTCGACGGTCAGGTGGTCGGCGAGGGCGGCGACGATGCCCAGCCCGCGTCCGCGCTCGCAGGGGTCGCCGAGGTCGGCCTCTCCGGTGCGCTGCGGGGCCCGACTGGTCACCATGACGGTGACCACGGCCGCCTCCGAGGTGATCGCGACGATCAGGTGTCCGGCGCCGTGTCGGACGGCGTTGCCCGCCAGCTCGGAGACCACCATGACGGCGGAGTCGGCGAGGTCGGCGCCGGTGCCCCACCGCCGGAGAAGGCACCGGGCGAACCGGCGCGCACGGCCGACGTAGGGGGCCTCGGCGGGGAGCTCGACGAATCCGCTCCGGACGGTCGCCGCGCCGGGGTCGGCGGGCAAGGGCGCGCCGATGGCGTGGAGCGGGAGTACGGCGGTGGAGGTCATCGGAGCCTCATTCCCGGGGCGTGATGTCGGAGCTTCGACCTGCTCGCCGCGCGGTGGTGCGCCGGCTGGGGCGGGCGGGTCCTTCCGGCGCCTGCGACGCCTGGTCCGATGCCACCTCCGGGCGGGTGGTGCGCCCTGGGGGTGTGCGGGGTGCGGACGGCCCGGAGGCCGGGTGGGTGGCCAGCGGCGACTTGTTAGCGCTCACATTCCAGTGTCGGCATCGCCGGGGGCATCGTCAAGGGATTCGACGGCCGCGTCGCGGTCGGCCTTTGGAGTGCGCCGGGGGCGGAATGTGCAGCTCCGGTCCGGTATCGGGGTGGGTGAACCGCCTTCGAGGGCAGTCGCTCCGGCCCCGGTGGGCGGTGCGGGCCGCCGGTGGATCCGGCCTGCTGGAGGCCTTACGGTGGCTCTGTTGTGAGCGCAAACACATTCCGGCCGCGGTATTAGGGGCCCGGGCGCAACGGTCGTGTTGTTGTTGCTGTGAACGACCGGCCGGGCTGTCGTGCGCGACCGCTCAGAACGGCCGTGCGATGCCGTGCCCCGGGTCAAGGCGTCCGTGTAGTCCGCGAGGGTCTCGTCCAGGTCGGCCAGGAGGAATTCCGCAGTCTCCCGGGCTCCTCGCCTGCTCCGGCTGCGCACGCCGCCCGGATCTCCTCGACGGTGGCCCTGATGACCGACAGGGAGTCACCCTGGATCACGACGCCGGGGAAGCGTCGTCCGGGCAGGCGTCCGCCTGGCTCCGGGGCCGGATGTCCGCCTGGTGCAGACGTGGCCGGTGGTCGACGATCGGTCCGCCTGGCTCCGGACGGCGGGCGGCTGGGCCGGACGGGGTGGCCGGTCGTCCGTGCGGGATGCGGGTGGAGGGGTTTGCCGGACCGGTCGGCGGTGAGGCGGGGAGTCGGGCGGGGTACCGGTCCGGGCGGCCGTCACGCCTCTTCGGCCGCCCGGACCGGCCCCGTCGCCGCTCAGGCCCGGCCGCCGGGACGTCCCTCTCCGGCGGCCGGGGAGCGCGGCGCTGCGGCGCTGCGATGCTGCGGCGCTGTCGGAACCAGGTGTGACGGCCGTACGGTCACCGTCCGGCGGATGCCTCCGCCCGGGCGAGGGGGAGGTCGGGCTTGTATCCGAGGATCCAGCCGAGGGCCTGGGCGACGCCCCGGGCGTAGCGGCGCTGCTGCGGGCTCTGCCGGGGGTCGTGCCGTACGGCGATGGCGGTGCGTTCCTGGGCCATGAGGCGGAGGAGGACGTCGGCGGGGGACGGCTCCATGGGGATGGGGGGCGACTTCCAGGGGTCGAGTGCCCACCCGAGGGCGGCCCGGGCGCCTTGCGGGCGCGGCTTGTCCCGGCGGGTGGGCAACTGCTGCAGGGCGTCGTGGATCTCGTCGCCTGACCGGATCCCGACAGTGCGCTGCGGGAGTGTGCCGATGCTCATGCCTCCACCGTAGAGAGCCTGGCGCGCCGCGTCATGCGTTCTGTGTCACAGCTCCCTCTCCGGTCCGGTGGGCGCGGCGGTGGGGCGGGATTGGCGGGATTGGCGGGATCTTGTGGTTCGCGGGCGTTCCCGCTGCTGGTCGGAGGCGCTACGGGACGGAATGATCGAGTCGTCGACGAACGGCCCTGCCGTGGTCGCCGTCCCCGCGGACCGGCGACCCGGACAGGCGCGAGCGCCCTGCGGCGGAAGAGGGACGGACATGATCACGGTTCATCTGAAGTACGAGATCGACCCCGACAAGCTGGCGGACTTCGAGGAGTACGGCCGGCGCTGGGTGCGGCTCGTCCCGCGCTTCGGCGGCACGCACCACGGCTACTTCCTGCCGAGCGAGGGCGACAGCGACATCGCGTACGCCCTCTTCACGTTCGGCAGCCTGGCCGAGTACGAGCGCTACCGCATCGCCGCCGCGGCCGACCCCGACTGCCAGGAGGCCTTCGAGCTGGCCCGCAGGACCAGGTGCATCAAGCGGTACGAGCGCCGCTTCCTGACACCGCTGGAGACCGACGCATGAGCGTGCCCCCGGCCGCCCCCGAGCCCGCCACGGCGATCCCGGGGGCGGCCGTGCGGGCGGGGGAGGGCCGGTGACCGCGGCCGTGCGACCGCGCCTGGGACGGTGCGGAGTACCTGCACCTGGACTGCCTCTGCCTCCGGGAAGGGCAGCGCAGCCTCGGCACAGGCCCGCTCCTCAGGCGCTCCCGGAGCCCCGGGATCAGAGGATCAGAGAGTCAGGACGATCTTGCCCCGGGTGCGGCGGGTTTCGACCAGGGCGTGCGCCGTGGCCGCCTCCTCCAGCGGGAGGACGTGCTCGACGTACGGACGCAGGAGGCCCGTCTCGACCAGTTCGGTCAGTGCCTCCAGCCCGACGTGGTCAGGCTCGACCACGACTCCGGCGTACCGCCTGCCGGCCGCCGCGGTGAGGGCGGCGAGCTCCGGGTCGAAATGCTCCGTGATCGTGACCAGCGCGCCGCCGTCCCGCAGGACGGGCAGCGAGCGGAGGCCGTTGCCGTTCCCGACCGTGTCGAACACGACGTCCAGCCCGCGCAGCCCGGCGGTGAAGTCCGCCTCGGTGTAGTCGATCGTGTGGTCGGCGCCGAGCTCGCGGAGGAAATCGTGCTTGGCGGCGCTCGCCGTCGCGAAGACCTCGGCGCCGCGGGCCCTGGCGATCTGCACGGCGAGGTGTCCGACCCCGCCGGCCCCGCCGTGGACCAGCACCCGCTGCCCGGCCTGCAGTCCGGCCGCGTCGACCAGGGCCTGCCAGGCGGTCAGCCCGGCCATCGGCAGTGCGGCGGCCTGCGCGTGGTCCAGCCCCTTCGGCTTGCGGGCGAGCTGCCGGGCCGGCGCCGTGACGTACTCGGCGTAGCCCCCGGCCGGCCGCGGGAAGTGCGGCATGCCGTAGACCTCGTCGCCGACGGCGAAGCGGTTCACGCCCGGCGCGACCTGCTCGACCACGCCGGAGACGTCCCAGCCGAGGACGAAGGGAGGCTCGCCCAGGAGCGGGAACGCCCCCGAACGGGTGTAGGTGTCGACGGGGTTGACCCCCGCGGCGCGGACCCGCACCAGGACCTCGGTGACCCGCGGTTCCGGCCGTTCCGCCTCGGTGATCCGGAGGACGCCGGGCTCTCCGTAGGACTGCTGGTCGATGGTGCGCACGGCGGGGGTCCTTCCGTCGGTGGCGCGGATCGTGTCGTCCGGGCCTGGGAACAAACCTAGGCGGCCGACGGGAGACGCTGAATAGTCGAAACTCTCTCTTTCCTGTCTGATCGTCTCTCTGTCCGTGCGTATCGGCGTAGGGTGTCCGCATGGACATCCTCACCGAGGCCGTCGCCTCCATGCGGTCGGAGAGCCCTCGGACGGCCCGCACCGAGTGCCGCGCGCCCTGGGGGCTGCGCTTCCACGAGGCCACCGGTGCGGCCTTCCACGTGGTGCTGGCGGGCTCCTGCTGGCTCGTCCGGCCCGACGGCTCGTCCCTCGCCCTGGCCGCCGGTGACGTGATCTTCCTGCGCAGCGGCGCCGAGCACGCCCTGACCGACGACCCGGACTCCCCGGCCACCGACTTCCGTCCCGACCGCACCGACCGCACCTCGCCGATCGGCCGGTTCGCCATCGACGGCCCCGGCGCCCGTACGGTGCTGCTCTGCGGCTCCTACCACCTCGACCAGGAACGCCCCCACCCCCTGGTCGCCGGCCTTCCCGAGATGATCCACCTGCCCGCCCGGCGCGACCGCCACCACGCCCTGCGCGCCGCGATCGACATGCTCGGCGCCGAACTGGACGACCCCAGACCCGGATCCGACGGCATCGTCGGCGAGCTGATCGACCTGCTGCTCCTCTACATCCTCCGCGCCTGGCTCGACGACCAGCCGGCCGACGCCACCGCCGGATGGGCCGCCGCACTGACCGACCCGGCCATCGCCCCGGCCCTGCGCGCCATCCACCGTGACCCCGGCCGCGCCTGGACGGTCGAGTCGCTCGCCGACAGTGCGGGCCTCTCCCGCGCCGCCTTCGCCCGCCGGTTCACCGGCCTGGTCGGCGAACCCCCGCTCACGTACCTCACCCGCTGGCGGATGACCACGGCCGCCCGGCTGCTGCGCCACTCCGACACCCCGATCGCCGTCGTCGGCGAACGGGTCGGCTACGGCTCCGAGTTCGCGTTCGCCAAGGCGTTCAAACGGGCCCACAGCGTGCCGCCCGGCCAGTACCGGCGACGGGCCGGTGCGGCCTCCTGACCGGAGGTCGGACCGGCGGGGTTCTCCCGGGTGACAGAAGATCTTGCGGTACGAGACCCCCGAAGTGGCGCATCTCTTCCGGCCGGTGACGCAAGATTTCCTGCGGCCCGGGTGCTGCCTGCGGCCCGGGTGCTGCCTGCGGTCCGGGTGTTGCCGGGGGCGCGTGGAGGGGCGGGGAATCCACATGACACGCACCGGGACGGCATGGCATCGTGCTGCCGTGACCACATGTCGAAAGGCCGATGCCGCGTAGACCGCCCCGCGCGTTGCGCGGCGACCACGTGACGTCCCGCCTCTGGGGACCTGCCCCGCCGCCCAGGATCCGCGGCCTCTCCACCGGAACGAGCCTGGCGGTGCACCGGGCCGAGCGAGCCGGCGGGAGCTGGTACCTCCACCCCGGTGCCACCGACTGGGCACTCCGCCGGTACCGGGAGTTCCTGAGCCCACCCGGCAGACGCCCCCTGTACCCGCGGGAGGCGCCCTGCTCGTGCCCGGGCTGCTCCTTCGACGACGTCCGCCACGCACGTGACGTGCTGGACGAGATCCTCCGCGAGCTGCCGGTACGGGCCCGCGCCGAACTCCTCCGGCTCCTACGCCCCCTGGACACCACCTTCCGGCGACGCACGCTCCCCGACCCGTTCACCCACCGACGCCACTGGCGCACGGAGTTCTGGTGGTACCGCCGCCTCGCCGACCCGCTGGAGGGACCGTGACTCCCGGCCGTCGGAGGGGCACGTCAACCGCATCGAGACGATCAAGCGCCGGATGTTCGGCCGGGCCGAACCCGACCTCCTCCGCAAGCGCGTACTCCGTACGTCCTGAAGACCGCGGCGGTCGGTTCCTGTCCCATCGCGGCCGAACCGGAGCACCGCCGGACGGCAGTCAGCGGTCGACGAGGCCGAGCGGGCCGGGCACTGCCTTCGTGGCCTCACCTCACCCGGCCGTCCAGGATCCGCCGACGCGCCAGTGAGGACGGGCGGGCGCACAGCCGCAGTTCGCCGTTCGGGTGAAAGTCCATGGTCACAGCGTCGAGCAGGCTCCCGATCGGCGGGAACTCGTCCGGGGTGAGGTGCCTGTTCTCGTCGGTCAGCAGTACGAAGTCGATGAACGCGGTGGCGTCGGACCGGGGCTCGACGACGGAGACCTCGACACCGAAGCGCCCGCGGTGTCCGACGACCTCGCACCGGACGATCTGATCTTCGTGAAGCCCGCTGCCGGACCAGAGCCGACCGTTGACCGTCATGGGACCGGATCCTCCCACGCGGCTGAACTCGGCGATGCTCCTATAGACGTCAAGCGGCAGGCACGAGGTCGTTTCGAGTGATTTGTGCGGCTGTTGTGCTGGTGAGCGCGCGGTAGACCTCGCGGGCGACGAAGCGTTTGAGGCAACGCGTGATGTCTTTCTTCGAGAGCCCTTCCTTGGTGCGGCGGGCGACGTAGGCGCGGGTGCGTTCGTCGTAGCGCATGCGGACCAGGACGATGGTGTGCAGGGCGTTGTTGGCGGCCCGGTCGCCGCCGCGGTTGAGGCGGTGGCGGTGGGTGCGGCCGGAGGACGCGGGGATCGGTGCGACCCCGGCAAGGTGTGCGAACGCACTCTCGGAGCGCATCCGTTCAGGGTTGTCCCCGGCGGATGCGAGGAGCTGGCCAGCGGTCTCGGGGCCGACGCCGAACAGCGCGAGCAGTTCCGGCGCGGCTCGTCGGACCAGCGGGCCGATCTCGGCATCGAGCTCGGTGATCTCCTCGTCCAGAGCCTGGTGGCGGCGGGCCAGGCGCCGTAGGGCCGCCTTGGTCGCGGCCAGCGGCGTGGACAGGTCCGTGCCGGGCCGCAACCGGGCGAGCGCGCGTATCAAGGAGGCACGCTGCAGTCCCGCGACCTGCTCTCGCAACGCCGCCGGGGCGGAGACGAGCGTGCTGCGGATCTGGTTCATTGCCTGGGTGCGGGCCTTGACACCGCTGCGACGGGCGACCCGCAGCACACGCACGGCCTCGACCAGGCCGTCGCGGCTCTTCGGGATGCCGGTGGCCCGCCCGGAGGCCACCGCCGTGGCAGCGGCGTAGGCATCGATCGGGTCGGACTTGCCTCGCAGCCGCCGGGTCTTGCGGTCCGGGCGGTCGACATCGACGACAGTGACCCCGGCGGCGGTCAGTACCCGGGCGAGTTCGGCGCCGTAGGCGCCGGTTCCCTCCACGCCGACCGCTGTCAGCTCGCCGTGCGAGCGCATCCAGTCCAGCAGGTCCCGGTAGCCGCGGACGGTGGCCGGGAACTCCCGATCGGCGAGATGCCGGCCAAGAGGGTCGATCACCGCCGCATGGTGGGTCAGGCCGTGAGTGTCGACTCCGCCGGTGATCTCCGAACCGTCGTGCGTCATGCTGGTCATGTCCGTCCTTGCCGCTTGTCCGAGCCGAGGGCGGCACGCGCCGGTCGGGCGGGTGGACAAGACAGTGACGGGGCCTCTGGCCAGGCTCCTATGAAGTCACAAACGCCCGTCCGGCCGCGTGCGTGATGACGTGCCAACGAGCCGACAAATCGCGAACAGGACAGCCGAAGCGTCAGTCAGTCGATGGGTCAGACTCGCTGGCAACATCACCACGAACATCGTCACTGTCAGTCGACCGGCCTCGGTCGAACCGACGTTTCGGGTCAACCGGAGCCCGGCCCGACTCACGGTGATACGGAACGGCGGGCTGGATCATCGGCGCGGGTCTCCTGGTGATCACGTCGACGTGCTGGTCGTCGGACGGCACTGCGCACGCCGCCGGCCCGGCCGGCGAGGGCCGCAGCCCCCGGCGCGGCGGGCTGCCACAGAGGGGTCCAACGACTCTTCGCACGCACCGGCCGGCGGTGCACGCTGGAGACAGCGGGGTGCTGCTCCCGTCCCGGAGACGCACCGCCGAGGGCATGAGGGCAAGGAGTATCCACCATGATCGCGACACTGCCGACCCTCGCCGACCTGCGGCTCCTCGTGGCAGCTGCGGGCGCGGCGCCGTCCCTGCACAACAGCCAGCCCTGGCGTTTCCGTCCGACCGCCGGGCCGGACGGGGTGGAGCCGGACGGGGTGGAGGTGTACGCGGACCGCACCCGCGCCGTCCCCCTGACCGACCCGGTCGGCCGCGCCCTGCACATCTCCGTCGGTGCGGCGCTCCTCAACCTCCGCGCCGCGGCCGCCCACCTCGGCCGCACGCCGGTGGTGCAGCTGCTGCCGGACCCGGCCCGGCCGGACCTGCTCGCGGTCGTCTCCCTGACCGGGCCCCCGGCGGTCGTCGACCCCGGGCTGTACGCCGCCATCCCGCACCGCCACTCCGCCCGCCGGCCGTTCGCCGGCCGCGACGTGCCGGAGACGGTGGCCGGGGAACTGATCGACGCCGCCCAAACCGAGGGCGTGCGCCTCACGCTGCTGGAGGAGGCCGGGGTCCGGCGGGTGCTGGCCCTCACCGCGGAGGCCGAGGCCCGTACCGAGGCCGACGTGGCCCGCCAGGCGGAGACCCGCGGCTGGCTGCGCCCGGAGACACCGGCGACCGACGGAATCCCCGCGTCGGTGCTGGGCCCGCAGGACCACGAGGCCCGCGTGCCGATGCGGAGCTTCACCGCCGGCCGGCAGGTCCTTCCCACGGAACGCTTCGAGGCGCTCCCGCAGGTCTGCACCCTCACCACGCACGGCGACGACCCCGCCGACTGGCTCCGGGCCGGTCAGGCGCTGGAACGGGTCTGGCTGCTGGCCACGGCCCGCGGCGTCCGGCTGACCGTGCTGCACCAGGCCGTCGAGTGGCCGGACACCCGGGCCCTGCTGCGCGAGCCGGAACAGGGACCGGGCTTCGTCCAGCTCGTGGTCCGGATCGGCTACGGGCCACCCGGACCGGCCACACCGCGCCGCCCCGTGTCGGAGATCCTCGACCTGCCCGCGGCCGGGGAGACCCGGTGACGCCCTCCCGGCCGTGCGGTGCGGCCCGGCAGGAGTGAGCCTGGAAGGACGGGGCACACCGGACGCCCGCCCGGAACGCCCCGCCCTGGCCCGACCGAGGAGCCGCAGATGCCCAGCAGCGACGACCCCCCGGCGCCGGCCGAAGCCCTGCTGACCGACGGCACCACCGCCGTCGTCCGCCCGCTGCGCCCCACCGACCGCGACGCCGTGCACGAGCTGTACACCGCCGGGCTGTCCGGGCACGGCGGGCACCTGCGGTTCCCCGGCCCCGGCCGCCGCGCGCCGGCCCTCGCCGCCGACCGGCTCTGCGGACCACCCCGGCCCGGCCTGCTCGCGCTCGGCGCCTGGGTCGCGGCGGACCTCGTCGGCGAGGTGGACTGCGAGACGACCGACGGCCGGTCGGACACCGCCCGACTCGCCCTGGCGGTCGCCGACTCCTGGAGCCACCGAGGCGTCGGCACGCTGCTCGTGGAACACCTCGTGCACGCCGCCCGCGAGCGCGGGGTACGGGAGTTCGATGCCGACACCGCGGCCGGGAACCAGGCCGTGCACCGGCTCTTCTCCGACCTGGGCCTGCCCGTCCACCGCCGGGGCGGGCAGGACGGGGCCCGGCTGCGGGTGCCGCTCGACGAGGAGGACGAGCGCGACCGCGAGGCGGCCGACCGGCGCGGACGGGCCGCCGACGTCGCGGGCCTCGCCGCGCTGCTCTGCCCCAGGTCGATCGCCGTCGTCGGCGCCTCCAGACGTCCCGGCTCGGTGGGCCGGGCCGTCCTGCTGAAGATCCACGAGGGGGCGTTCACCGGCGACCTCCGGGCCGTCAACCCGCACGCGGACGAGATCGCGGGCCTGCCCGCCCACCGGTCGATCGCCGAGCTGCCCGGCGCTCCCGACCTCGCCGTGCTCGCCGTGCCGCCCGGCGCGGTGGCGGAGGCGGCCGAGCAGTGCGGACGCGCCGGGGCCCGCGCGCTCGTGGTGGTCACCGCGGGCCTCTCCCCGGACGGGGCCCGCGGACTCGTGCGCGCCTGCCGCCGCCACGGCATGCGGCTCGTCGGGCCGAACAGCATCGGCGTCGCCCACACCGACCCCGCGGTGCGTCTCGACGCCGAGTTCGGCGGCGTGGCGCCCGTCCCCGGCACGGCCGGGATCGCCGTCCAGTCCGCCGGCATCGGGATCGCCCTGCTGGAACGGCTGGCCCACCTCGGCATCGGCGTCTCCAGCTTCGTCTCGCTCGGCGACAAGTACGACGTCAGCGGCGACGACCTGCTGCGGTGGTGGGAGGAGGACGGCCGCACGGACCTCGCGCTGCTGCACCTCGACTCGTTCGGCAACCCCCGGGCGTTCGCCCGTACGGCCCGCCGGGTGACCCGGCGGCTGCCCGTCCTCACCGTCGACGCGGGCCGCTCCGCCGCCGGCCGCCGCGGTGCCTCCGCGCACACCGCAGCGTCGGCCACCCCGGCCGTGACCCGGGAGGCGCTCTTCCGGCAGGCCGGCATCACCGCCACCCGCAGCATCGCCGAACTCGTCGAAGCCGCGGCGCTGTTGCACGCACAGCCGCTGCCCGGCCCGCGCGGCGCCGTCGCGGTGATCTCGAACGCGGGCGGGATCGGCATCCTCGCGGCCGACGCGTGCGCCGAGGCCGGGCTCCTCCTGCCCGAACTCCCCGCCGCGACGGCCGCTGCCCTGGCCGGTCTCCTGCCGGGCGGCGCGAGCACCGCCAACCCGGTGGACACCACGGCCGCCGCCCACCCGGAGCAGATCCGTGCCTGCCTCGACCTGCTGGCCCGCGAGGAGACCGTCGACGCCCTGCTGGTCTGCCTCGTGCCGACCGCCCTGACCACGGGCATGGGCACGGGCACGGGCACGACCACGGGCGACGGGCCCGGAACCGTCCGCGCCCTGCTGGACGGCCCGGCCCGGCGGCGCATCCCCGTCGCCGCCGTCCAGGTCGGCCAGGAACCACCCGTCCGCTACCTGGCCTGCGGAAACGGCCTCCTGCCGTCCTACGCCGACCCGGCCGCCGCCGCCCGGGCCCTGGCCCACGCCCGGGACCGCGCCCGGCGACTGGCCGAACCGGCCGCCGAGGCGGCGCCGCCGGTCGCCGACACCCCGACGGCCCGCGCGCTCGCCGAAGCCTTCCTCCGCACCCGCCCCGACGGCGGCCTGCTCGACCCGAACGACACCGCCAGCCTGCTCGCCTGCTACGGCATCCCCCACACCCCCTTCCGGTGGGCGCACGGCGAGCAGCAGGCCGTCCTCGCCGCCCGCGTCCTGCGCCAGTACGGCCACGGCGGCAGGACCGTCCTGAAGGCCTACTGGCCCGACCAGATCCACAAGGGCCGGGTCGGCGCCGTCCGGACAGGACTGGCCGACGACGCCGAAGTACTCGCCGCACACCGGCAGTTCACGGCCCAGTTCGGGGACCGCATGGACGGCGTGGTCGTCCAGCCGATGGCCGCACCCGGCCTCGAACTGCTCACCGGAATCGTCCAGGACCAGGTCTTCGGCTCCCTCGTCGTCCTCGCTCTCCGCGGCACCGCCACCGGCACCATCACCGGCAGCCCCGACGACCGCGCCGCCCGGCTCACCCCGCTGACCGAGCACGACCTCACCACCATGGTCACCGACCTGCGCAACTCCTCGCTGCTCCTCGGCCCCGCCGGCACGCAGCAGGCCGACCTCGGCGCCGTCCGGCACGTCCTCGCCGGACTCTCCCGGATGGCGACGGACCTGCCCCAGCTCGTCGAGGTCGACCTCGACCCGCTGATCGCCCGCCCGGACTCCCTGACCGGCGTCGACGCGCGCATCCGCCTGGAACCGCGCCACCCCTACGACCCATACCCGCACCGGACCCCGGCGCACCGGACCGGCCGTCCGGCGGCCCCCTAGGTGCACTGAAGACCCCTGCCCGAGCGGCCCCCGGCGGGTGCGCGGCGGCGGCCACGGCCGGTGTCCCCGCGGAAAGCCCTCGCTCTTCGGTGCTCTTGACGGAGCATCAGGGATCTTCCATCCTCGAACTCCGAAACGACGTCCACGGGGGGGCCGTTCACCGCGATGACCCGACACGTGCCGGCGGCGGTCGCCGTCCTGGCCTCGACGGCCCTCCTCGCCGGATGCTCCGGGACGGGCGGGAACCGGGCGGTACCGACGCCGACCGTGACAGCCGTACCGTCCGTGACAGCCGTAGCGACCGTGACAGCCGTACCGACCGCGCCGAACCCGACAGCCCACCGGCAGCCGGACGTTCCGGAGCTGCCTCCCCCGACGGGGGGAAAGAGGACACTCGTCGCCGTACCGCTCCGTGAGGCAGGCTCCACCGTCGGGAGCTTCTCCGCCCGGGCCGGCGAGATGGACGTCACGATGTACTGCACGGGCGGCTCCCTGACCGTGCACGTCGACCCCGTGTCGACCAGCACGGTGCCCTGCGACACTGCGGCCGTGACCCCGCTGCTCGACGTCTTCCACCTCGAAGCGGCGCAGGACGTCCACGTGAGCGTCGACGCCCCGCCCGGCGTGCGATGGAACCTGCGGATCGAGCAGTAGCCGCACCCCACCCGTGCGCGACGTCGGCGCGCCCCCGCCGTCCCAGGCTGTGCACGGGGGCGTTGCGCCTGGCAGGATCACCGGCACGGTACGGACGATTGCAGGGATGCGAGACATGACGGTTCTGCTGCTGGGCGCGCTGGTGCTGGCCGTCGGCGGATGCGTGTGCGTCGTGTGGGCGGACAGGGGCGGGCCCCGCTGGGTGCGCGCCGTGGCGACCGTGACGCTCGTCGTGGGCGAGATGCTGCGCTGCGTCGACAGAGGCCGGAGCCGGAGCCGGAGCCGGAGCCTGGACCGGACCACCAACGGCGGCGGCGGTGACTGACCCCGTGCACGGGTGACCACGCCGAACACCCGCTCCGTCGCAACCCGTTGATCGCCTCACCCGGTCCGGGACCGTACAGGGCCGGCACCTCGGCCCCGGCATCCCCGGAGGTGGCGCGCACGCGCCCGATCGTCCTACCGCCCGGCAGCCGGGCGTCCGTCGCCACATGATCGCGGGCAGGGGCTCGCCGTGGCCACCGCGTACCGCCCCGTCAGCGGTACGGCCTGCCGTCGTCGCGGTGGGCGGCGGAGCTGCCCGCGAGGCACCACGAGCGGCTGTGCCGGGTCAGGGTCCACGCCTCGGGCGCACGGCGGGCGCCGTCGATCCAGGCGCGCAGCTCCGCCAGGGCGTGCTGCTGCAGGACGTGGCGGGCGGCAGCCCGGTCGGCGGCCGGGAGCGGGGCGACCGAGACCTGGATGCGGAGCCAGCGGTCGGGGTGGATCCCGTTCCCGTGGTTGGAGGGGACGACCGGGGTGAAGGCGACGTGCAGCAGGGTGCCGTCGTCCCAGGGCCGGTCGTCGAAGTGCACCTCATCGACCTCGGCCAGCCGGTCGCCGAGCGCCGTCCGGATGTCCGTCGGTGTGAGCGGCCACGACAGGTGGCGCGGAAGGCGGCGGTTACGGGCTGGCACGGGCCCGAGCATGGCAGAGCCGGGGGTGGGGACGCACGTCCGTCTTCCCGCCGCGATCCACCGGGCGGAACCGGCGGCGGTGGCGACCGGTCCGTACGCCGTCCCCCGGCGAGCCGTCAGGGCCGGTGCCGTCAGGCCGGGTTGCTCGGGGTGCGGCGGCGGGCCCACTCCTGCAGGACGAGCCCGGCACCGACGAGGAGGGGCCCGACGGTCCAGACTGCGAGGTTCGAAGAATTGGTGACGATACCGAACGTGATGCCTGCGAGGACGACGAACTGGCCGGCGCCCCAGATGCGGGGTGCACCGACCGGGCGCCACCAGCGCGGTACCCAGCCCCGGAGCACGGCGGGGACGCCGCCGGCGAGTCCTATCGCCCAGGCCAGGGCCAGGCAGGTCCATCGGAAAGTGGTCATGAGGGGGCTCCTTCGCCAGGACGGTCCGTCCGACGGGCCGTGGAGGTGTGATCATTCCACCGCCCCTCCCGCCGTCGGTGACCGGGGCGGACCGTACGGATCTCCGCAGGTCGGTCGGGCGGTGTCCGCCGGCGTCGGTGGTTCCCGATAACGTGCCGGGATGGAAAGGACTGTCACGTTCCTGGAGATGACGGACCGCGGTGATCTGAAGCCCGGTCGGGTCGTGCCTTCGCTGGAGCTACGGCGCGAGGAGGGGCTGTCGGCACTGGTGCGTTCGGTGCAGGCCCGGGTCGGAGCGGCCTACGGATGGCGGAGTTCGACGCGATCCGACCAGGAGTGGCAGGAGTTGGCGCGAACGCAGCCGCACCGCCAGTACTGGCTGATCACGCTGGCCGGTGAGACCGCCGGGGTCGTGGCACTGGCGCCTCAACCCCGTGGGGAGGTGGAGATCCTCACCTTCGGACTCCTCCCCGAGTACGTCGGCCAGGGGCTGGGCGGGCACGCCCTCACACTGGCGCTGCAACAGGCTTGGGCGACCCGGCCGTTGGAGGCGGACTCCGTTCGCAGGGTCTGGCTGCGCACCAACTCGAACGACCACCCGAACGCACTCGCCAACTACCGGCGCCGCGGGCTGCGCGTCTACCGCACCGAGGTCGAGACACCGGCGTTCCCCGGCGCCGTGCCACTGCCTGATGCCCTGTCGAACGAGCAGCCGCTGTGACCGGGGAGGAGCCGACCCGGGTGGACATGAAGGAGTTCTTCACTCCTTCCCGGGGCATCGCCCATGCGGGATTCCTGGCCACCTGTGTACTTTCGACAATTCTGTGGTTCGTCGCCGGGCCCGTGGCCGCGGCCTGGGTGGCCGGACTGTTCGGTGCTGCTTTCACGGTGAGCGCCGTGGTGAACCTGCTGCGCGGGCGCGGCTTCGGCGCGGCGTTCGGCAGCGCATATCTGCACACCTTCGGGATCTGGGAGTGGTTCTCCGGCTGGTAGCGACCCGATGGTCGACCGGCGGACCGGCGGACCGGCGGACCGGGGCCGCGGGCCGCGGGCCGCGGGCCGGTGGAAGGGAAACGGCAGCAGGGGAACGGCGGCGGTCGGGCAGGTCCGGTCGTGCGACGAGCGTCGGCAGGCCTCCGCCGGTGTGCGCCCGGTGATCACGAGCGGCGCAGGAATTCGGCGGGACGAGGAACTCGCAGCGCCGGTGCCGGTATTTTTCGATTGTCAAGTGATGGTCGGAGTTTCGGTCCGAACTGCAGGTCACGCGGCGGAGATCGAAACTTCCGGCGGTCCTGGATGTCGAATGCCGGGACGGTCCGGAAACGGATCGCGAAACATCACGGAAAGCATTGACGTGACAATTCTGCGGGTGGCACGTTGGGGCGCATCCCCGCGGGTCGACCGCCGAACTGCGCGCATCGCGCTGACCTGGCATCAGTCGGTGTGACCGGCCGGGCTCGGCGTGCGGTCGTCCGGTGGGGCGACCGCACCGCCGTCCCGTCCGAGGAGCTGCATGGCCACCGCCTCGTCCTCCGCCCACCCGGAGGCCGCCCGTCCCGAAGCCGACCCTCGGGAAGCCGCCGGTCCGGAGGCCGCCGGTCCCGAAGCCGCCCGTCGGGCCACTCCTCGCCCGGTTCCTTCGCGGCCGCCCGTCGCGTCCACCGCGCCGGGCCGCCCCTCACCGATCGACACCGCGCCGGCCGAAACCTCGCTGGCCCGGGCCGACGGCGGCTACTACCTGGCGACGGCGACCCGTGACTGGCTGCCCGGCATCCTGCTGCACCGTTCCGAGGACCTCGTGGACTGGCAGCCCCTCGGCGGTGCCCTGGCGGAGCCCCGCCTGATCGACCTCGCCGGTGTGCCGGACGCCGGTGGCGTGCGGGGGCCCTCGCTCAGCCGTTCCGCCGACGGGACCTTCCATCTCGTCTACTCCGACCTCCGGGGCCGCACGGGCAGCGGCGTGGACGCCGGCGCCTTCGTCGTCACGGCCCCTTCGCCGCAAGGGCGCTGGTCGGATCCCGCGCCGCTCGCCGGGCCGGGGGCCGACCCGTTCCTCTTCCACGACGACGGGCCCGGCGGCGACGGCCGCACCATGGTTCTCCGCGTCGGGCCGGAGGAGTCCGCTCTGCTGCTCCAGGAGTACGACCGGGAGCGGCGGACGGTCACCGGCCCGCTGCACCGCATCCGCATCCGCATCCCCGCGGACCACGGCGCCGGGCCGCTCGCGCACCCGCGTCTCCACCGCCACGGTGGCTGGTACTACCTGCTCGGCCTCGTGCGGCGGCCGGACGGTGGTGCGGCGGTCGCAGCCGCCCGCTCCGCAGCCCTGACCGGCCCCTACCAGGCGGATCCGGCGGGCCCGTTGCTGCAGGTGCCGCCGGACACGCCCGAGGGGGCGGCGCCGTGGGACTCACCAGCCGACCTCGTGCGCGCGCCGGACGGCAACTGGCTCCTCGCCTGCGGGTCGGTGTCCTTCGGCGAGGAGGCCGCACGGGCCGCGGGGGCGCGGTGCGGCGGGCTGTACCGGATCGACCGGTCGGCGGACGGCTGGCCGCGGGCGGCCGTCCCGGCCGTCGTCCCGGCGGCCCCTGTCTCCCTCCCGGCCGCCGCGCCGGTGGCCGGGAGACGCGGCGGGTATCCCGTCGAGGGTTTCGGCGCGCGCCGCCTCGGCCCGGAGTGGCTGACCCTGCGCCGCCACGCTGACCCGTCCTGGCTCACCGTCGGTGGCGGGCGGCTCGTGCTGCGGGGAGAGGCGCCGCTCTCCTCCCGCAGCCGCCGGAGCGTGGTGGCGCGGCCGGTGCGCGACGGTGTCTTCGACTTCCGGGTGATGGTGTCGGCGGATCCGCGGTCGCCGTTACGGAGCGCGGGACTGCTGCTGTACCGGAGCGCGGAGTCGTGGCACCAGCTGCACCTGGGCTGGGACGAGGAGCTGGGCCGGGTGCTGCGGGTCGGTGCTCGAGAGGGCGACGGCTATGCCGAGCCGGCCAGGCCGGTGGCGGTCGGGCCGGGACCGGTGCGGCTGCGGCTGTCCGTGGACGGCGTCCGGGCACGGTTCCGGTGGTACGACCGTCGGGTCGGCCCCGGCGGCCGGACGGGCTGGCGGGCGATCGGCCCGGCGTTCGACCCGGCACCGGGCCGTGTGCCCGTCGGCATGCCGGGCCGTCGGCCTGCTGACCCGTCCGGCCGTCCGTCCGGCGGTCAGTCCGGCGGTTCGTCCGGCCGTCCGGCCGGCCGTCAGGTCGGCGTGCCCGCGGCGCGTGCCGCGCTGCAGGCCGATCCGGCGTGTGGCGCGGTGTTCGTGGGGGTGTTCGCCGAGGACCGTACGGGGTTGCGCGGGCGCGCGGTGTTCAGCGAGCCGTACTACCGCGGAGGGCGGCTCCCCGGCGGGCTGCGGGAATGACGGAGGGGTGCGGCGGGGCCGCGCCGGGGCCTGGAGTGCGGGCAGGCGGGTGCGGGCGGCCCAGGGCGGGTCCACGGCCGGTCCGGGGGATTGACTCCCGGCCCGCCCTCTGGCTTGATGATGGGCGTTCGGCCTGAACAGATCAACGGAGCCTTTCCCGGTGGGAGCGCTCCCATATGCCCCGCTCTCCCGAGTAGTCCGCAGGGTCCGGACGGAGAGCAATCCCGACGACGGGCTTCCGCCCGCCGGTCGGCGGCGCAGTTGCGCCCGCCCGTGCATCCCCGGGTACGGGCCACGACGCGCCGGCACGCCGTTCCCCACCCAGAAGGGCATGACCCATGCGATCCACCCAGCGGTACCGCCTGCGCGCCGCCGCGGTCGCGGCCGCCGTGACGGCCTCCCTGCTCGTTCCGCTCACGGCGCTGTCCGCCCCGAGCGCGTCCGCGGCATCCGCAGCGTCCACCGCCGGCGCCGACCAGGCGGCCGACGAGGCCGCGGTGCCCGCCAAGGACTGGCTGCACGCCCAGGGCAGCACCATCGTCGACGACGCCGGCAACAAGGTGCTGCTGACCGGCGCGAACTGGTTCGGCTTCAACGCCACCGAGCGGGTGTTCCACGGCCTGTGGTCCGCGAACATCGAGGACATCGCCAAGTCGATGTCGGAGCACGGCATCAACATCGTCCGGGTGCCGATCTCCACCCAGCTCATCCTGGAGTGGAAGAACGGCCAGGCGGCCGCCTCCAGCGGCGTCAACACCTACGCCAACCCCGAACTCGTCGGCAAGACCACCCTCCAGGTCTTCGACTACTGGCTGACGCTGTGCGAGAAGTACGGCCTCAAGGTGATGCTCGACGTCCACAGTGCCGAGGCCGACAACTCCGGTCACCTGTACCCGGTGTGGTGGAAGGGCTCGGTCACGGTCGAGCAGTTCTACCAGGGGTGGGAGTGGATCACCACCCGGTACAGGACGAACGACACCGTCGTGGCCATGGACATCAAGAACGAGCCGCACGGCAAGTGGACGGACAGTCCGCGCGCCAAGTGGGACGGCTCCGCCGACCAGGACAACTTCAAGAACACCTGCCAGACCGCGGGCAACCGCATCCTCGCGATCAACCCCAACGTGCTGATCCTCTGCGAGGGCATCGAGATCTACCCGAAGAACGGCACCAACTGGAGTTCCACCAACGAGACCGACTACTACGGCAACTGGTGGGGCGGCAACCTCCGCGGCGCCAAGGACCATCCGGTGGACCTCGGTGCCAACCAGCGCCAACTCGTCTACTCCCCGCACGACTACGGGCCCGCGGTCTACCCGCAGCCGTGGTTCCAGGGCACCTGGGACCGCTCCACCCTGGAGCGCGACGTCTGGGATCCGAACTGGCTCTACCTGAAGAAGACCAACACCGCTCCGCTGCTCGTCGGGGAGTGGGGCGGCAAGCTCGACGGCGGCGCCAACGAGAAGTGGATGGTCGCGATGCGCGACGAGATCGTCCAGTACGGTCTCTCGCACACCTTCTGGTGCGTCAACCCGAACTCCGGTGACACCGGCGGGCTGTTGCTCGACGACTGGAAGACCTGGGACACCGCGAAGTACAACCTCCTCAAGCCCGCGCTGTGGCAGAGCGGCGGCAAGTTCGTCTCCCTCGACCACCAGGTGCGGCTCGGCGGCACCGGCTCGTCCACCGGCATCGGCCTGGCGGACCTGTACGGCGGCACCACACCGACTCCCGACACCCAGGCGCCTTCCGTGCCGGGTGGGTTGACGTCTCCGGCGAAGACGCAGACCAGTGTCGGGCTTGCGTGGGGTGCGTCGACGGACAACGTGGGTGTGACCGGGTACGAGGTGTACCGGGGTGCGGTCAAGGTGGCGACGGTGGCCGGTACGAGTTACACGGACACCGGTCTCGCCGCCGGTACGGCCTACACCTACATCGTGCGCGCCCGTGATGCGGCCGGCAACGTCTCGGCGGCCTCCTCCGCCGTCACCGTCACCACTGCCACGGGCACCACGCCGGACTCCCAGGCGCCTTCCGTGCCGGGCGGGTTGACGTCTCCGGCGAAGACGCAGACCAGTGTCGGGCTTGCGTGGGGTGCGTCGACGGACAACGTGGGTGTGACCGGGTACGAGGTGTACCGGGGTGCGGTCAAGGTGGTGACGGTGGCTGGTACGAGTTACACGGACACCGGTCTCGCCGCGGGTACGGCCTACACCTACACCGTGCGTGCCCGTGATGCGGCCGGCAACGTCTCGGCGGCTTCCTCCGCCGTCACCGTCACCACCACGGCGGGCGGCGGCGGTTCGGGCACCCTGCTCTCGCAGGGCAGGAGCGCCTGGGCGTCGTCGTCGGAGGACGGCGCCACCCAGCCGGGCAACGCCACCGACGGCAACACGGGCACCCGCTGGGCCAGCGCCTTCCAGGACAACCAGTGGATCAACATCGATCTCGGGTCGTCCCGCCAGGTCACCGGTGTGGTCCTGAACTGGGAGGCGGCGTACGCCACCACCTACAAGGTGCAGGTCTCCGACGACCCGAACTTCGGCACCTGGACGGACCTCTACACGACCACCGCCGGCCACGGCGGCACCGAGAGCCTGACCGTCTCCGGTCACGGCCGCTACGTCCGCCTGCTCGGCCAGCAGCGCGCCACGCCGTACGGCGTCTCGCTCTGGGAGTTCCAGGTCTACGGCAGCTGACCGCCGACCGCCGACTGCGGTCAGGACGGCCCCGGCCCCCGCCCCTCCCGGGCGGGGGCCGGGGCCGTGCCGACAGGAGTGTCGTGTCCGCGCGGGATGTTCGCGCCACGGACGAGGACGCCGTCCGGCGGCTCGTCGAGTACCGCGGGGCCCGCAGGTGCCCCGCCCC
This sequence comes from Kitasatospora sp. NE20-6, assembly GCF_045862635.1. NCBI lineage: Bacteria > Bacillati > Actinomycetota > Actinomycetes > Kitasatosporales > Streptomycetaceae > Kitasatospora > Kitasatospora sp. NE20-6. Next base: position 68,639 of record NZ_BPRL01000018.1, read on the forward strand.
TGGAGGAACGGCCGTCCGGTGGTCCGACCCGGACGGTCAGTAGGGGAGTCCCTCCGCCGCGGCGCGCAGCGCGGTGTGCAGGCAGGCGGCGAGCTCGTCGTCCGAGAGGGTGTCGTCCTCGGCGAAGCGCTGGGCGAAGTCCTCCGCCGCGGCGCGCAGGGCTCCGTTGACGGTGGCCGCGTGCACCTTCACGCGCAGGTCGCCGGGGTGCCGGCCCGACCTGCGGGCGAGGAGTTCGGCGAAGAGGGGCAGCGCGTCGTCGTGGGTCTGCAGCCAGACGGCGCGCAGGGCGGGTTCGGTGTGGGTCATCCGGATCAGGTCGAGGACGCCGGGATCGGCACGCGGCAGCGTGCCCCGGCGGCATGACTCGGTGAGGAAGTCCAGCAGCCCGGTCTCCGGGGGCCAGTGGCGCAGTGCCTCGGCGGCAGCGTCCAGGCTCGCCGTGAGCACGGGGCGTATGCAGCTCTCCTTGGTGGGGAAGTGGCGCCACAGGGTGCGGGTCGAGATGCCCACGGCCTGGGCGATCTGATCCCCCGTGGTGCCCGTGACGCCCTGGGAGACGAACAGGCGGACCGCTGTCTGCGCGATCTCCAGGCGGAGGGCAGCGCGGCGCCGTTCACCGAGCGGCGGCCTGGCGGCCGGCTCGTCGGTGCCCGTCCTGCGCCCGGGTGTCGCGTCAACCACCGTGTCCCACCACCCCTGTTTCGGCGATCACGGGCAGCATAGCGAGCCGCACAGAAATGACACATGCAGACGCCTTGTCACTGAGTGACAGGCTCCCTTACGCTCCCGATGTAACCCGCCAGTAACTAGCGGGTGGGGAGAGGGAGTTCGACGGCACGCGTCGTCGACGACCTGAGGGCCGGCACTGCCACGAGCAGTGGACGGCCGTCGTCCGCAGGAGCACGCCGCCATGTCGGGTACGGAACGCGACCGTCCCGGCCGGTCCGGCGTCCGCCTTCCGCGCCTGCCCGGTCAGCACGGCGCGCACGTGCCGCCGAGTGCTGCCGCGGCATCGCCGGCCCCGCTCCGGCACGGCGGACCGGGCACCCGCCTGCACACCTGCCGCACCCACCGGCACCCACCACAGCGCCGTCCGCCCGTCCGCGAGACCGCCCGTAGAGCCGCGAGCCCGTACCGACGCACACCCGCACCTTTTCCGACGAAGCAGGGAGTGAGCCGCATGTACCGTCCCACCGACCGGCCGGACCCGGTGTCCGCCGAGCGTCCCGGCACCGGCCCGGCCGTGCCGTCCGTGGCCCGCAGATCCACCGCCGCGGGGCGCAGCCGCCTGATCGCCACCACGGTCGCGGTGCTGGCCTGCCTGGGGGCCCAGGGAGTCCCCGCGTCCGCGGCCGAGACGGGTGACGTGGTCTCCCGGGGCGTGACCGTCCCGGCGTTCTACCGGCCGCCGGCGTCCCTTCCCGCGGCCGACGGCGCGCTGGTCCGCACCGAGCCGCTGCCGCTGGCACTGAGCCTGCCCGGCCTCGACGGGCGTCCGCTGCCGGGCACCGCCACCCGGCTGATGTACAAGTCCACGGATTCGCAGGGCGGTCCCGTGGCGGTGACCGGCGCCTACATCGAGCCGTCGGCGGCCTGGAAGGGCGGCGGCCCGCGGCCGCTGGTGGCCCTGGCCCCGGGCACCATGGGGCAGGGTGACCAGTGCGCGGCCTCGCTGGGCCTGCAGCACCCGATCGTCATCGAGGGCGACACCGTGTCCGTCGGCTACGAGGATCTGGCGATCTACCGGCTGCTGTCCGCCGGGGCCGCGGTGGTCGTCACCGACTACGTCGGACTGGGCGCGACGGACCGGCTCCACACCTACGTCAGCCGTCTCGACGGCGGGCACGCCCTGCTGGACGCCGTCCGGGCGGCGCGGGCGCTGCCGGGGGCGTCGGTCACCGCCGACTCGCGGGTCGGCCTGTTCGGCTACAGCCAGGGCGGCGGCGCCAGCGCGTCGGCCGCCGAACTCCAGCCCTCCTACGCGCCGGACGTCAAGCTGGCCGGCACCTACGCCGGCGCGCCCCCGGCCGACCTGACCGAGGTCGTGAAGGGCATCGACGGCAGCGCGCTCGCCGGTGCGCTGGGCTGGTCCCTCAACGGCTTCCTGCAGGCGGATCCGGACCTGCGGGCCATTGCCGACGCCCGCCTGAACGCAGCCGGGAAGGCGGCGCTGAACGACCTGTCCACGATGTGCGTCGGCGACGCGATCTTCGGCTACGCGTTCACGAAGAGCAGCTCGTGGACGGTCGGCGGCGAGTCCGTCAGCGACATCGTCGCCGCGGAGCCGAAGCTCCGGGCCGTGCTCGACTCCCAGCGCATCGGCACCCTGAAGCCCACCAGCCCGGTGCGCCTGGCCACGGGCGTCCAGGACGACATCGTGCCGCACGGCCAGGCCCGCCGGCTCGCCGTCGACTGGTGCCGCAAGGGCGCCAGCATCACCTACGACGCCGTCATCCTGCCCAACCTCGGCGACGGCCTGCTCACCAACCACCTGGTGCCGCTCCTCACCGACCAGGGCGACGCCATCTCCTGGCTGACGGACCGTCTCTCCGGCAAGGCCGCCGGCTCCAACTGCTGGACGATGCCGCTGCAGCCCTGACGGCCTGCCCCGCGCCGGGCGGCGGCACGGCACCCGACCGCGCAGGGTGCCGTGCCGCCGTCGGTCCGCGGTCGCGCACGCCGGCCCGCCCGCGGCCGAACCGTCACCCGCGCCACCCCTCGCGGTCCCACCTCTCGCGGCCCTATTCCGCGTGGTCCCGCCACCCGCTGCCGGACGGAGTCCGTCACGCCCCGGCCGCGGACAGCAGTACGTCGACCAGCCGCTCCGCCGCGTCCGGCCGGCCCTGCTGCCGGGCCCGGTGCGCCGTGTCGGCGCGGCGTGCCGGGTCGGCGAGCAGCGGCGCGAGCGCCTCCCGCAGGGTGTCCGCCGTGACGTCGCCGAGGAGGGCGACGGCCGCCCCGGCCTGCTGGAGGTGCGAGGCGTTGTGCGCCTGCTCGTCGCCGGCCGAGGACGCGAGCGGGATCAGGACGGATGCCTTGCCCAGCGCGGTGAGTTCGGCGATCGTGCCGGCACCGCTGCGGGAGACCACCACGTCGGCCAGGGCCAGCACGTCGGGCAGCTCGGGCCCGACGAACGGGGTGACGAGGTAGCGCGCGGCCAGGTGCGCCGGCAGGGCCCCGGCCCGGGCCCGCAGGTTGTCCGCGTGTGCCGCGCCGCACTGGTGGACCACGTTGGCCCCGGTCAGCAGCCACGGGAGGGCGGCCTCGACGACCGTGTTGATCTGCAGCGACCCCTGTGCGCCTCCGGTGACGTACACGGTGGGCAGCGTCCGGTCGAAGCCGTGCAGTCCCAGCGCCTCGACGGCCTTCTCCGCCCGCCCGGTGAACACCTCGGGGCGCACCGGATTGCCCGTCACCACGGCGCGGGACCGTGCCGATTCCGGCAGCAGCGGCACCGTCGACTCCGAGGAGACCGCCACCCGTGCCGCGGCCGGCGCCAGGAAGCGGTTGGCCAGGCCCAGCCGGACCGTCTGCTCGTGGACGACCAGCGGGGCCCCGCAGCTGCGCGCGGCCCGGCCGACGGGGACCGCCACGTAGCCGCCGGTCGCCAGGACGACGTCCGGGGCGTACCGGGCGACGATCCGCCGGGCCTTCACGATGCCCTGCACCACCCGCACCATGTCCCGGATGTTCGCCGGGGAGGCCAGCTTCAGCGGGTTGCGGGAGCGTCGGATCTTCCCGGTCGGGACGGCGGCGAACGCGATCCCCTCACCGGCGGCGACCCGGGACTCCAGACTGTCCGCGGAGCCCACCCACAGCACGTCGAGCCCGCGGCCGCCGGCCGCGAGGCGGGCGCGGAGCGTCCGCACGGCCGTCAGCGCCGGATAGGTGTGTCCGCCGGTGCCGCCACCGGTGACGACCAGTCGCAGCGGCCTGCCGGGGGCGGACGGGGGGAGGGTGTCGCGGGTCACGGAAGCTCCTGATCTGAACGGCACTCGGCCGCGGACCCGGCCGTGGACTCGGCCGCGCCGGAGGACAGTTGGACAATCCGGACGATAGCAGGGCAGGTGGCGCACCGGCCGCCGGCCGGGGGTCGGGCCGCGGGCGAGGTGCGGCTCGCAGCCGGTCGGCGGCGCGGCGGGTCGGGCGCGGGTGTCAGTGGTACACGCGCGCCTGCAGGTCGTAGAGCTCCGCGTACAGTCCGTCGGCGGCGACGAGGTCGGCGTGGCTGCCGCTCTCGCGGATCCGGCCGTGTTCGAGGACGACGATCCGGTCGGCCATCCGGACGGTCGAGAACCGGTGCGAGACCAGCAGGGTGACGGCGCCGGACCCGGTGCGGGCCTCGGCCGCGAGGTCGGCGAAGCGTTCGAACAGGGCGTGCTCGGCGGTGGCGTCCAGGGCGGAGGCCGGCTCGTCCAGGGCGACCAGCAGCGGGCGGCGGCGCAGCAGGGCCCGGGCCAGCCCGAGCTTCTGCCACTGGCCGCCGGAGAGTTCGGCGCCGTCGCCGTAGCTGCGGCCGAGCAGCCCGTCCAGGCCGCCGGGCACGAGTCCGGTGACCGGCCCGGCCTCCGCGGAGGCCAGTGCCGCGTGGATCGCCCCGTCGTCGCCGAGCCGGTCGAGGTCGCCGATGCCCACGTTGTCGCGCAGCCGCAGCTCCAGCCGGGCGAAGTCCTGGAACAGCGTGGCGGCCCGGCGCTGCCATGCGGGCCCGTACGCGGCGAGGTCCTCGCCGTCGACCAGGATCCGGCCGGAGGTGGGCCGGTAGAGGCCGCAGAGGAGTTTGACCAGGGTGCTCTTGCCTGCGCCGTTCTCGCCGACCAGGGCGAGCGCGCTGCCCGCGGGGATGTCCAGGGTGATGTCGTCGAGGACCGGCCGGTCGCTGCCCGGGTAGCGGAAGGAGACGTTCTCCAGCCGGATGCCGCGGGCGAGCACCGCGGGCGGCCCGGCCGGCCCGGCCGGCCCGTCGGTCTCCGCCGTCCCGGCGTGCGCGGGTGGTGCGGCGGGCGCGGACGGCCCGGGGCCGTCCGCCGGGGCCGGGGGCGCCGACCGGCCGGTGAGGTCGGCCAGCCGCTGGAGGGTGCGGCCCGCGCCCTGGAGGACGGTCAGCAGGCCGAGGGCGGTGGACACCTGGAGGCTGATCTGCGCGGCCAGGGCGATGACCAGGATGACGTCGCCGAGCCCCGCGCCGCCGTCGACGGCCTGCCGGGCCACCACGAAGATCGCCGCGCCGTAGCCGGCCGCGAAGACGAGCTGTCCGGCGGCCCGCAGCAGGGCCGCCGTGAGGTGGGCGCGGCGGAGCGCCGCGTCGGCCCGCTGCCAGGTCTGCCGGTGGCGGCCGATCAGCACGGCCTCGGCGCCGGCCAGCCGGATCTCCCGGGCGGACGCCTGGGCGGTGGCGGCCTCCAGCAGGTGGCGGCCGAGCCGGATGCCGGGAGCCGTCGTCTCCTTGGCGTGCTCGACCAGCCGCTGGGCCCGGTTGCCGGCGGCGACCGGTACGACGGCGGCTGCGGGCAGCAGCACCAGCCACGGGCTGAGCATCCCCAGCAGCACGGCGGTGACGCCGAGCTGGAGGGCCACGCCGCCGAGTTGCAGGACGGCCTCCAGCGAGGCGCGGGTGCGCGGCAGTTCCTCGCGGACGAGGGCCAGGGTGTCGGCCCACCCGGGCCGGTCGAGGTCCTCCAGCCCGGCGGTGCCGTGCGCGAGGCCGATGACCTCGTTCTGCAGGGCGAGCTCCTCCAGCTCGCCGAGCTCGAAGTAGGAGAGGTGCGCGAAGTGCGTCATCATCAGTTCGAGGACGAGCAGCAGCGCGGTGGTGAGCGCGAGCCAGGTGGCGGTGCCCGCGGAGCGGGCGACGGCCGCGGTGGTCAGCGACTTGAGGCAGACCGCGATGAGTGGGGTGGCGAGGTAGCCGACCGTCATCAGGGCGACGGCGCGGGTCAGCCGCCGGGCGTCGCAGAGCACGGCGAGGCGCAGCAGGCGGCGGACCGCCAGGAGCAGGGTGGTCATCGGGGGCCGCCCGCGGTCATGGTGAGGTCCTCCTGCTCGGTGAAGCGTTCCGCCTGGATCCGGAACAGTTCGGCGTAGCGGCCGTCGAGGGCCATCAGTTCGTCGTGGGTGCCCGACTCCGCGACCCGGCCGTCGGCGAGGACGACGATGCGGTCGGCCCGGCGGACGCTGGAGAAGCGGTGCGCAATGATCACACTGGTCACGCCGCGCGTGGTGTCGAGGAAGCGGTCGAAGAACGCGGCCTCCGCCCGGACGTCCAGCTGGGCGGTGGGCTCGTCGAGGATCAGCAGGGAGGCGCCGGCCCCGACCGAGAGGAGGGCCCGGGCGAGGGCGATCCGCTGCCACTGGCCGCCGGAGAGGTCGGTGCCGTCCTCGTACTGGGCGCTGAGCACGGTCTCCAGTCCGCGGGGCAGGCCCTCGACGATCTCCCGGGCGCCCGCGCGTCCGGCGGCCGCGAGCAGGGCCTCCGGGTCGGCGAGGAGTTCGGGCCGGCCGATGCCGATGTTCTCCGCCGCGGTGAGCTGGTAGCGGGTGAAGTCCTGGAAGATCACCGCGATCCGGCGGTGCCAGGCGGCGGCCGGCAGGGTGGCGAGGTCGGTGCCGCCGACGGTCACCCGTCCCGAGGTGGGTTCGTGCAGCCGGGCGAGCAGCTTCACGAGGGTGGTCTTCCCGGCGCCGTTGAGCCCGACGACCGCGGTGGAGCGGCCGGGGGCCAGCTCCAGGTCGAGGCCGTCGAGGATCGTCCGGCCGCCTTCGGGGTAGCGGAAGGAGACGTTCTCGAAGCGGATCGCTCCGTCGGGCACGGCGGTGGCGGTGGTGGCGGCCTCGCCGGCGGCCCGGTGCGCGGCGGCGCGCTCCTCCAGCCGGCCGATCGCCTCGAACGCGGCCAGCCCGTCGCGGGTCTGCACGTCGCTCTCGGGGAAGTACACGCCGAACCGCAGCGGGATCAGCACCGCCTGGAGCGCGACCGAGACCTGGAGGAGGGAGAGCGTGCCGTCGGTGCCGCCGCGGCCGATCAGCAGCAGGGTGGTGCCGCCGCCGAGCAGGCCGACCGCGGCGAGCCCGACGAACGGGCCGAACAGCAGGCGCCGCCGGCCGGCCCACAGCGGGTCGAGGTAGCCGCGGGCCTCGGCGCTGTGGCGCTCCCGCAGCCAGGGCAGCAGCCCGAGCATCCGGATCTCCTTGGCCATGCCGAGGCCGCCGGCCGTCCGGCGCAGGTAGGCGAGGCGGCGGCGCCGTCCGGCGAGCGACGTGCGCAGGGCGCCGAACCGGTCGAGCGAGCCCCGCTGGCCGAAGCGGATCACCAGCGCGGTGCCGGCCACCAGGGCACCGGCCGCGGGGCCGAGCACGAGGCCGACCATCACGGACGCCCCGAGCAGCTGCGCGTAACGGGCGGTCAGGGCGACCGCGCCGGCCGCGGCGTCGCCGGGCGTGGGGGTGGCGCGCTCGAACCCGCCGCGGGCGTCGGAGAGCACGTCGAGGACGTCCTGGCGCTCCAGGTCGGCGATCGGCAGGCCGGTCAGGGCGCAGTCCATCAGCCGGGCGATACACACGCCGTCGACCTGGCGGACGATCAGTTCGCCGAGCGCGGACTGGAACGGGGTGAGCAGCTGCTGGACGACGAACGCGGCGACGGCCAGCAGCGGGGCGAGCCCGAGGACGGCCCAGCCGCCGCCGTCCAGGGCGGCCGGCACGCGGGCGATGAGCCGGCTCGTCCAGGCGATGAAGACGATCGGCAACAGGCCGACCGCGGTGTGCAGCAGCAGGGCGGTGGCGAGCAGGCCGGGGCGGACGTGGCGCAGCAGCCGGGCGAAGTCCGCCCAGCGCCGGAGGCGGCGGCCGAGCGGCCCGGCGGCCGGAACGGGAGGTGCAGGTGGCACGCTGAAGCCCCCTGGGCTGGAGTGACGGGTGGGTGCGCAGCCCCGTGCGGTCCGGTTCCCGGGCGTGTGCGGGCCGCGGGGCGAGGACGGTCGTGGAGGGGTGGGCGCGGGGCCGGCGGCGGACGGCGCTGTCCCGGCCGGCGGCGGGCCGCCCCGAGTCTGGCCCAGACCAATTCGTGCGTCAAGGAATTCATCCTTCCGTCATCTCCCGTTTCCTGGACACCGCCTGGGAGTTCTGATCCACCCAGTGGATTGGTCTGGACAATTCAAGGGCCGAGTCGCTAGCGTCCTGCATCGGCCGAGGCGGTCGGTACGGGAATCACCCGTTCCCGCCACGGCCCGCGCCCCGCGGACCGGCGCGGACCAGGTGAGCGCCGGCATCGAGGCCGGTGCCCGTACCTGCCTGTCCGCATCCCGGGGCGCCGTCCGATCCGTCGAGCGGCACCCCCCGCCCGCGGCCCGGCACAGCCCCGGCTGCGGCGCCTGCGGGGAGGCCCGCCGCCCGCAGGCCCGCGTGTCCGCGGCCGCGCAGACCCCCTTCCCCGCGCCGACAGCGGCGACCCCGACTGCGAACCCGACCGCGACCCCCATGGCGACCCCGGACGCGGCTACGCCGTCCGCGCCGCCCGCTCCGGACTCCGCCCCGCCCACCCGACCCCCCGCCCACCCGACCGACCGCCCGCACCGGCGCGGCGTCGCAGCGAGAGGAACGCATGGAAACCCGACCCGCCGACTCGGCGGACTTCCACGGAGGCCGCGCCGGAAGTGCGCCCATGACGTGGGGCCAGCGAGCGATCTGGAAGTCCATCAAGTGGCTCGACGAGGGCGCCCACTACTTCAACATCAGCCGCACCCTCGACCTGCCCGACGGACTGACGTCCGACCAGGTCACGGCAGCGGTCGGCCTGCTGATGCTCCGGCACGAGGTGCTGCGCACCCGCTTCCACGACGACGACCGCGGACCCACCCAGGAGGTCGACGCCGAGGGCGCCCTGCCCGTGCCCGTGCTGGACACTGCGGAGGCTGACCCGGCGTCCGTCGCCGCCGGCCTCGCGCGGGAGCTCGCCGGCCGCGCCTTCCGGCACGACACCGAATGGCCGGTGCGCTGCACCCTGGTCCTCGACCGGGGCCGCCCCGCCCATCTGGCACTCGTCTTCTCGCACCTCGGCGCCGACTTCTCCGGTGTCCGGGAGGCGCTCGCCGACCTCCGCGAACTCCTGGCCGGCCGCGTCGGTCCCGTGCCCGCGTGGCAGCCGCTCGACCAGGCACGCCACGAGACCGAGGGCATCGGCGCGGCCCGCGGCGCGGCGTCGCTGGAGTACTGGCGCCGCACCCTGCGCAGCGTCCCGCCCGCGATGTTCCCTGCGGTCGCCGAGGCCGAGGCCGAGGCCGGTGTCGGTGTCGGAGCCGGAGCCGGAGCCGGGACCACCGGCACCGCGAGCGCCGACGCCGAACGGTTCGTCCGCCTGCGCCTCGACTCCCCGGCGCTCGCCGTGGCGACCACCCGCGTCGCCGACCGCTGCCAGGTCAGCACCGGCACCGTCCTCCTCGCCGCGACCGCCGCCGTGCTCGGCGCCTGCACCGGCCACGACACCGTCGCCCTGCAGCTGATCGCCGTCAACCGGCACGACGACCGCAGCCGCCGCCTGGTCGCCGCCATGGCCGAGAACGCCCTCTTCGCCCTCGACGTCGGCAACGGCACCTTCGACGACGCCGTGCGCCGCACCTTCCTCGCCGGCATGAACGCCTACCGCTTCGCCCAGTACGACCCGCTGGCCATGGACGACGTGCTCGCCGAGGCCCGCGAGGCCGCCGGCGGACGCCTCGAACTCGGCTCCTTCTTCAACGACAAGCGGATGCACGACCGATGGTCGGACCTGCCCGACACCGGTGACTCCCCGGAGGCGCTGCGCGCCCTCGCCGGGAAGAGCGAGGTCACGTTCGTCGGCGCGTGGGAGCGCCAGGACGCCGTTTTCTTCGTGCACACCGCGTACGACCCCGGCACCTGCCTGCTGCACCTGATGGCCGACACCCGGCTCGTCCCACGGCCGGCGATCGAGCGCGTGCTGCTCGCCTTCGAACGCCTGCTCGTGGACGCCGCCCTCGGCCCGGTCGACCTCGACGGCTACACGATCCCGACGGACTGACCCGCCCGACGGACGCCCCGGCCCCGGCCCCGTCACCGCCCGGCCCCGTCACCGCCCGGCCCCCGTCACCGCCATGCCCCGCCCGACCCGCACCCGTACCGCCGCACCCGTACTGCCGCACGAGCCACGGAGGACCCCATGACGACCGCCACCAACCCCCAGCCCGTGTGGGACGACGAGGTCGCCACCGCGGTGCAGCGTCTCACCGCCGCCGCCGAGAACGACTACTACAACCCGTACCAGACCTTCGACTGGCCCGACGCGATCCCCGAGGGCGCGCTCTGGATGAGCGAGGACCTGATGACGGTGCACGGCACCGCCGCCGCGGCCGACCTCACGCGCGAGCAGTACCTGGCGCTGGCCAAGTGGGAGAGCGTCAACTTCTACAGCCTCAACGTGCACGGCATCCGCGAGCTCCTCCAGGAGGTCGTGCAGCGCATCCACGCCCCCGGCTACGAGATCCCCACCCCGTTCTTCCACCACTTCCTCGGCGAGGAGAACGAACACATGTGGTTCTTCGCCGAGTTCTGCCTGCGCTACGGCGGCAAGCTCTACCCGAACCGGGCCATGGCCTTCTCCACCGAGAAGCACTCCGCGCTGCTCGACAACTTCATCGTCTTCAGCCGCATCCTGATCTTCGAGCAGATCGTCGACCACTTCAACAGCCGGATGGCCGCCGACACCGCGCTGCCCGAGACCATCCGCGCCATCAACCGCGTGCACCACCAGGACGAGTCCCGCCACATCGCGTTCGGCGCGCAGCTCGTCCGTGCGCTCTGGGCGCGCCTGCAGGAGGCCGGTGACGAGCGGGAGACCGGGATCGCCCGGCAGTACGTCGAGAAGTACATCGCCATCTCCATCCAGCAGCTGTACAGCGTCGACGTCTACCGCGACGCCGGCATCGCCGACCCGTTCGCGTTCCGCACCCGGCTGCTCGCCGACCCCGCACGGACGGCCGTGCACGAGGCCATCGCCCAGCGCACCACCGCCTTCTACCGCCGCATCGGCCTGCTCGCCCCGACCGCCGGCTGACCCGCCGCCCCGCACCTCGCATTCCCGCCGACGCGCCCCTGCTCCCCCCACCGGACGAAGGTCACCCCATGGCACCGCGCCCCGCCGCCCCCGCACTCCTCGACGGCTCCGTCACCCTCCGGAACCCCGGACCCGGCCTGGTCGTGCTCGAACCCGCCCGCGCCGCGCTGCTGCACGCGCTCGACGGCCTGTTCACCGGCCTCGCCGACCTGCTCGGCGCCCCCGGCGTCGTCGGCCCGCCGCTGCTCCCCGCCGACGGCCTCGCCTCGCTCGACTACTTCCGCAACTTCCCGCACCTGGGCGTCGCCGCCGCGCGCTTCCCCGAGGACGCCGTCGACGCCCTCGCGGCCGGCCGCGCCGTCACCGACCAGCCCGTGCAGCCGACCGGCTACCTGCTGCCCTCGGCCACCTGCTACGGCCTGCTGCTCTCGCTCGCCGGGCAGGAGGTCGGCGACGACCTGCGGCTCACCGCGATCGGCCGGTGCTTCCGCAACGAGGACCACTACGACGGCCTGCGCCGCCTGTGGGGCTTCCACATGCGCGAGGTGCTGTACCTCGGCACCGCCGACGGCGCCCGCGACCACCTCGCCGCCTCCCGGACGTTCATCGACGACCTGGCCGAGCGGCTCGGCGTCCCCCTGACCTACCAGCCCGCCAACGACCCCTTCTACGACCGGACGGGCTCGCGCGCCAAGCTGATGGCGCTCGACCCGGTCAAGTACGAGTTCGTCGCCACCGACGGCACCGCCATCGCCTCCGTCAACCGGCACCGCAACTTCTTCGGCGAGCGGCTCGGCATCACCTCCGACGGGTCGGTCGCGCACAGCAGCTGCACCGCGTTCGGCGTGGAGCGCTGGGTGCACGCCATGGTGCTCGCGCACGGCACGCCGGAGCGCGCCCTGGAGCGGGTCCTCGATGTCCGCGGCTGACCCGGCCGCCTCCGTTCCGGCTGTTCCCGTTCCGGCTGTTCCTGTTCCCGCCGTTCCTGCTGCCGACCCGGCCGGGGCCGCCGCCCGGGGCTGCCGCGCCCTCGGCACCGACCTGCCGCTCGTCCAGGCCGGCATGGGCGGGATCGCCTCCCCGGCCCTCGCCGCGGCCGTCAGTGACGCCGGCGCCCTCGGCACCGTCGCGCTGTACCGCAGCGACGGCGCGCAGAGCACCGCCCTGATCGCCGACACGGCCCGCCGCACCGGCCGCGGCTTCGGGGTCAACGTCATCCCCGAGGTCGCCGGCCGGGTGCTCGCCGAGCAGGTGCGGGCCCTGCTGGAGACCGCCGACCGGCCGCTGCTGCTCAACAGCTACGGCCTGCCGCCCGAGCGGCACGCCCGCGACGTCCTGGCGGCCGGCCACCGGCTGCTCGTGCAGGTCGGCACCGCCGCCGACGCCGCGGCCGCCGCCGACCTCGGCGCCCACGCGATCGTGCTGCAGGGCGTCGCGGCGGGCGGCCACCACCTGGGCAGCGGCTCCACCGCCGACCTGCTCGCCGCCTACGACCTGGCACCCCCGGTGTTCGTCGCCGGCGCCGTCGCCACCGGCGCCGACCTGGTCGACGCGCTGCGCGCCGGGGCGAACGGCGCGCTGTGCGGCACGGCGTTCGTCGCCACCGCCGAGTCCGCGGCGCACGACGCCTACAAGCAGGCCCTGGTCGGGGCCGGCCCCGGCGACACCGTGGTCACCGAACGCTTCTCCATCGGCTGGCCCGGACGGTCGCACCGGGTGCTGCGCAGCCCCGTCACGGAGGCGGCCGAGCCGCCGCCCGCCACGTTCGTCGCCTGGACGACCGTGATGGGGGCCCGCCGCCCGGTGCCCCGGGGGTCGGCCGCCGCGCCGACCGTCGAGGCCGACGGCCGGGTCGACGAGATGGCCCGGTACGCGGGCCTGGGCTGCGGGCGGGTGACCGCGATCGAACCCGCCGCCGCGGTGGTCGCCCGCTTCCACGCCGAGTACCGGCAGGCGCTCGCCGCGTGCGCGGCCCCCGCCCGGTGACGGCGGCCCGGGACACCGTGCCCGCCGACCGGACGCTGCACGCGATGCTGGACCGCCTGGTCGGCCCGGGCGCGGTCACCCCGGGCACGGTCGGCCCGGGCACGAGTGCCGCTGTGCCCCGGGTCGGCGTCGACCTGGTGCACATCCCACGGGTGCGCGCGCTTGCCGAGCGCCACGGCGCGCGCTGGCTGGCCGACCACTTCACCGAGCGCGAGCAGGCCGAGCTCGCCGTGGTCCGCGGAGGCCGGGCCGCCACCCTGGCCGGACGGATCGCCGCGAAGGAGGCGTTCATCAAGCTGCTGGCGCCGCGCAGCCGCCTCGTGCTCACCAGGGACATCGAGGTGCTGCGCGCCCCGGGCGGCGCGCCGCTGGCCCGTCCCGCGGGCGGAGCGCTGGCCGAGCTCCGCAGCAGCGGCATCGACCACTGGTCGCTGAGCATCACCCACGAGGGGGAGTGGGCGCTGGCCGTCGCCGTCGGCAGCCGCCCGGTCCCGGCCCCCGAACCCCCCGAACCCCCCGCATCCCTGGCCGACCCCCACCCCGATTCCGACCCCGACCCCGAACCGCGACCCGCACCGGAGGAGCCGTCATGCAGCAGATCGCCGAGTGGATCCTGAGCAAGAACCCCGAACTCGACCGCGAGATCACCCCCGACGAGGACCTCATCGAGGGCCGGCTGATCGACTCGCTGGACTTCCTGGAGTTCATCTACCTCCTGGAGAGCCTGTCCGGCGAGGTCATCGACCTTCAGGAGGTCAGCATCGACGACTTCCGCACCCTCACCCGCATCCAGGAACGCTTCCTGGCCGGTGCCGGTGCCGGTGCCGGTGCTGGTGCGGGTGCCGTCGACGTGCCGCAGCCGGCGGGCCGGTGACCGCCGCCGCAGTCCGGTTCGGCAGCTGCGACGCCGAGCGCCACTGGCGGCCGGCCGGGCCGGCGGCGCTGCCCGCCCTGCGCGACCCCCACGCCGAGCGGCTGCTCGGCGGCATGGACGAACTCCTCGCCGTGCTGTGCGGACCCGACGACGTGCTGGTGACCCGCCACCGCGCGCCCGCCGCCTTCGCCGAACTCATGCGGGAGGCGGGGTTCGGCGCCCGCCACGTCACCGCCCCCGGCCCGGCGGACCTGCCCGTCGAGCAGCGGCTCGCCGAGCACGGCCTGCCCGGCCTGGAGGGCGCCGCCGCGCAGCCGTACGCCGTGGTGCCCGGGACGCACGAGGCCGCCCGGCGGCTCGGCCTCGCCGGCACCCTGCCTGACCTGGACGCCCTACGGCGGGTCAACTCCAAGACCTGGTCGACCCTGCTCGGCCTGCCCGGCTCCGGACGCGTCGTCACCACCCTGGCCGAACTCGACGAGGCCGCCACCGTGCCCTGCGTCCTCAAGGACCCGTACGGCGTCGCCGGACAGGGCAACAGGGTGGTCGACTCGCCGGCCCGGCTCGCGCTCGTGCGGCGGGGCCTGGAACGCCTCCCGCAGGACCACCTGGAGCTCGTCGTCCAGCCGCTGTACGAGCGCGGCGACGACTTCGCCGCGCACCTGGTCGTCGGCCCGGACGGCGGCACGCGCTGGCTGGGGGTGCGCCGGCTCGTCAACGAGGGGCACTCCTTCCGCGGCTCCGGGCCGGTCACCGCCGGGCTGATGCACCGCCTGGACCGCGCGGGCTACCGGGAGACCGTGGAGAAGGTCGCCGCGGCGGCCGCCGCCGAGGGCTACCACGGCCCGCTGACCGTCGACTCGATGACCACGGCCGACGGCACCCTGGTGCCCGTGCTGGAGGTCAACGCGCGGTTCTCCCCGGGCCTGATCGCCCTGCACCTCGGCGCGCCGCTGCGGATGGCCTTCGTCAAGGTCGGCGACGAGCGGTTCTTCGAACGGTTCGTGCAGGCGCTGGCGGAACGCGGCAGGCTCGCCGTCGGCGGCCGTCCCGGCATCCTGCCGCTCGCCGCGTCGACGCTCGTCCCGCCGCGGGGCTGGCTGTTCTACGCCGTGCTCGGCGAGGACGCCGCCGACGGCCGGGACACCGCGGACAACCCGGACACCGCCGACGGCGGGACCGGCGCCGACCGGTGCGTCGCCGAGATCCTGGCGGCGCTCACGTGACGGACCGGACCCGAACGGCCGTCGACACCACGGAGGACGAGACATGGCAGCAGTTCCGCACGACACCCGCGCCGCCGAGGAGTACCGCCTCGCACGCGAGATCCCGCGCGACGGCCTGACGGCCTGGCGCACCGCGATCGGTGAGGCCGCCCGGCTCGGGCCCGGCATGACGGTGCTCGACGTCGGGGCCGGCACCGGCGCCTTCGCCACCGCGTTCCGCGACTGGTACGGCGTCCGGGTGCTGGCCGTCGAACCCGCCGAGGCGATGCGCGCCCTCATCCCCGCCGGCGGGGGCGTCGAGGTGTTCGACGGGCGCGGCGAGGCCCTGCCGGTGCCGGACGGCTGCGCCGACGCGGCCTGGCTCGGTTCGGTGGTGCACCACCTGTCGGACCTGGGGGCGACCGCCCGCGAGCTCCGGCGCGCCCTGCGGCCCGGCGCGCCGGTGCTCGTCCGCAACGCCTTCCCGGGCCGGTGCGACCGCGACCTGCGGGTGCGTTTCTTCCCGGAGACCGCCGACGGGATCGACGACTACCCGACCGTCGAGCGGCTCTGCGAGGCGTTCGCCGAGGCCGGCTTCGCCCGCGTGTCGCTGGACGCACTGCCGCAGCAGAACGCCCCCACGCTCGCCGAGTTCGCCCGGCGGATCCGCCGCGGCGCCGACTCCAAGCTCAAGGCGCTCGACGATGCGCAGTTCGAGGCGGGCATGGAGCGGCTGCGCGCCGCCGCCGCGGCCGACCCCGCCGAGCCGGCGACCAGCTGGATGGACCTGCTGGTCCTGGCCTGAGGCGGCCGAGGGACGGAGGCCCGGCGGATTCGACCCCGGTTCAGGTTCCGGTCCCGGTCCCGGTTTCGGCTGCGGGCCGGGGCCGGTGGTCGGTCGCGGGCGGAGGCCGCCGGTGCGCCGTCCCGGCGCTGCAGCGGAGGGTGGTCGAGGATCTCGACGTGCACGATCCGGCCGTGCACGACGGTTGTCGGCCCGCGGGGTCCGCGGCCTCTTCTCCGGACCGGCGGCAACCTTTCCGCGTCCGACGGCGACCGAAGGGCGAACGGTCCGCCTCACCCGAAGGAGCACCCGGGCATGCCCGCTTCCCCGCACCGCCGCCCCACCGGTCGCCGACGTCTCGCCCTGATCGTCACCGCCGCCGTGGCCGCGGCCGGCCTCGGCGCCGTGCCGCTGGTCATGAACGCCGACGCCGCCGCCACCGACCTCGCCCACGCCGTGCTGCCCGCGAAGGACGGCTGGGCCGCGAGCGGCTCCGGCACCACCGGCGGCCGCGACGCCGACGCCGCGCACGTCTTCACCGTCTCCACCCGCGCGGAACTCGTGAAGGCGCTGAAGGCCGGCCCGGCCGACGCGCCGCGGATCATCCGGGTGAAGGGCGTCGTCGACGCCAACACCGACGACACGGGCAAGCCGCTGGCCTGCGCCGACTACGCGGCGGGCACCGGTTACTCGCTGAGCGCGTACCTCAGGGCCTACGACCCCGCGGTGTGGGGCCGTGCCAAGGTGCCGTCGGGCACCCAGGAGAGCGCCCGCAGCGCCGCCCAGGCGAAGCAGGCCGCGCGAGTGGTGCTGAACGTGCCGTCACGGACGACGATCGTCGGCGTGCCGGGCACGGGGGCGGGGATCACCGGCGGCAGCCTGGCGGTGAAGAACGCGGACAGCGTGATCATCCGCAACCTGGCGTTCACCGACGTCCGCGACTGCTTCCCGCAGTGGGATCCGACCGACGGCTCCACCGGCAACTGGAACTCCGCCTACGACGCCGTCAGCCTCCGCGGGGCCACCCACGTCTGGGCCGACCACAACACCTTCTCCGACACCCCGCACCACGATGCGGCGAACGCCTCGTACTTCGGCCGGGAGTACCAGGTGCACGACGGAGCGCTCGACATCACCAACGCCTCCGACCTCGTCACCGTCGAGTACAACACGTTCGCCGACCACGACAAGACGATGCTGATCGGCAGCAGCGACAAGGACACCAAGCTGCGGGTCACCCTGCACCACAACGTGTTCCAGGGCATCGTCCAGCGTGCGCCGCTGGCCCGGGTCGGCCTGATCCACCTCTACAACAACTACTACGACACCACACCGCTCGACGGCTACCGGCACTCCTACAGCATCAACTCCCGCGCCGGCGCGCAGGTCGTCGCCGAGCGCAACTACTGGAAGCTCCCGGCCGACCGGAAGGCCTCCCAACTGCTCAGCGGTGACGGCACGGGCGCGGTCACGGGCAGCGGCAACCTCGTGAACGGAACGGCCACCGACCTGGTCGCCGCCTACAACGCCGTCAACTCCAAGAAGATCAAGACCTCCGTCTCCTGGACACCGACACTGACCGCCGGCCTGGAGTCCTCCGCCGCCGGACTCCCCGCCGCCCTCAGGGCGAAGGCCGGTGCCGGGGTGCTCACCGCCACCGGCGCGATCGGAACCGCCGCCCCCTCGGCGGGCACCGGGGCCACCGCGTCCGCGTCCGCGAGCGCCGAGGCCGCCGCCTCCCCCTCGGCCGCTGCGGTCGCGGGCCGCACGCTCGCCGTCGCCGCCGACGGCTCCGCCGCGTACCGCACGGTGCAGTCGGCGGTGAACGCGGCCGCCCCCGGCGACACCGTGCTGATCGCCAAGGGCACCTACCGCGAGGTGGTGAACGTGCCGACGGCCAAGAAGGGCCTGACCCTGAAGGGCGCCACGGGCAACGCCGAGGACGTCGTCCTCACGTACGACAACGCGTCCGGCACGAAGAAGGCCGACGGTTCCACGTACGGCACCGAGGGCAGCGCCACCGTCACCGTCTCCGCGAACGACACCCTGCTGACCGGGATCACCGTCCAGAACACCTTCGACCGCTCCGCCCACCCGGAGATCACCGCCACCCAGGCGGTGGCCCTCGCCGCCCGCGGCGACCGCCAGCAGTACGTCGGCTCCCGCTTCATCGGCCACCAGGACACGGTCCTCAACTGGGCGCCGTCCGCCACCGGCCAGTACCGGCAGTACTTCCGCAACTCCTTCGTCGCCGGCGACGTGGACTTCGTCTTCGGCAACGCCACCGCCGTGTACGACCGCGTGAACATCACCCTCCGCGACCGCGGTGCCGCCGCGGGCGGCAACAACGGCTACCTGTCCGCGCCCAACACCGACGCCTCGAAGCCGTACGGCATCCTCGTCACGGACAGCACGGTCAACAGCCCGGCCAAGGCGAACACCTTCTACCTCGGCCGCCCGTGGCACCCCTCCGCGAACGCCGTCGGCCAGCTCGTCATCCGCAACACCGTCCTGCCCGCGGCCGTGAAGACGGCCGGCCCCTGGACGGACATGAGCGGCTTCTCCTGGAAGTCCGCCCGCTTCGCCGAGTACGCCAACACCGGCCCCGGCGCGGCCGTGAACGCCGACCGGCCGCAGCTCACCGCCGCCCAGGCCGCCGTGTACACCGCCCGCCGCTACCTCGCCGGCACCGACGGCTGGAACCCGGTGGGCTGACGATCCCCGCCACCGCGCGCAGGCCTCGGGCACGGCACGGCACGCCGCGGAAGGAAACCGACACCCCGGTCGCGCCGGCACCGGCGCCGACGCAGGCACCGGAAGCCGGCCGGCCGGGCGCCGCGGCGGCCACCCGACCGAAGCGGGCACGGTTGGTCGGGTCGGGCAGAGTGGACCCTCCCTACGGTGGACGGACAGAAGGAAGGAGACCGGGCTTGCTGGACCGACTGAACCAGGCGATGGCGTCGATCGAGGAGCACCTCGACGGGACGATCGACGTCGCCGACCTGGCCCGCACCGCGCTGACCTCGGAGTACCACCTGCGGCGGCTGTTCTCCGCCCTGGCCGGGCTGCCGCTGTCGGAGTACGTCCGGCGGCGCCGCATGACCGTCGCCGGGGCCGAGGTGCTCGCCGGGGAACGGACCCTGCTGGAGATCGCGGTGCGCTACGGCTACACGTCGGCGGAGGCGTTCGGCCGTGCGTTCCGCGGAGTGCACGGCATCGGCCCCGGCGAGGTGCGCCGCACCGGCGCCGCCCTGCGTTCCCAGCCCCGGATGTCCTTCCGCCTCGTCGTCGAAGGGAGCACCACCATGCAGTACCGGATCGTGGAGAAGCCGGAGTTCCGGGTCGTCGGCCGGACGGCCCGGGTGCCGCTCGTGCACGAGGGGGCCAACCCGCACATCGCCGTCCTCATCAGGAGCATCGAGCCGGAGACCCTCCGGCGGATCGCCGCGCTCTCCGACCAGGACCCGGACGGGATCGTCTCGGCGGTCGTCCATCTCACCGACAGCCGCGAGGAGGGAGCCGAACTCGACTACTACCACGCCGCGGTGACCTCCGGGGCCGGGGCGGGCGAAGACCTGGAGGGCCTCGACGTGCTCAGCGTCCCGGCCGGCACCTGGGCCGTCTTCGAGAACCACGGCCCCTTCCCGGCCGCGCTGCAGTACTTGTGGCGCGACGTCTTCACCCAGTGGTTCCCGTCCAACCCGTACGTCACCCGGCCCGGGCCCGAGATCCTGCGGACCCGGCCCACCGAGGACTGGTCGGAGGCGGACGCGCAGCTGTGGATCCCCGTGGACCGGGCACCGGCCTGACGGTCGGTCGGTCGGTCGGTCGGTCGCCACGGGGGAGCAGGGGGCGGGGAGCGGGGGAGCGGGGCGGCGGGGGTGGACCGCCGTGCGGAACGTGCAGGTGAGTTGCTGATCGTGTCGGGATTCCGTTCCGGACCTTAAGAGAACCCCAAGCCTTCGCCGGGCCCTTGACCCCCGTAGGTGGTCCAGTCCATTTTATGGAGCAGGCCGGTCCGTGTCCGGGTCGAAGTCCCGCACCGCTCTGCCGCGTTCAGTGTCATCCGTCCCCCGGCTCCCGGCTTCCGGGCGGCCCCCACACCCCTGCCCGGAGAGGTTCCCCCATGGAACGAACCCCGCTCCGCACCTCCGCACCCGGCCGGCACCGCCGTCGCCGCGGTGCCGTGGCCGCCGGCGTCACCACCGTTCTCGGCCTGCTGGCCGGCGGCGTCGCGGTCCTGACCGCCGGCACCGACGCGAGCGCCGCACTCGGCGCCACCGACGCCCTCGGCAGCAACTGGTACGCCTCGGCCCCGTACCTGATGCCCGAGGACAACAGCCCGCCGGACGCGGCCGCGGTGATGGACGCGACCGGCCAGAAGGCGTTCCAGCTGGCGTTCATCCTGGACTCGGGCGGCTGTAAGCCGGCCTGGGGCGGCACCTCCTCGATCGACACCGACACGGTCATGCCGGCCGTGATCCAGAAGATCCGCAGCAAGGGCGGCGACGTCTCGGTCTCCATCGGCGGCTACGGCGGCAACAAGCTCGGCCAGAGCTGCGGCAGTCCGGAGGCGACCGCGGCCGGCTACCAGAAGGTGATCACCAAGTACGCACTCAAGGCGATCGACTTCGACCTGGAGGAGCCCGAGTACGAGAACGCGGCGGCCATCCACAACGAGATCGGCGCCGCGAAGATCCTCCAGCGCGACAACCCCGGCCTGTACATCTCGATCACCACGGCCGGTACCAACGCGGGCACCGGCTGGTTCGGCACACAGATGCTGAACGAGGCCAAGTCCCAGGGCTTCACGCCGAACAACTACTCGATCATGCCGTTCGACGGCGGGTTCAACGGCGCCGCCGCACAGACCGACGCGCTGGTGAAGTTCAACCAGATCCTGCAGACCACCTTCGGCTGGAACGAGGCCACCGCCTACGCCCACGAGGGCGTCTCCCTGATGAACGGACGGACCGACGCCGCCGAGTACTTCCGGCAGGCCGACTTCCAGACCGTCCTCGACTTCGCCACCGCGCACAAGCTGGCCCGCTACACCTACTGGTCCGTCAACCGGGACCGCCAGTGTGCCGGCACGGTCGACCCCGGGCTCTCCGGCTCGTGCTCCAGCGTGGCCCAGAACGACTGGGACTTCACCAAGTTCACCGTCCGCTTCGCGGGGGCGACGCCGCCCACCACGCCGCCGACCAGCCCCCCGCCGGGCAGCCCGAGCCCCAGCCCGACCTCCGGCAGCTGCACCCAGCCCGCGTGGAGCGCCACCACGACCTACACCAACGGCAACAAGGTCTCGTACCAGGGCCACAACTACCACGCCAAGTGGTGGACCCTGAACGAGGTTCCGACGGCCAGCGGCCAGTGGGGCGTCTGGGCCGACGACGGCCCCTGCTGACCTCGGCACCGTGAGCGTGGACCGGCCCCCGGCGACCCCGGGGCCGGTCCACGTTGCCATGACGGCGCCTCCCCGCACCGGGCCGACATCCGGGACCGGCGCCGACGCGCTGCTGCTGCTGCCGCCGACGACGCGACG
Source organism: Kitasatospora sp. NE20-6 (assembly GCF_045862635.1). Classification (NCBI taxonomy): domain Bacteria; kingdom Bacillati; phylum Actinomycetota; class Actinomycetes; order Kitasatosporales; family Streptomycetaceae; genus Kitasatospora; species Kitasatospora sp. NE20-6. Next base: position 90,101 of record NZ_BPRL01000018.1, read on the forward strand.
CGCTGCCGCTGCCACTCGCCGCTGCCGCTTCCACTGCTCCCGCCGACGGGAGCGACGGCGAGGCAGCGGAGGGCCGGCAGCCGGAGGTGTCCGGAATCGGCCCGGGATGTGCAGGTATCGTGCATCCGGAAGGAGGTACCCCATGATTGCTGGCCCGGGCTTCTGGGATCTTGAGATCGAGCGAGCCGGCTGGTCGCGTGTCCTGTCCCCCGGGACGGCCGGCTTCCCGGAGCTCGAAGGGCGCGGCAGTGTGTGGGGCCGCAACTGCTACGTGCGCGGCAGCGACCGGCTGGTCATCGAGTGGTCGGACCAGGTGTCGATATTCGCCGCCCTCCGCAACGGCAGGCTCTGTCCGGTGGGGTCCGCCGAGGACCTCTCGTCCGCGATAGGAGCCGGCGGCAGGGGCTAGGCCCCCGGCGTCGGCGGCTCGGCGGCCGGGCCGCGGGCGGCCGGTCCGGCGGGGGAGTCCGTGCCCGTGGGGGTCGGGGCCGCCGCAGCTATTGACATGCTCAGCGCCTGTCGGGATGCTGCGAGAGCGCTCTTCCATCGATGTAAAGGCCGGACGGAAGCGGAAGGACACGTCGAGCCGGGGCGCCTCCCAGCCTTCTGCGATGCGGTCCTGAGCAGACGTCGTCCCCGCGCCCGGGCTCCCCGTCGGCGCGGCAGGGCGACGGCACGGCGGTGCGGAGCCGAAGCGGAGGACCGACCAAGGATCGGGGACCATGAAGCTCTCCCGCCGTCTCTCCGGTGTTGCCGCTGCCGTGCTCTCGGGCTTGCTCGCCGCCGTGCTGTCCCTGTCGTTCGCCGAGCCTGCCGGGGCGGGCCAGACCGGCCTACGTGCCGCCGACCCGAGCGTGCTCCGGGTCGGCGGCACGTACGTCTCGGTGCAGTCGGCCAACGGCGGGATCGCCGTGCGGCAGGCCTCGTCGACCGCCGGGCTGGCCTCGGCGACCGCCCGGCAGGTGTGGTCGGACACCGCCGGCCGCGGTGAGGTCTGGGCCCCGGAGATCGTGATGGACGGCGGCCGCTACTACATCTACTTCACGGCCGGGCGCGGCGCGGCCCACCGGATGTACGTCATCAGCTCCGCCGCCCCCGACAGCGGCTACACCGCCGAGACGAAGCTGGCCCTGCCGGACGACCGGTGGGCCATCGACGGGAGCATGTTCACCTTCAACGGGCAGCGCTGGTTCGTGTGGTCCGGCTGGGCCGGCACCACCAACGTCGAACAGAACCTCTACATCGCGCGGATGAACGGCCCGACCGCGCCGACCGGCGCACGGTACGTCATCTCGCAGCCCCGGGAGAGCTGGGAACGCGTGGTCGGCAACCCGTTCATCAACGAGGGGCCCGAGCCCGTCAAGGACCCGAACGGGCAGCTGCACATCACCTACTCCGCGAACGGCAGCTGGAGCGACCGCTACTGCCTGGCCGACCTGAGGCTCCGGGCGGGCGGCGACCCGACGTACGTGTGGGACTGGTACAAGTCCAACGGCTGCCTGTTCGGCTCCGACCGCTCGACGATGATGGCCGGCTGGGATCCGACGCTGCACGTCGACGGTCCCGGCCACCACAGCTTCGTCCTGCTGAACGGCGACATCGCCACGAGCCCGCCCGCCGGGCCGACGTTCCCGCTGATGTTCCACGCCGTCCCGAAGGGCACGCCGTACGCGTGGGCGAACCGGTACTGGTACACCGGCACGTTCGCCTGGTGGGGCAACACCACCTACAGCCGCGCCAACGTCCCCGGCCCGACCGCGGACACCGGCTGGAGCCTCAAGTTCTTCGAGTAGGCAGCCGGGCGGCGCCCCGACGTCCTTCCGGGCCCGACCGCAGCCGTCACCGGGCCTCCTCTCTGCCGGCGGCCTCCTCGCTGTCGGCGGCCGCGGTTGCCGTTCCCGCGGCCCGCGGTCACCGTGGGGAGGTGAAGTCCCCCGCGGCCGACGGATCGCCCTCGGCCCCCGGGATGCCGGATCGACGCGATGCCGCGGGAGGCGCGCCCGCCGCCCGCACGGCCCGGCGGCGGGCCTCCCGGCCGCGCCGCGTACGCGCATCCCGGACACCCGGCGACCGGTGCGGCTGTGTCCTCCCGGCCCGAGCGCAAGGGAGCAGGACATGACCGAGGCCCGACCCGGAACGGACCGGCACCCCGTCGGCGCAACGCCGGGGCTCCCGCCGCGGCCGGTGAACGTCCGCGGCCACGCCGGCACCGACCTGCGACGCATCGGGATCGACCCGGACTTCTGGTACCCCGTGGCCGTCGCCCGGAAGGTGGCCAGGGGGCGCACCTTCGCCGCCGTGTTCGCCGGTGAGCGGATCGCGCTGTACCGCGGCCGGAGCGGCAGGGTCTACGCCCTGGAGGACCGCTGCGCCCACCGCCAGGTGCCGCTGAGCATGGGCGTCGTGGAGGGCGACGTGCTGCGCTGCTGCTACCACGCCTGGGCCTACCGCGGGAACGGCCACATCTCGCAGATCCCGTACCTGCCCAAGGGGTGCGAGCGGCCTCCGCGCGGCGTGCGGTCGTACCCGGTCCGTGAGGCCTACGGCCTGGTGTTCGTCTTCCCCGGAGACCCGGCGAAGGCCGAGGCAGCGCCGTTCCCGGTGCTGCCGCAGTACGACGCGGCCTCGCACCGGACGATGACCTTCTCCCGCACCGTGCGGTGCCACTACTCGTTCATGCACGAGAACCTGCTCGACATGAACCACCAGTTCCTGCACCGGGGCGTGCTCGGCAGGATCCAGCCCGAACTCCTCGGCTACGAGAGCGGTCCGCGGTCCGTCGAGGCCCGCTACCTCTTCGTCCCCGCGGGCGGCAGGAAGGACCGCGGCGCCGGCCTGCTGTCCGCCGAGGGGATCGGCGGCCGGGAGAAGCCCGACGTCGTCACCATCCGCACCGAGTACCCGTACCAGACCCTCCAGGACGTTCCCGAGGGTGCCGACCTCCCGGCGTTCTCCCTCTGGGCCGCGTACGTGCCGGAGGACGCGGAGCAGCGCACCTGTCACGCCTACGGCCTGCTGATGATCGCGAAGCCGCCGGTGCCCGGTGTGATCCACCTGGCGTGGCCGCTGATCCGGCGCTTCACCGAGCGGGTGTTCGCCCAGGACCGGACGGCGGTCGAGGCCGAGCAGCGGGCCTGGGACGAGCAGGGCGAGGACCGCAACCACGAGGTGTTCCCGCTGATCCTCGACGTCCGCGACGTCCTGCGCTCCAACGGGGTGCCCCTCGGCCCCGAGGCCGTCCGCGCCGAGGCGTAGCCCGCGGGGGCCGACGGCCCGGCTCCCTGGTCCGGCGCTTCCGTGGCCCGGTGCCTCCGCGCCCCGAGGGACCGTCGGACGCACCGTGCGTCCGACGGTCCCCGGCGTCCCGCGGCCCTCCCGGAGGAGCGCCGGTGCGGGGCCGCCCGCTCCCCGGGTGGTGCGGGCTACGCGGGTCGGGCTACGCGGGTGCGGGCTACGCTGGCGCGGCGGCGGTCCGCATGCGGCGGTACAGGAGGACGCCGGATGCGCCCGCCGACACCAGCGCGACGCCCACCACGCCCAGCATGGCCGTGGAGGAGGCCGAGGCGGCGGTGAAGGAGGCCGGGGCGGGGGCGGGGGCCTGCGGTCCGGCGGCGGTCGTACCGTGGTCGTGGCGGGCCGTGGACCGGCCGGCGTCGGCGGCGAGCTGCTGCTCCGTCGGGTTGCCCGGGGCGGTCGCCGCGAGGGCGGCGGCACCGGCGGTGCCGCCGAAGTCGACGTCCGAGCAGCCGTAGAACGCCTCCGGGCTGTCGGTCCGCTGCCACACCTGGTAGATCAGCTGGCGGCCGGTGCGGCTGGGCAGGGTGCCGCTGAAGGTGTAGTAGCCGTTGGTGGCGGTCCGGCCGGTGGCGTACTCCGCCACGGGGTGGGTGAGGTCGAGGTCGGACCACTTGAGCGGCTGGGTGGGGTTGTAGCCGCTGTTGGTGACGTAGAGCGTCATGACGCCCTGGTGGGGGGCGGTGACGCGGAAGTTGAAGGTGGTGGCGCCCGCCTTGACGGTGGTGGCCGGCCAGTCCGTGCGGGCCATGTCGAGCGCCTTGTACTTGTCGCGGTTGGCCGAGCACAGCTTGCCGTCCGGGATGATCTGCCGGCTGCGGCCGTTGGCGTCCGCGATGTTGACCTCGTTCCAGTCGTAGAGCGGCTGGGTGCCGCTCATCGTGACGAGGTCCTTGCACACCTGGGACTGGGGGTGCTCGGGGCCCTCGGCGTAGCAGGAGGCGATCCGGCTGGTGGGGCCGTAGAGCGAACCGTGGGCGCCGGCGCTGCCGGCGGCCGTGACCACGACGCCGGCCGTCAGCGCGCCGACGGCCAGGAGTCTGCGGGTCCAGGACATGGTTCTCCTCGGGAGAGATCGGGTCGGTTGTGGGGGACGGCGCAAGCCCGGGGAGCGGCGGGCGGCACGGCGTGGACCCGACACGCCGTGACCGGAAGCGAGCCTAGATTGGCCTATACCAATTGACAAGGGGTGTGGTGCCCAACGGTTCTGACGGTCGATCTGGCCGGACGCCGCGGTTCGCGGCCGAGGGCGCGGTTCCTGTGCGGCGCGCCCGGGTCGGCGGCCGGCGGCCGGCAGCCGGCAGCCGGCAGCCGGAGCTCAGGGGGTGTGGAGTGCGCACTCCGGGCCCGGGTCGTGGTCGCAGCGGCTGACCGGCACGAGGGAGGCCAGGCCCCACAGGCCCAGGGCCAGGCCGCACAGGACGGGCACGGCGACCGCGGCCCGCAGGGCGACGGCAGCCCCGGTCCTGCCGTCCAGGCACCGCACGGTCAGGTACACCGCGGCCGGGATCCAGACGATCATCACGGACATCACCAGGACGAACCACCCGTTCGTGCTCACCGCGGGACGATGCCCGCCGCGGGGCGCACCCATGCGCGGGCCGGACGCGCCGCGCCGTGCCGCCCGGGGCAGGCCGGCGCGGCGTGCGTCGCGGCCCGGGCGACCGGGGCAGGCCGCGGGCCGGTGGCAGGAATTGGACGACAGCCTGCGCTTTCGGTGCTGTCGCGGCAGGGGCGGGGCGGCGGAGGATCGTCGCGGGGCCCCGTGGGGGGGCCCCGCCCGCGCCGGAGGATCCACCGATGTCCCTGGCCGAACCCGTCCCGCCCGTCGACCGCGTGACCCCCGCCGCGGACCGGCTCTGGACCATGGCCGTCCGCCCTCCCGTCCCGTCCGTGCCGCCGACTCCGGCCGCGGGCCGTCCGGCCGTGCCGCCCGTGCACCGGACGGCGACCTTCACGTTCGAGTCGTCCGCGGCGTTCGCCGCCGTCATGGCGGACCGCACCCTCGGCTACGTCTACAGCCGGATCGACAACCCGACCAGCGACACCTTCGCCGCGGCCGTCGCCGCGCTGGAGGGCGCGGAGGCCGGGCAGCCGTTCTCCTCGGGGATGGCCGCGATCACGACCACGCTGCTCGCCTTCCTCTCCGCGGGCGACCACGTCGTCGCGCAGCGCAGCCTGTACGGCGGCACGCACCACGTGCTCACCCGGCTGCTGCCGCGCTGGGGCATCGGGGTGTCCCTGGTCGACTCGCCGGCCGAGGCGGCCGCCGCGATGTCCGCCACCACCCGCCTGGTGTGGTGCGAGACGATCTCGAACCCCACCCTGCGCGTCGCGGACATCCCCGGTTTCGCCGAGGCCGCCCACCGGGGCGGTGCGCTGCTCGTGGTCGACTCGACCTTCGCCACGCCGTCGGTCTGCCGACCGCTCGCCCTGGGCGCCGACCTCGTGCTCCACTCCGCCACCAAGTACATCGGCGGGCACAGCGACGCCACCGGGGGCGTGGTCGTCGGCGACCGCCGCCACCTGGAGCCCGTCCGGGCCCTGCGGACCGAACTCGGCGGCACCCTGGCCCCGGACGAGGCGTTCCTGCTCCTGCGGGGACTGCAGACGCTGCCGCTGCGCGTCGAGCGGCAGAACCGCACCGCCGCGCTCCTGGCCGCCGCCCTGCACGGGCATCCGGCCGTCGCGGCGGTCGACTTCCCCGGACTCCCCGGCCACCCCGACCACGACCGCGCCGTTGCCCTGTTCGAACCCGGCCGCTTCGGCGGCATCGTCACCGTCACCCCGCACGGCGGCGCGGAGACCGCGCAACGGCTCTGCGACGGCCTGCGGCTGTGCGACATCGTCACCTCGCTCGGCGGCACGACCACCGGCGTGTCCCACGTGGCGTCGACCAGCCACCGCCAGCTGGGGGAGGAGGAACTCGCCGCGGCCGGCATCGCACCCGGCACGGTCCGGATCGCGGTGGGCCTGGAGGATCCGGACGACCTCATCGCCGACTTCGCCGCCGCGCTCGACACGCCGCCGCCGACCGGAGGGGCCTGACGGACCCGCCGCCTGACGGACCCGTCCGGGCTGTCCGGGTCCTCCGCCCCGTCGCCCGTCGCCTGTTGCCTGTTGCCTGTTGCCCGTCGCCTGTTGCCCGTTGTCAGGGCAGGCCTGACAACACTAGGCTCCTGTCAGGAAAAACCTGACAGGAGGGGTGCGGCATGTCTGCTGCCACGGCCGGACACGAGGGTCTGAGCTGCTCGTTCTGCGGCACGTCCGAGGCCGAGGTGGACAAGCTGGTCACCGGGCCCGGGGTGTGCATCTGCAACAAGTGCGTCGATCTGGCCACCTCGATCGTGGCGGAGTACCGCGGGAAGCCGGTCGACCTCCGGCTCCCGCTGCGCGGCGGGATGACCGACGAGCAGGTGCTCGGCCATCTCCCGCGCGTCGCGGCGGTCGCGGACCAGGTCGAGGCGGACCTGCGGCTGTGGGTCCGGGAGCTCCGCCGGCGCGGTGTGACCTGGGTGAGGATCGGCGAGGCGCTCGGCATCACCCGCCAGTCGGCCTGGGAGCGGTTCTCCGGCGAGGAGTGACCCCCGGGCGCGGGCGTACGGCAGGGCAGGGCGGCGGGGTCTGCCCGGGACGACGGCTCGGTGCAACGGCCCGGGAGCGTCCGGTGCCGCCCGGAGGCTGCGCTGCCGCTCAGGCGATGCCGCCGTTGGTGAAGATGACCTGTCCGTTGACCCACCGGCCCGGGCCGGCGAGGAACGCGACGGTCTCGGCGATGTCGTCCGGCGTGGCGATGCGCTCCAGCGGGGGCTGTGCGGCCAGGCGGTCGAGGGTCTCCTGGTCCTTGCCGTCCAGGAAGAGGGGGGTGGCGGTGGGGCCGGGTGCGACGGCGTTGACGGTGATGTCGCGGCCGCGCATCTCGCGGGCCAGCACCAGGGTCATGGCCTCGACGGCCCCCTTGCTGGCGGCGTAGGCGGCGTAGCCGGGGGGCGCCAGCCGGGTGACGGAGGTGGAGAAGGTGACGATGGCGCCGCCGCCCCGGACGCGGCGGGCCGCCTGCTGGGTGACCACGAACGTGCCGCGGATGTTGGTGCGGAGCAGCCGGTCGAGTGCGTCCAGGTCGAACTCGGCGACCGGTCCGAGGACCATGGCGCCGGCGGTGTGGACCACGACGTCGATCCCGCCGAAGGCGGTGCCGACCGCGTCGAACGCCTCGGCCATCGCGGTCTCGTCGGCGACGTCGCCGGTCACGGCGGTCGCCCGGCCTCCCGTCGCCTCGATGGCGGCGACGGTCTCCTCCGCGGCAGCCCTGTTGCCGGCGTAGTGGACGCCGACCGCCATGCCGTCGGCGGCGAGCCGTCGGGCGACGGCGCGGCCGATGCCCCCGGAGGCGCCGGTGACCAGGGCAACGCGTGCGGTGTCGGGCATGGCGAGACCTTCTCTCTCTTATGAACGTGACGTCCATATAATCACGTTGTGAACGCTGCGTCCATATGTCATCGTGGACCCGGCGGGTCGACACGGGAGGTCAGCGCATGCCGGAGCGTCCGGAGCAGGACGAGGCACCGAAGGTCCGGCGCGGCCGCGGGCGGCGCCCCGCGGCCGAGGTGCGGGCCGATGCCCTCGACGCGGCCGGGGCCCTGCTGCTCGACAGGGGCATGGCCCAGTTCACCATCGAGGCCGTGGCCGACACGGCCGGCGTCAGCAGGACCACGATCTACAAGTGGTGGCCGTCGAAGGGGGCGCTCGCGCTCGACGGCTACTTCCACGCGGTCGAGTCCGCGCTGACCTTCCCCGACAGCGGCGACATCGAGGCGGACCTGCGGGCACAGCTCCGGGCCTTCGTCCACGTCGTCACCGAGACCCCTGCCGGGCGGGTGATCGCCGAACTCATCGGCCAGGCGCAGACCGACCCCGACCTGTCCGCAGCCCTCCTGGAACGCTACTCGGGCCCACACCGTGCGCTCGCGGTGAAGGCGATCCTGCAGGCCCGGGCACGCGGCGAACTGCGTGCCGACGTCGACCCCGAGGTCCTCGTCGACCAGCTCTGGGGCGCCTGCTACCACCGCCTGCTGATGCCCAGCCTGCCGCTCACCCGGGCGTTCGCCGACAGCCTGGTCGACAACCTCGTACGCGGCATCAGGGCCTGACCCGCTTGCGGCGGTGGGCAGTAGGCAGTAGGCGGTGTGCGGTGGGCGGTTCCCCAGGGGCCCCGGCTCCCGGAGCAGGAGGAGGGGGCCGCCCGTGCGGCCCCGGTCGCGCGGAGGGTACCGGAACCACCGGCCGGACGCCAACGGTGGTGCCCGTGTTGCCCGGTGAGCCGTTCGGGCCGACCCTGAAGCGGGGGTTCGCAACCCGCACGCGAGGCACGCGTACGGCAGGACAGCAGGGAACAGCCATGACTCTCGTCCGCAGGAACCAGGCCATGCTGAGTCGCAAGGAGAAGGCCGAGTACGTCCAGGCCGTGCTGAGACTCAAGAAAACGGGCGTCTACGACAACTACGTCACCGAGCATGCGGCCATCACCTACTACGGCCACGGCGGTCCGAGCTTCCTCCCCTGGCACAGGGAATTCCTGAGAAGGTTCGAACTGGCCCTGCAGGAAGTCGACTCCACGGTCACGCTGCCCTACTGGGACTGGACGGTCGACAACGCCGTGAACGCGTCGATCTGGGACGACGTCTTCATGGGCGGAGACGGGGAGCCGGGTGACAGGAAGGTGACGACCGGGCGGTTCGCCGGCAAGGAGGGCAACTGGAAGTGCCTCCCGATCGGCGGCGAACCGGAGTACCTCACAAGGGAGTTCGGAGTCCAGATCGGCAGCCTGCCGACCGTGCAGGACGTCGACGAGTGCCTCCAGGTCATGCCGTACGACTCGCCGCCGTGGGACGGGACGAGCAGCCCGAGCTTCCGCAACTTCCTCGAAGGCGGGACCGGGCCGAACATCCACAACCGGGTGCACCTGTGGGTCGGTGGACAGATGCTTCCGCTGAGCTCGCCCAACGACCCGGTGTTCTTCCTGCACCACGCCAACACCGACCGCCTGTGGGCCCGGTGGCAGACCGAACAGCGTGCGCCGTACGAGCCGCAGGAAGGCGGCCCGCAGGGGCAGAACGCGGGCGACGCCATGATCCCGTGGGGCGGCGACACCACCATCGACAGCGTCCTCTACCACCGCGACCTCGGCTACATGTACGACACGGAGGAGCCCGTGGCCGAAGGGGACCGCATGCTCCCGGGTGACGTCCTCTATCCCGGCGGCTCGCTGGAGTACCGGGACGGCAAGCTGCTCCTGTACACCTTCAGCTACACGCCGGAGGGGGCTCTGGTGCTGGCCGACATCCGCAACAGCCGTGAGCTGTGGAACACCGGCCCGCTCCCCGGCACCCCCGGCCGGCTGACCATGCAGCCGGACGGCGACCTCGTCGTGTACGACAGCGACGGCACCAGGAGCTGGAGTTCGCAGACCGCGGGCAACCCCGGAAGCCGCTTCTACGTCACCTTCCGCGGCACGGCGGCCATCTACGCCCCGGACCCCGACCGGGAGACCTGGTGGGAGCCGAAGGGCTGACCCGACGGTGGACCGGGAGGGCGGCCGCTCGGCATCCGACACCTCGTGACGGCGCACCGTGCCCGACAGGACCGCGCGTCACCGGACCAGCCGCGACAACGCTCCACGGCACATGTGTACATGGGCACATGGGTACATGGGTACATGGGCGTACGGGCGTACGGCCTCCTCCGCGGGCGGGCCCTGGTCGGTACCCGTTCCGGTGGCGCGCGATCGGGGGTAGGTTGAGGCTGCCTCAGTCTGCGGCCACGGGGCTTCGCCCGGTGGCCGGCCGTGGGTGGTGCTGAGCGGACCGGGGAGGCCCTTCGAATGAAGATCGTCGCGTTGTCCTGTACGCAGAAGCGCCTCACGTCGACGACCGACGCGATGCTGGAGGCGGCGATCTCCGGCCTCGTCCGGGAGATCGGTGACGCGGAGATCCAGCGGATCCGGCTGATCGACCATCACATCGCGATGTGCGAGGCCGAGGACACCTGCCTCGAACCCGGGATGGGCCGGTGCACGCTCGACGACGACTTCGACCACATCGTCGGCCTGGCCGAGGGTGCGCAGGCGATGCTGCTCGCCATGCCGGTGTACGCGGGGAACGTGCCCGCGGTGCTGAAGATCTTCCAGGAGCGCCTGAAGTGCTTCATGAACGCCGGGCAACGCCCGTTCGGCAACCTGCTGGTGGGGACGATCGTGCATTCGCGCACGATGCTGACCGAGCCCGCACTGGGATCGCTCTACCCGTGGTACCTGCGCCTGCGGAACAAGAACGTGGCGTCGGCGTGCTTCAGCCAGAACGGTCATCAGGACCTGACCCGCACCGCGGCGCCCGACATGTGCGTGGCCGTCGGCCGGCAACTCGGCATGACGCTGGACGTCAGCCGGTCGACGGCCGACGGCCGCACGGTACTGCCGCTGGTTCAGTCGCCGGCCCGTCCGCGGTGCGGTGACCCGGCCGCGTCCGCTCCCACGGCGTGAGGGGATTCCGCGCGCCAGGTGCACCCGTCGCCCGCCTGTTCGCACGACACCGTGACGTCCGGTTCCACGAAGCGGGCGGCGATGGCGGTGTTGAGTTCCTGACAGTACGGGCACGGTGACGAGAACGTCAGGACGACGCCGGCGCGTTCGGCCCGTTTGCGGTACCGGAGGATCCCGCAGTCGGTGTTGCGCAGGACGGTGCCCGAGGGCTGGGGTTCACTGGTCACCGCCGAGTCGTACAGCAACAACTGGCGCTGCAGCCGGGTCATGAAGTGATCGGTGGCGGACACCCCGGTGGGCCGCTGCGCTTGCAACAGCTCCGCGGTGATGCGGGAGTTCGCCTGGATCCACGCGGTCAGGCCTTCTTCGCCGTGCTCTCCCAGGACGAACTCCTCTGCGGCCGCCTGGGCCTCGAAGAACCGCTGGCGCCACAGGTCTACCTTCTCGGCCGGGTCGAGGGGAGGCGGTTCACCGGTCATCGTCCGCGTCCTTCCCGGTGGCGCCGTCCAGCTCGGCGAAGACCTCCTGGGCGACGCGCAGCCCGTTGTTGGCGACCGGCCAGCCGCCGTAGTAGGCGAGCTGGATGATGACTTCGACGATCTTCTCCCGCGACATCCCGAGGTGCAGGGCGGCACCGATGTGGCCGCGCAGCTCCCAGTCGGTCCGCGCCAGCGCGACCGCGGTCAGCGCGACCAGTTCGCGCTCCTCGACGCTCAGGTGCGGGCGGGTCCAGATCTCGCCGAACAGGTGGTCGACGGTGATCTGCAGGAACTCCGGGTAGGAACCCGGGCGCGGTTCGCGGCCGAAGACCTGCTGGAACATGGCCTCGCCCTGCTCATGTCGGGCAGACGGCTGATTCATCGACTGACTCCTCTGTGTTGGCCGAACTCGTTGTCAACGTCCACGACGCCACGAAGGCGACGACCAGCAGCGCGGCGCCGCTGCCGAAGGCGGCCGGAACACTCACCCGCTCGGCGACGAGCCCGACGACGACCGGTCCGACCGCGGCGCCGACATCGGTGCACATCGAGAAGACGGCGACGCCGCTGCCGGCCCGGCCGGCGACGACGTCACCGATCAGCGCGGCGGGTGCGGCGTTGAGCAGTGCCGATCCCGCCGCGTACACACCGAGCAGGACGACGAGCCAGGCGTAGCCGTCCACGAACACCAGGGCCGTGATCGCCGCCGCAGCCACACCGGTGCCGGCGATCATGGCGGGCCGACGGCCGGCCCGGTCGACGGCCCGGCCGGCCGGCATGATCAGCAGCGCCTGGACGACGGCGGACACCGTGAACGCCCACCCGACCCACGTGACGTCGTGCCGCCACGCCACCACCACCGCGGGCACCAGCGCGCTGCGCAACCCGAACAGGACCCATCCCTGCGCCGCCGCCGCGAGGCAGGCCACCACGTAGCGCCGGTCCCGCAGCAGGACCGGTAGCCGCACCACGTCACGGCCGGGCTCCGCACCGGCAGTTCGGCCGGTGCGGAGCACCGCCTGCGTCAGCACCGCGGCGGCCAGCAACAGCACGGCGTACGCCACGAACGGCGCGGACAGGGCGATGAGAGCGAGGAGCCCGCCCAGGGCCGGTCCGCAGATCCCGCCGAGCAGGAAGCCTGCTTCGAACACGGCGCTGGCCCGGCCCCGCCGGTCGGCCGGCGCGATCGCCAGGAGTGTCGCCAGTGCGGACACCGAGAACAGCACCGAGCCGACGCCGCCGAGACTGCGGAACACGAGCAGTTGCCCGTAGGACCCGGCGAACGTCGTCAGGGCCGAGGACACCGCACACAGCAGCAGACCGGCGACCAGGACCCGCCGCTCCCCGAAACGGACTGCGAGCCGGCCGCAGAACGGACTGGTGGCCAGCCGCATGAGCGCGAACAGGGCGACGAGCACGCCGATCCGGGTGGGCCCGGCCCCGAACGTCGCCGCGTACAACGGGAGCACCGGGAGCACCAGTCCCAGGCCCAGCATGACGCAGCCACCGACGGCACTGAGGACATAGACCTCGCGGGGGAGGCCCGGCTGGGCGGCGGCAGCGGGTGGGACGCTGCCGGGGCCGGCCGCTGTCACTGTCCGTTCACAGGATGATGCTGAGCTTTCCGTGCTCGTACAACGTCTCGTGGTCGAGCACCACGAGACGTCTCCGGACCCGGAACGACTCTCCCTCGACGACGAGTTCGAACCGGTACTTTCCGACGTAGGCGTCGGAGCGCCCGTGCCCGAACCGGTGCACGACGACGTTCGCGGCCACGTCGAGGTGCGTGCCCCGGTCGGCCAGGATCTCCACGTTGCTGATCATCCGATTCGTCCGCGACCGGGGGTTCTCGCACCACACCTCACCGTTGAGGAGCTGTTCGATCCGCTGGCGCAGCCGGGCGGCGTCGTCGTCGATGAGCCCGAGCGCGTCGGCCGACTCGCCGCGGACGTCGGTGGCCGGCACCGAGTAGCGGATGTCGGCGGTCAGCACCTCGTCGTACCACTCGCGCAGGCGCCACTCGTCGAGCAGCCGCGCCTCACGGAAGAGGAACTGGCTCACCCGGTGCCACAACTGCACCCGGACCGCTTCGTCGACCGTCAGTTCGGTGGTCATCGTGGTTCCGCCCCTTGCATCTCGGCCCGGTGCGCGACGTCGAGGTGACCGTCGTCGCCGTGCATCAGCCGGTCCCACTGCCGCCAGAACTCGCGGGCGGGAAGCTCGTCGGTCGTCTCCGGGACCTCCTTGTTCATGCCGCGTGACAGGTCCGAGTAGCGGACCGTGCGGTTGAGGTAACCCCGCTGGCACGACTCGATGATCTCGATGTCGTCGGGAGTGGCGAAGCCGGCGGGGCCGAGGAACGTCAGGTAGTGACTCTTGCGGAGTTCCCGGATGTCCGGATCCTCGTCCTTGGGAGCCAGGGCGACCGAGGTGATGGCCATCCGGTCGGCGCCGATCGGGTCGATCTTGCGGATCGTGATCGCGATCGCGTCGATGATCATCAAGTTGGGGAAGATCAGCACCGCACGATTGGTGCCGGTGATCCGTTCGGCGCGTTCGGCACCGAACCGCTCGACGAACCGTGCGGCCGTCGCCTCGATCCGCGGCCGGACCTCGGGGCCGAACATCGGCGTCCAGTAGGCGAGCGGGCGGGCTGCCGCCGGTGGCAGCTCGTTGGCCCCGTGCCCCAGTCCGAGGGCGCAGCCGAAGCCGCCCCGCCGTCGTGGCGGCACCGACCCCAGCGACTCCATGTAGCTGACGTAACGCTTGTGCAGGGCCCGGAAGTGGTAGATGTCGACGCTGTTCTCCATCATGAGCTTCCAGTTGGCCCGGGCCCCGTGGAGCTGTGCACCCTGGATCACCTCCATCCCGGCCTCGGACTGGTCGTCGATCAGATCGAGGTAATCCGTCGCACCCGCCAGGTACTCGGGCAGGGTGCGCGGCTGCTCGGGATCGAAGGTGGCGAACACGAAACCGCGGTAACTGTCACTGCGGTGCTGCGCCAGGCCGAAGTCCGCCTTCCGGAAGCCCGGCCCGTACCCGTCCGGGATCGGAACCCCGACCAGGTCGCCCTGGTTGGAGAACGTCCAGTCGTGGTACGGGCACCGGAACGATCGTGCCTGGCCGGCCGGTTGCGAGCAGATCAGGGCCCCGCGGTGGGGGCAGCTGTTCGCGAACACCCGGATCACCCCGTCGGACCCGCGCGCCATGACCACCGGACGTCCGCCGACGTCGCGTGCCACGTAGGCGCCCGGCCCGGGCACCTCCGACTCGTGCCCGACGTACAACCAGCAGCGGTCGAAGATCCTCGTCATCTCCCGTGCGGCCAGGTCGTCGTCGGTGTAGGCACGGCGATCCACCCGGAACGAGAGGCGTTCAAGGTCATCGACCACGATCGGGTCGCCCACCGGCCGATGCAGTTCGATCGTCACTGCTCCCCCTTTCGCTGAAGCGTCTCGACCGTGCTGATGACCAACTCGGCCGTGCGCGCGGCGGAATCGCCGCACTCCGGCTGCGCGGCGCGCAGCCGGGCCCGGTAGTCCCGGGCGGGATCGAGCAGATCGGTGACGGCGTCGGCGACCGCCTGCCCGGTGACGCCGGCCGGCTCCAGCGCCGTCCCGAAGCCCGCGCTGCCCACGAAGTGCGCCTGGATGGGCTGGTCCACGGCCAGCGGGATCACCAGCATCGGTGTTGCCGCCCGGATCGACTCCGCCACGGAGTTGTACCCGCCGTGGGTGATGAACACGTCGGCGCGTTCGAGCACCTCACGCTGCGGCAGGTACGGGGCGGTGATCACGTCGTCGGGCAGGGCGAGTTCCTCGGCGAGATCCCCCACCGCGGCGATCACCTGGGCACCGGTCGCCGCCGCCCCGGTGATCACCGTGCGCAGCAGGTCCGGCCGCCGGTAGAAGATCGTGCCGAAGGAGACGTACACCACCGGGCGGTCGGGGTCGATCCGGTCCAGGCCCGGGAAGGCCACCTCGTCGCCGCGGTCCCCCGCCGCACCAGGCAGCCCGACCAACTGCACGCCGTCGTCGGTGACCGCGTCGTCGCCGACGAGAGCAGGAATCGTCGGCATCAGGTTGAGGATCGGCGAGCGCGCCGAATGGGTCCGGGTCGACCACAGCACCCCGTGCCCGGTCAGGTAGTCGCCGACCTGATCGTCGTACGCCCAGCGGCCCCGCCGGTGCTCGCTCGGGCACACCCCGCCCAGGTTGGCCCAGATCATCCCGTACGGCACGCCGGACACCCGTGCGCCGACCATGGCCGACGCCGTGACCGGCAGCGAGTCGACGAGCACGAAGTCCGGCGCCGTCTCGCGCAGCGCGTCGGCCGTCAGCCCGGCCACCGGCGACGACCGGAGCATCGGGCCGATGTTCGCCGGGTCGCCGCTCCACGGCGCCATCTCGACCTGCCCGATCGCGTGGACCTCCGCCTTGCCCAGGGCCTGGCGGCGCTGCTCGTCGAGCGCGCCACCGTCCGCGGACAGCAGCAGCAGCGCAACCTCGCTGCCGGCGGTTCGGAGCGCATTGACCACCGGAACATACGGGTTCAGATGACCGTGTTGAGTCGTGGTGAGAAGGGCGACGCGCATCAGATCTCCGATCCATCGAAAGAGAACGACCAGGCCGACCCGGGATCCGGCTCCGGACGCACCACAACAGCCACGACCGCGACACCCCCATGCCTTCGGAAACGAGTTGGGACGGCGACGCGCGAACGGCGGAACTCCGCCCCCGGACAGGCGGGAACGCCCGGCAGGTGAAAGTGACCGTCGACGTCCAGGTACTACTACGAGGATCTGCGCATTCCCTGCCGTCGCTGGAGGGACAAATCGATCGATGTTACTCGGAACAACCTCGGAACAACCGGGTTCATCACTGCCTCGGGCAGTTCCGCAAAGCCTGCCGGGATGTGCAATCGATGTCAATGCCCTGTAACTGTCGGCTATCACGGCCCTGTTGGACGGAACTTCGACCGGGCTCCGGCGGAGTTGTCATTTGACCGTTTCAGGCGATTCTGAGCAGTTGGAGTGGCCGGTCTGGATTTCGGCTGTTGTGGCGCAGGGCTGCACCGCTCAGGCCGGTGACCGCGCGGCCGGTGGACCGGCAGTCGGCGGCGGATCGTGGTGCGTGCGCGGCGCGGGGGAAGGCCGGAACGTGCACCCGTCCGGAGCCTGATGGAGCATCGGTGGACGGATCCCGGAACGCGCCCGGCCCGGCGAGGACCCGCTGCGGCGCATCGGCGGCCGATCCCGCGCCCGCCGCCGCGGAGCGGGCGCCGGGCGGCACCGCCGCGACGGCAGCGGCCGGGACTCCGGGCACCGCACGGCCGGCACGTCGATCACCGATGATGATCCCGACGGGCGTGGTCCTCCTCGATCTTCCCGGACTCGACATCCGGACGAGTGCCGAAAGGCCGCGCCCGTCTCTGTACCGCCATGATTCGGAGCATCCTCACCCAACCACTCACAACGGTCATATCGCTGCGTTGCCGGAGGCCTGGACCTGGTCCCGGTCCTGGTCCTGTTCCTGATCCCGGCCCTGATCCCGGACCGGCACGGTACTGCGTGCCGATCGCTCGATCGAGAACCGTCGATGAATCCCGAAGAATGTCGGCGGGAGCGTGTGCGTGAGCAGGGTTCGGATTCCGTGACGAGATTTATTCGTTCGTTGCCAATGGCTGATTGTTCCTGCGTGCGGACGGGTTCTTGACGGCGCAGCGGAAATCGACCGAAAAGAGGGTCGATGGACTTCTTCCGGGAGGGGGGAAATCGTCTCGCTGCCTCGACGGGCGCATGTGAAGCACCGGGCAGTCCTGGTGGTGTGAACGACACCGATGCCGAGGGCGGCGCCGTGCGACCGAGCGGACGGCGGCCGTGGAAGGGCGGCGCACGAGGCGAACCACCGGCGCCGATCGCCGGACCGGCGGGTGCCCGTACGCGCCGTCGCGGGGCGGCAATCCGGTCGAGAGCGCACGGCCCGGGGTGCAAGACTGGGATCATGACCCTCGACCGTCGCAGCCTCGGGCTGCCCGTTTTCTCCGAGCCCGCTGCCGAACTGCCCCTCCCCGCGCAGAGCGGTGGCCGTCGGCCGTTGCCGGTGGAACAGGGCGCCGCCTTCCGCGAGCCGCCCGGTGAGGACGTGGCCGTGCCTGTCCCGGTCCGCCGCCCCCTCGCTGTCGACGGCCTGACGTTCTCGGACCCGGACCGGCCGATCTGACCGGCGGTGGGTGATCTGTCGCCGGGCATGTCACCCGCGCGTCACCCCACGTGCCACCCGGCACGGGCCAGGCAGGCCGGCCCGGCGGCCGGAGGAACGGCGCCCCGCCGGGCCGTACCGGCCCCGGCTGCCGCCCCGGTCCTGGCGTTCTCGGCGCCGCGAACAACAGGTGCTCGGCCCGTCGGCGACGGGCCGAGCACCCGCGGGGGGACCGCGGACTGTGTGTGCACCCGCGGGTGGCCTTACGCTTGGCGTCCCCATGCACATCCGAGGCGTGGACATCGTGGCCTAGGAGAGCGAACGTGGCACAGGGACGTAGCGGTATCAGGGGTGCCCGAATCGGTTCGGGGCCGATGGGCGAGCCCGAGCGTGGTGACCTCGCTCCTCGCACAGTGGCGTCGTTCTGGTGCGGCAACGGCCACCACACGCAGCTCAGCTTCGCGGTCGAGGCCGTGGTCCCGGAGACGTGGGACTGCCCCCGGTGCGGCCTGCCCGCCGGCCCCGACCCGGACAACGTGCCCGTCGCTTCGGGCAACGCCCCCTACATGACGCACCTGGGCTACGTCCGGCAGCGCCGCACCCAGGAGGACGGCGAGATCCTGCTCAACGAGGCGCTGGCCAAGCTGCGCGGGACCATCTGACCCTGCGGGTCGGCGCCTGCGGGCCGTCCACCGTCGCGCCCGGCGGAGGCGGCCCGTGTACGACCCGGCCGGGCCCGCCGCGCGGCCGGACGGGCCCGCCGCGCGGGAGCAGCCCGGCCCCGTCCGAAGTGCGCACCCCCCGGACGGGGCCGGGTCGGCCCGGGCCCGTCCGGGCCGGCGGAGTGCCCGAGCCCGGCTCCGTCGGGCTCGGGGCGGCTCGCCGCGGGGAGCTCACCGCAGGGTGAGCGGCGTCTCGGATGCGAGACGGGTCAGCTTCTCGGGGTTGCGGACGTAGTAGAGACCGGCGATGCGGGCGTCCTCGATGCGGATCGCCATGATGCCGTCGATCTGCCCGTCCAGGTGGACGACGAGTGCCGGGTTGCCGTTGACGACGGTGGGGGCGGCGGTGATCGTGTTCCCGTTCTTGCTGGTGCCGCCGAGGTAGAAGCGCACCACCTTGTCGGCGCCGGCGACCGGCCGCAGCGCGGCCCGCCTGACGCCGCCGCCGTCGCTCACGAGGACGACCTCCGGGGCGAGGACGTCCATGAGGCCCTGCGGATCCCCGGTTTCGAGCGCGCGCCGGAACGACTCCACCACCGCCCGGGCCGTCCTCGGGGAGACCGCCCGGCGAGGACGGCGGGCATCGACGTGCCGGCGGGCGCGGTGCGCGATCTGGCGGACGGCCGCGGGGCTCTTGCCGACGGCGGCCGCGATCTCGTCGTAGCCGACGTCGAAGGCCTCGCGCAGCACGAAGACCGCGCGCTCGGTCGGCGACAGGGTCTCCAGGACGAGCATCATCGCCATCGACACGCTCTCGGCGAGCTCCACGTCCTCGGCCACGTCCGGCGCGGTCAGCAGCGGCTCGGGCAGCCACTGGCCGACGTACGCCTCCCTGCGGCGCTGCATCGTACGCAGCCGGTTGAGCGCCTGCCGGGTCGTGATCCGCACCAGGTAGGCGCGCCGGTCGCGGACCTGCGCCAGGTCGACCTCGACCCACCGCAGCCAGGTCTCCTGGAGGACGTCCTCGGCGTCGGCCGCCGACCCGAGCATCTCGTAGGCGACGGTGAAGAGCAGGTTGCGATGGGCGACGAACGTCCCGGTCGCCGGGTCGGTGTCGTGGTCACTCATGGTCCGGTCCCTCTCCTGTGCGGTCGGCGCCGGTCGACGGCGGCCTTCGAGTGTGCATCCACAGCGAGGTCCCCCTCGTCGGCAGCCGTTCGATCATGGCCTGCCCGTCCGGTGCGATCGAGAGGGGGACACCGTCCGGCGCACGGCGGTGACACGCCGGGCCGGCGACGGTCCGCCGTCCGGACGGCCACCGGTGAACGCACGGGTGGGGCAACGCCCCTGACGGCACGGCATGTCGTCGCCCGCGTGCGCTGAAGGACCGTCGACAGCCGTCCGGACCGGCACCGAACGCCTCGTCAGGCCGTCGGCCGTACGGTCGCCGGCGCCTTGCCGCGCCGGGCCTGCAGCGCCTGCCCGCGGGCGGCACCGCCCGAGACCCGGTGCAGGCCGTACGAACCGGGCTTGCGCGCCTCGTCCGCCAGGTGCTTGACGATGCCCTTGACCACGAACTCCTTGAGCTTCGCCCCAGGACCACCACCGACGTGGAACCACAACGCGTCGTCGTTCCTGCGGGCGAACTGGAAGATGCCGGCGCGACGGCCCAGACTGATGCACTGGCCGGCGAACACCTGGTTGAGGGCCGACGGCTGCTCACCCGCGATCCGGCTGAGCACCGTGTCGGCGGCCCGCGCGCCCAGCGGCATCGCGGCCTGGCAGCTCATCCGCAGCGGCAGGTCCGACGGCGCCGCCGAGTCGCCGGCCGCGACGATGCGCACATCGTCCACGCTGGTCAACGTCTCGTCGGTGAGCAGCCGGCCCAGGGCGTCGGTGCTCAGCCCGCTGCGCGCGGCCAGGTCCGGCACCCCGAACCCGGCGGTCCAGACGGTCACCGTGCTCGGCACCTCGCGGCCGCTGCCGAGCTGCACGGCACCGCGCGTCACCGCCGTCACCTTCGTGCCGGGGCCGTCGAGCACGGTCACGCCGAGCGCGGCCAGCCGCCCGGCGACCGAGCGCCGCCCCCGCGGGTGCAGGTACGGGCCGAGCACCCCGCCGCACACCAGGGTCACGGTGTGGCCCGCCTCCGCCAGCTCGGCGGCGGTCTCGATGCCGGTCGGCCCGGCCCCGACCACCGTCACCGGGGCCGACGCGGGCGCGGCGTCGAGGATCGACCCCAGCCGCTGCGCCTCCTCCAGCGAAGCGATCGGACAGGCGAACTCCGCCGCTCCGGGCACGCACGGGTCGGCGCTGCCACTGCCCACCGCGTAGATCAGGTAGTCGTAACCGACCGTGCCGCCGCCCGCCAGCTCCACGCTGCGCCCGGCCGCGTCGATCCGCGTCACGGTGTCGACCACCAGCTCGACGCCCTCGTGCAGCACGTCCCCGTACTCGACGACCGCGTCGTCGGACCCGCCCACCAGCTGGTGCAGGCGGACCCGGTGGACGAAGCTCCGGCGCGGGTTGACCAGCGTCACCGTCACGTCGTCGCGCTGCGTCAGACGATTGGCCGCCATGACGCCTGCGTAGCCGCCGCCGATCACGACCACCTCGGTGTTCCCGTTCACGGTGTCTCCTTCGTTTCGAGCGATTCGGTCGAGCGATCCGGTCACAGGACACCGGGCGGTCGATCGCTGTGACAGCATGTGAGCCGGATCACTCCGCCTGCATGACCGCCGGCGGCCGCCCACCACATCTGCGACCCCGCTGCCGTCTGCGCGCGTCGCGTCCCTCCCGCCGTTCCCGGGCCGCCGTTCCCGGGCCGCCGTTCCCGGGCCGCCGAACGGGCGCGGCGAACAACGCTCCGGCGGTGGCGCCTCTCCGCAGGCCGGGGCGGCCGGACGCGGAGGGGATCCGTACGGTGCCGCCCTCCGTGCACAGGCCGGGCCGCACCCGCCGCTTCGGGTCGCAGGACCCGCCGGTCGTGCCGGTGGGGGAGCGTGCGGCGCGGGAGCGGCCTCTTGTCGGCACGCGGATGTCATGGTTTGATCACGACGATTCTTGTGGGAGGCCGCCGGCGGTGAGGCGCCGCACCGACGTGTGCGGACACCTCGCGGACGGCGGAGTCGTGTCGGGGGGTGAGGGGCTTGTTCGCGGATGCCGATCCGGCCGGGGGAGTCGACGAGCCGACTCCGGCGGAGCTTCGTGACCTTCAGGCGCGTACGGACGCCCTGGTGCGGGACGTCGCCGTGATGCGGGAGCGGTTGAGGCAGCAGCCGGGTCTGCCCCGCGCCGTGCGGGGATCCCTGCCGGGGGCGGTGGACGACGCCCTCGTGCAGGCGTCCCGGCGGATCGGGGCCGCGGCCGAGAGGCTGGCGCGGGTCCGTGCGGCCCAGTGGCCGGGGTCGTGCACGGCGTGGTGGGGGATCTGCCCGCGCTGCGGATCGACGCTGAGCGCGGAGGACGGCTGCTCCCGGTGCGAGGAGTGCGGCACCGGGTGGGGCTACGACCGGTCGCAGGGGCCGTGCGGGGAGCCGGGGATCTTCCTCGCGATGGATGCACAGGGCGGAACGGTCGTCGTCTGCGGCGCGCACGGCCGGTACATGCAGCAGCGCCTCGACGGCGGACTGCTGCTGGAGATCCCCACGTCGTAGAGCCACGGGCCCGGCCGGCCGGCTGTGGCCCCTGGCTGCGGGGGAGTGCCGGTCGCCCTGTCCTGCTGCGACGGGCGCCGTGTCCACGGCCGCAGCCGATGGGTGGCGGGTGCCGGCGAGTTTGCCGACCGGAGCCCGGTCGGTGCGCTGCCGAAGGAGGTCGGACGGACCGGCCGTGCCGAACGCGAGTCCGTTCGTTCCCTGCCGGGGCGGAGTGGTGGGCTTCGTCGTTTCCAGTGATAGCAGTACGCGGCTATCGGCTTGCGAAATCAGTGGAAACGTTCAATGATTATCAGTGGAAACGATGTCGCGCCGAGGCCTGCCCGCCGGGGCGTGCTCCCGTCCGACACTGCACCACAGGAGACTTCCGTGATCGTCATTACCGCTCCCACCGGCCGGATCGGCCACCAGGTCGTCGATGCACTGCTCGCCGAAGGCCGGCCGCTTCGGGTGATCGCCCGCGATGCCGCCCGACTGGCTCCGCGGACGCGTGAGCGGGTGGAGGTGGTGCAGGGCTCGCACAGTGACCCCGAGGTGCTGGCCGAGGCGTTCGAGGGTGCCGACGGCGTCCTGTGGCTCGTGCCGCCGAACCCCCGCGCCGACGACATCCACGACCACTACCTCGACTTCACCCGTGCAGCCTGCGACGCCTTCAAGGCCCGGGGCGTCGAGCGCGTCGTCGGCGTCACGAGCCTGGGCCGCGCCTACGGCAAGCCCGCGGGCCTGCTGTCGCCCGCGTTCGCGATGGACGACATGATCGAGAGCGCCGGGGTGAACTACCGGGCGCTGGCCATGCCGTTCTTCATGGAGAACCTCCTCGGTCAGGTCGAGGCGATCAAGGCGCAGGGGATGTTCTTCCTGGCGAACTCCGCGGACCGTCCGCTGGCGGTCGTCGCCACCCGGGACATCGCCGCAGTCGCCGCAGACCTGCTCTCCGACGGCTCCTGGAACGGGCAGGCCACCGTTCCGGTCGTCGGTGACACGCTGTCCCCCGACGCCATGGCGCAGGTCCTGTCCGAGGTGCTGGAGCGCCCGGTCCGCTTCCAGCGGGTCGACGAACAGGCGTACAGGGCGACGATGATGCAGTACGGCCTGAGCGAGGCCTGGGCGCAGGGCCTGGTCGACATGGCCGCCGCGCAGAACGACGGCATCTACGACGCGGAGCAGGAGGCGCCGGCATCGCCCGCCCCCACCGACTTCCGCCGGTGGTGCCAGGACGTGTTCAAGCCCGCCTTCCTGGCCTGAGCCCGCCCCCGTGCTGCCCTGCCCTGCGTGTTGCCCTCCGCGGCCGTCCGGCCCTGCGTGCTGCCCGCCGCGATCGTTCGCGGCGGGCAGTCGTGGCCTCCGTTGCCGCCCGGGCCCGTCCGTGACGGCTGTTCAGTCGGAATCGAAGGTCTGTTATCGTCGGAAACATGGAGACCGAGAAGCCCGCCGGCGTCGACAAGCACCGGGAGCGGGTCATCGCCGCCGCGACGAAGCTCCTCGCCGAGGGCGGCCGTGAGGCCGTCTCCACGCGCGCCGTCAGCACGGCGGCCGGCACGCAGGCCCCCACCATCTACCGCCTCTTCGGGGACAAGCAGGGACTGCTCGACGCGGTGGCCGCCCACGGGTGGGCCCAGCACCTGGAGGAAGAGGCCGCCATCCGGCCCACGGGTGACCCCGTCGAGGATCTGCGGACCGGTTGGGAGCTGAACATCGCCTTCGCGCTGGCCAACCCTGCCCTGTACTGCCTCATGTACGGCGAGCCCCGTCCGGGCGGGGCCGCCTCGCCCGCTGCCGCGGCCGCCTTCGCCCACCTCTCCTCCTACATCCGCAGCGTCGCCCAGGCGGGCCGTCTGCGCGTCGGCGAAGAGCGCGCGGCCCGTCTCGTCCAGGCCGCCGGCAGCGGAACCGCACTCGCGCTGATCGCCACGGCCGAGGACCAGCGTGACCTCACCCTCTCCGACCTCGCCCGCGAGGCGGTCATCGCGGCCATCACCACCGGCCCGCCCACCGAGGGCTCGCCCGGCCAGGAGCCGCCTGGCCCGGCCGGCGCCGCGGTCACCCTTCGGGCAGTGCTTCCGCAGACCTCCGCGTTGACCGCCAACGAGCGCGGGCTCCTGGAGGACTGGCTCGACCGCATCGCCGGCGAGCGGCCGTAGCGGTCCTAGCGGCTCCGGGAGCCGGTTCCGGCTGCCCGGAAGTACGCGGTTGTACGCGGCTGTACGCGGCTGTCACGGCTGTCACGGCGGGACCGGGGTGGGCGAGGCGTGCGGGGCCGAGGCCGGCGGCCGGCCCGGGGGCGGGCGCCGGGGGGGGGGGGGGCGGGGGGGGGGGGCCCGGCGCGGGCGGCCGTCCCGGGGACGGCCGCCGGCGGTTCGGGGTCAGAGGTTCGGGGGTCAGGGGGTCCAGGGAGAGGCGACCACCCAGCTGACGTCGTCGGCCCAGAGGGCCGTGGCGTCGAAGGTGTTGGAGCCGCCGTTGGAGGCGACGTACCCGGTGTTGGCGTAGTGGCGGATGTAGCGGTCGGCGAAGTTGTAGGAGATCAGCGAATTGCCCTGGCCGTTCACGCCGGCCTGCGAGCAGAAGGTGGCGTCGTTGGCGAACAGGACGCTGCCGTCGTTGGGGTGCAGGTAGAGCTGGAAGTTCTGGTGCCGCAGGTAGTTGCCCGGTGTGTTCTTCGACTCGAAGGAGCGGCAGGCGCTGTTGGCCAGGCCGGGCCGGACGATCCAGGAGGCGTTCGCCTTGACGGTCGCCGAACTGGCGGAGGTGACGGCCGCGGTGGCGACGCTCGTGCCGGAGTGGCTGAGGTAGCTGGTGGTGCAGCAGGCGGTGGTCGCCCGGAGCGAGATCGACGAGCCGGAGTTGAGGGCGGTGCCGCCGCCCGAGCCCTGCGCGTAGCCGGCCGCGACGATGTTGGCCTGGACGGAGTTCTCGGTGGCGTCGGAGGGGTAGCCGGAGGTCATGACGCCCTCGTAGAAGGTGCCGGCGGAGCTGTTGCTGTTGTCGCCGCCGATGCCGAGGATGATCGCGCCCTCCTTCTTCATCGGGTTGTAGCCGGAGGCGTTCGGCCGGGTCCCGTTGTAGTAGGTGGACAGTGCGCCGGACTGTCCGTTCCCGGCGCGGATGGACCAGTGGTTCGGCTCGCCCTTGACGATCGCGGTGAGGAAGCGGTGGTTCACGGTCGGGTCGTTCGCGTTGTAGCCGGTGTTGACGCCGGAGAACAGGCCGTTCTCCAGGTCGGCCATCACCCAGGGGCCGTTGCCGGCGCCGGAGCCCCAGCCCCGGCTGTTGCCGAAGTAGATGGTCTCCATGGTGCCGTTGCCGTTGTCGCGGCTGTTGGTCTCGGCGTTGCCGTAGTCGAAGCAGCAGCCGTCGTTGTAGTGCGTGCCGTCGAAGAGCGCGTACATGCCCTCGGGCTGGTCGCCGGTCGCGATGCCGTTGGTCGTGTTGTTGCGGTAGCCGGTTCCGGGCGAGACGAAGACGCCGTAGGCGCGGTTGCCGTTGAGGGTGACCGGCGCCATCGTGGCGTTGGCGAGCTTGTCGTAGCCGCCCGCGGCGGGCCCGTTGAATCCGCCGGGGGGTGCCTGGGTGAGGCGGTTGTTGCGGCCGGTCTGGTCGTAGATGACCGTGATGACGCAGCTCGTTCCGGCGCAGAACGAGTCCTGCGCGGCGGCGTTGGCGTATCCGCCGGCGCTCAGCACCCCGATGTCGCGGGTGGTGTTGTCCGAGGTGCGGCGCACCTGGTAGAGCGCCCCGTTGTAACTGCCGTACAGGGCACGGGTGGTGCTGTGCGCGGCGACGCACGGCGTGCCGCCGGCGGCGTAGAGGTCGCAGGGCTGGGACGTCGCGGCCTGCGAGACCGCGCTGCCCGAGAGGGCCCCCGCGACCAGCGCAGCGGCGAAGGTTGCCGTCAGTACGGCGGCACGCCGGCGAAGGACAGACCGGAGTCGTTTCATTTCTCTCCTCGATTCCTGGGTGGTGTACGGAAGTTCCGACGCACGGGGTGGCCCGGACCGGAGCCCTGTTCGGGCCGGCCTGACGCCACCGGCCGTAGCGGTCAGGGTGGGAGCAGTCGTTCCCGGGCGTCGTCGGTGGTGGGCGCGTGGCGCGGTGCGGGACGCGCCCCGGCAGGGG
This sequence comes from Kitasatospora sp. NE20-6, assembly GCF_045862635.1. Lineage (NCBI taxonomy): Bacteria > Bacillati > Actinomycetota > Actinomycetes > Kitasatosporales > Streptomycetaceae > Kitasatospora > Kitasatospora sp. NE20-6. Next base: position 116,045 of record NZ_BPRL01000018.1, read on the forward strand.
CGGAGCAGGTGCACAAGGAGTTCCGGCAGCAGTGCCGTTGCTCTCCGCCCGGGGCTGCGAGGGGGTTCGTCCGCGTGGGGGTCTCCTTGGGGTGGGTGGCCGGGAGTGCTCGGTCGGGACGGGCGCGGTGCCATGACGGGGCGGCGCCGCCTGGTCCACACGTGCGGCCGACACGGAAAGGGGCAGCAGGAAGCTCCGCGGGCCGTGAGGGGCGCGGTACTGCAGGCGTTCGAGAGCTTTTCGGCCGCCGCTCGGGCAGGCATCACGCCCCCGGAAGGTGCGAACGGCCGCCGGCCGGCCGTGGATCCGGGTCGAGCGCGCGCTCGGTGCGCCGTCAGGTGGGTGGGGTCCATCCGGCGGCTGTGGAGGCAGTGCCGATGATGCTGCTACGGCGGCGTCGCAGTGCCACACGTGGTGGCGGGCAGCCGGGCGCTCCGAGCCGGAGGCCGTGAGCTCGGAGAGCGCCGCCGCGCAGAGCATGGTTCGCCGGGGGAACCATCGACGGGCTCTGTGGGGCGGGGTGGTGCCGTGCGTCGTGCGCCGGTCTCCTGAACGGTTCTGTTAGCGCTAACAAATCTGACGTGCCGTCGAGCTGGGGGGTGGGTGCTCGAATGGCACAGACGCTAAACCGCCGGGCGTGGGCGCACAAGGGTTTCTTCCAACTCTCCCGAAGTGTGCCTGGGGGCAGGGCCGTTCGGCATTCCCGGAGCCGGCCCGGCAGCCGCTCGACCGGCGGTGCACACTCTCGCGCAGCCGTGAGGACGCTGTCGGCCGAGCCGACGCGTTCCCGGTGCGGGTGCGGGTGCGGGTGCGGGTGCGGGTGCGGGTGCGGGTTCCGGTGCGGGCCGGTAGCCGTCCGGATCGGCTCGGGGCTGCGCCGTTCGGGTGTTCGTGGGGTTCGGCGCAGCGGCCGGATGGGCACAGCCTCAGGCATGACGACTCTCCAGACCGGTCACCGCCACGGCCGCCCGGCCGCGCCCACCGCATCCACACCTGCTGCCACGGTCCGCGCCGCGAAGCCGTCGGCCGCGGCCCGGCCGTACGGCGGATGCTGCCGGACCTGGGCCAGCGAGCACATCTCCCGGGGCAGCCTGGTCGTCCGCACCATCTGGCACGAGCCGGCGTGCAAGACCTGGGGACGGCCGTGACCGTCCCGCCCCGACCACTCGGATCGGTCGGGGCGGTCAGGGCGGTCGGGGCAGCCCGGGCGGCCGCAGCGCTCCCGCCGCTTCGGCATCCCCGCCAGGTGGGCGACAGGTTCGCCGAGGGGCGGAGCGCGCAACCCGCGCCGACCGGGGTACCGAACCCGCACCGGTTCCCGGTCGCCCTGCGCTAGCCTCGTAACTCCGGCCCCGGCGCTCTGGAAGACGCGATGCGAATGGTGTTCGACCCGACCGAGAGCGACGGCTTGCGTGCCACGGCCCGGCACGCCGCTCCGGAGGGCGCGGCAGGCCGCGGCCTTCCCGGCACCGCCTCGGCCGACGGCGAGCAGTACGTTGCCTGACCGCCTGCCGCGCCGGGCGGTCATCACGTTCCACGAGGTCGCCGAGCGCCAGATCGCCGGGATGGACGACGCCGCGCTCGCCCGGCTCGACCCGCACCTGGACACGATCGCGCTGTCCCCGAGGACCACGGGCGTGCAGATGCGCCCGGACAGCCCGGTCCGCGAGTACGCCAAGGACGGCGTCCGGATCGCCTACGTCTCCACCGTGCTCGGCACGGTCGTGCTCGTCGCCTACGTCGAGCTCGACTGACCCCTCCGCGCAAGCCCGTTCGGCACGGGCATGCCGATCGCGCGCCCACGGTCGACGATGTCGCGCTGCGTTGCCGGTCCACACCCAGGACCCCGGACCCCACACCTGCGGCCCCCCGGCCCGCCACCCCCGGGACCCGGGCAGCAGCAGGCCCCGGCACCGCAGGGTGCCGGGGCCTGCTCGGCCGCCCGTCGTCCGGCCGACCGTGATCAGGGTCAGGGGCGGGCTCGGACCGCCCCCGGTGGGTGCCGCGGCGCCGGGCAGCCCGCCACCGTCCCCTCCGTCGACCGCGTTCGGCACCGCACGGCGTGGCCTCCCGGTTGCCGCCGGTGCCGCCCGGGCCGAGGGATCAGCCGGCCACCGCCACGTACAGGCCCCGGCCGCTGCGCCGCGCCCTGTCGGCCTTGGCAAGGCGTTCGAGCATGGTGCGGACCGCGTTCACCTTGCCGGTGTCCTGGTCGTCCAGGCCGAGCAGGCCGGCCACCTCCCGGGCACGCAGCGGGCCGGTGGCCGCGGAGAGGGTGGCCAGGACGCTCTCGGCGTCGGTCAGCCGCCTGCGGCGGCCCGCCTGCGCCGGAGCGGGGGGTGCCTCTTCCGCGGGCACGGCCTTCCCGGCCGAGGGCACCGCCTTCTTCGTCGCCGCCTTCTTCACCGCGGCGGGCTCCTTGGCCGCCGTCTTCCTGGTGGCGGCCTTCTTGGCCGGGCTCGTCCTCGCCGCGACGGCGCCGCTCGCTGCGGGCACCTCGGCCGCCGCCGAGGCGGGGGCCTCTGCCACCGGTTCGGCCGGAGCGGCCGCAGCGCTCCTGCCCGAGGGGGCGGCCTTCTTGACTGCCGTCTTCCTGGTGGTGGTCTTCTTCGCCGTGCTCTTCGGGGTCCGCCGGCGGACGGGCCGTGCCGCGGCCGACTCGGGCGGGGCCGACGCCTGCCCGGCCGCCGTACCCTCAGCGGCCACCTCGACCACCTCTGTCACCTCGGCCACCTCGACCGCTGCCGAAGTGGCTTCCGGCGCGGGCAGTACGGCCGTCACCTCCGCCGCCGACGCTGCTGCGCCCTGCCCGCTCGGTGAGGCGCCGTCCAGGGATGCTCCGGACAGCGTCGCCAGGCCCTGCAGCACGCTGACCATCGCGTTCTCCTGCGCGACGACGCCGGCGAGTTCGTCCTCCAACTGCCGTCGCCGTTCCCGCACTTCGGGCAGCCTGGCCTCCAGCAGGGCGATCGTCGATCCCACACCGCTGTCCGTACCGAACGTCTCTCCGCTTGCCACAAAGACTCCTGTCGCATCGTCAGCCACTGTTCTTCACAGCAAATCTACGACCGGAATACCCGAATGCCACAGGGATTCGCATAATCCGCCCCTTCCGGTACCTGTGCGCACCCGGTGCGGCCGGGCATCCCCGGCCCGGGACGGCGGTGTCGGCGTTCTGCGCCACGGGTCGCACCCGGCGTACCCCGTCGCGGTGGCGACCTGCTCGCGGTCGTGTGCCGCAGCGGACACCGGAACGCTGTCACACGGCCGTTGTCGGCCGGCCGCGGTTTGCGTCGGAGTGCGCTCCAACACCTACGGTGGGTTCTGTTCGCACCCGGTCCCTTCTGTCGGAGGGGCGGGCAGGATCACGACACGGGGAGCTCGCCTTGGCCGCTGACACCACGTCCGCGCACGACCGTCAGGACCGTCAGGACCGTTTCGAGCGGGGCATGGAGGTCCTCGCCCGGATCGACGGGGAGGCCGGCAGCCGGGTGGTGTCCGCGCTCGCGGACGTCTCCCCGGAGCTGGCGCACCAGATCGCGGCCTGGGGGTTCGGCGAGATCTACTCCCGTCCCGCCTTGCCGCCCCGCGACCGCCAACTGGTCACCCTCGGCATGCTCACCGCACTCGGCGGATGCGAGCCCCAGCTTGAGGTCCACGTCAACGCCGCCCTCAACGTGGGCCTGACGCCCGAAGAGATCGTCGAGGCGCTGCTGCACTCCGCCGCCTACTGCGGATTCCCCAAGGCGATCAACGCCACCTTCGCCGCGAAGAAGGTCTTCGCCGAACGCGGCCTGCTGCCCGTCCACGGCGGCTGACCCCGACCATCGGGATCACCATCGGGATCACCGTCCCGATCTCTGCGGCCGACCAGGCCGATTCGGCCGACCCGGCCGACCCGGCCGCTCCGCGTACCCCGGGAGCGTGGCGCGCGGTCGCACAGGGGCCGTCGGCGGGGCGGCTCAGGGCCGGGCCGGTGCCCCGTCCTGGTCCTGCTCCTGGCCCTGCTCCTGCTCCTGGGGACCGCCGTTGAAGAGGTCGATGAGTCCGAACGGTGCGCGGTCGCCGAGGCAGAGGTCCAGCATTTCGTGGGCGTCGGCGTAGAAGGGCTCGGTGCGGGCGAAGAGTGCGTCCTCGTAGGCGGTGAGTGCCGCTTCGATGTCGTCGGGCTGCGCGGCGATCGCCTTGGCGAGTTCGGCGCCGTCGAACATCGCCAGGTTCGCGCCGTCGCCGGACGGCGGCATCAGGTGCGCGGCATCGCCGAGGAGCGTCACCCCGGGCACGCGGTCCCAGCGGTGTCCGTCCGGGAGCGTGTGGATCATGCGTGCGACCGGGGCGGTCTCGCCGTCGGTGATCAGCGCGGTGAGTTCCGGTGCCCACCCGTCGAACTCGGCCGCGACCCGGGCGGTCGCGGTGGCGGCATCGGTGAAGTCGATGCCGGCGATCCACTCGGCGGGGCGGCTCAGCTCGACGTACGTGTGCAGGATGTTCCCCGCCTCGCGGTGGGCGACGATCCCCTTGCCCGGGGTCAGTGCGTACATCGCGCCGACACCGACGGCCTCGGCCGTCGCGGTGTGCCGCTCGTCGGCGTCGTACAGGTAGGTGTCGATGAACGTCGTGCCGATGTACTCGGGCACGGCGTCGGAGAGCAGCGGGCGGACCTTCGACCAGGCGCCGTCGGCGCCGACGAGGAGGTCGGTGGTCACGGTCGTGCCGTCGGCGAAGGCCAGCTCGTGCCGGCCCCCGCCGAGGGGCCGGACGCCGGTGACCTTGTGGCCCCACCGGACGGTGCCGGCCGGGAGCGAGTCGAGCAGGATCCGGCGCAGGTCTCCGCGGAGCACCTCGGGACGCTGCGCCGTGCCGTCGTCGGGGGCGTCGTGCAGCAGCTTGCCGTGCCGGTCGAGCACGCGCAGCGCCTCGGCGCCCTCGTGGATGATCGCGCGGAACTCGTCGGTGAGACCGGCGTCGGCGAGTGCGCGCTGTCCGTCCTCCTCGTGGATGTCGAGCTGGCCGCCCTGCGTACGGGCCTCCGCCGAGGTGTCGGCCTCGTAGACCGCCGCGGGGATGCCGTGGACGTGCAGGACGCGGGCGAGGGTGAGACCGCCGAGTCCGGCGCCGATGATCGTGACGGGGGTGTTCATGGTGACTCCTTCGGGTCGAGGCCGCGGTGAGGTCCGGCGGCCTCTCTGGAATGTCGTTCCATTGTTGGAGTGGCGTTCCAGATATGTCAAACTGTTCCCATGACAACGCGGACACGCCGGTCGCAGCGGCGCACGGAAGCCCTCTCCCGGGAGCGCATCGTCGAGGCTGCCGTCGAACTGCTCGACACCGCGGGCGAGGGCGGGCTGACCTTCCGGGCGCTGACCGAGCGCCTCGCCACCGGGCCCGGGGCGATCTACTGGCACGTGGCGAACAAGGGCGAGCTGCTCGGCGCCGCGACCGACGCCGTCGTCGCCGCCGCTCTGGCCGTCGAGCCCGCCGTGTCCGGGGACTCGCCGCAGGACGGGATCCGCACCGTCGCGCTCGGCCTGTTCGACGCGATCGAGCAGCACCCCTGGCTCGCCACGCAGCTCTCGACGCAGATCTCCCGCAGCCCCTGGGGGCCGGTGGCGCCACGGATCTTCGAAAGCATCGGCCGGCAGGTCCACGCGCTGGGCGTGCCCGAGAGCAGCTGGATCACGGCGTCCTCGGCGCTGATGCACTACATCCTCGGCGCCGCCGGCCAGAACGCGGCGAACGTCGAGGGCGCCCGCGCTCTCGGGCACGACGCGGACCGCGCCGAGTTCCTCAACTCCGTATCGGCCGCGTGGGAGGCGCTCGACCCCGACGACTACCCGTTCACCCGGGCCGCCGCGGACCAGTTGCGCGGGCACGACGACCACGAGCAGTTCCTCGCCGGGATCGACTTCATCCTCTCCGGCATCACCGCGGTCCGCCCGCCCGCCACGTAGCCGCCCCGACGGTCACCGGCACGGGCACCACGGCCCACGGCCCACGGCCGTCACGTCGAGGACGACAGGGCCGGCGACGGCGACAGGACCGGCGGGGTACGGGTGGGCCTACCGGGCGGACGCGGCCTTGCGCACCGCCGCAGCGGTGGCGGTCGGGTCGTAGCCCCCGGGGACGCCCTCGACGATGATGATGTCGCCCGCGACGTGCCGGGAGCGCAGCGGTGCGATCTCCCGGTAACCGGGGGAGTCCCACCAGGCCCGCGCATCGTCGATGGTGGGGAAGGCGATGACCACGACGTGTCCGGGCCAGCCGCCCTCCTTGACCTCGTGCTGCGCGGCGTGCACCAGGAAGCGGCCGCCGTACGGCTCGAAGGTGTCGGTGATGCGCTCGATGTACTCGGCGATCTCCGGGTGCGGGTCGGCCTCGCGCAGATGGGCTATGGCGTACGCCGGCATGGCATCCTCCGGTTCGGTCCGACTCCGTGGACCGACGATCCTTGCACACCGGCACTGCGGGGTCCACGATCTGACGGCCGGTCGGCAACCGGAGCAGCGCCCGGTCCGCCGAGGAGGGCGGCACGTCCCGGCTCCCGCCCGACCGGTGGTGGCCGGCGGGGATGCCCGGAGGCGCCCCCGCCATGACGGCCTGTCAGCCGAACCGTGCCCGCGTCGTCACTCGAAGCGCGTCACGTCGCCGGCCCCGCGCCGGACGATCTCCACCACGTCGCCGGAGAAGTCGACGACCGTCGTCGGCTCCGTACCGCAGTCGCCGGAGTCGATCACGGCGTCCACCACGTGGTCGAGCCGCTCCTTGATCTCCCACCCCTGGGTCATCGGCTCGTCCTCGCCGGGGAGGAGCAGGGTGCTGGAGACCAGCGGTTCGCCGAGTTCGGCGAGCAGGGCCCGCGTGACGGCGTGGTCGGGGATCCTGACCCCCACCGTCTTCTTCTTCGGGTGCATCAGGCGGCGCGGGACCTCCTTGGTGGCGGGGAGGATGAAGGTGTAGCTGCCGGGCGTCGCCGCCTTGACGGCGCGGAAGACGTCGTTGTCGATGTGGACGAACTGCCCCAGCTGGGCGAAGTTCTCGCACATCAGGGTGAAGTGGTGACGGTCGTCGAGCCGCCGGATCGACCGGATCCGTTCGATGCCCTCCTGGTTGCCCAGGCGGCAGCCCAGGGCGAAACAGGAGTCGGTCGGGTACGCGATGAGGGCCCCGGACCGGAGGCTGTCGACCACGGTGCCGATGGTGCGGGCCTGGGGAGTCTGCGGGTGCACGTCGAAGTACTTCGCCATTGGTCGACCCTACGGGATCCACCCGGCCGGCGGGAGCGACCACCACGCCGGGCGTCGGCGCCCTCGGGGTCCTGCGCGCCCCGGACGGGGGAGGAACGGGTTCGGACAGGCTGGAAGGGGCAGCCGCCATGTCCGGTGGCCGCACGAGCGGAGGAGCATGGCCATGGAGTCGCAGCCGGGTCGGCGTGGGGTTCTTGCCGGGGTCGCCACGACGGCGTTCACCGCCGTGTTCCCCACCGGGGGAAGGGCTTTCGCACAGGGCACGGACGGCAGGGGCGTCGCCGGGCGGCTGCGTGGTCTTGAACGGGCGCACTCCGCGAGGCTGGGAATCTTCGCGTGCGACACGGTCACGGGCCGGACCGTGACGTACCGCGCGGACGAGCTGTTCCCGATGTGTTCGACGGTCAAGACGATCGCCGTCGCCGCGGTCCTGCGGGACCTCGACCGGGACGGCGAGTTCCTCGCCGAGCGCATCCGGTACACGGAGCAGGACGTCACGGAGTCGGGGTACGCGCCGGTCACGGGCCTGCCCGCCAACCTCGCAGCCGGCATGACGGTCGCCGGCCTGTGCGCGGCCGCGATCGACCACAGCGACAACACCGCGGCGAACCTCCTGCTGCGCGGGCTCGGCGGCCCGGGCGCGGTCACCCGCTTCTGCCGTTCCGTCGGGGACGGGGTGACGCGGCTCGACCGGTGGGAGCCCGAACTGAACTCGGCGGAGCCGGGGCGGGTGACCGACACTTCAAGCCCCCGCGCGATCGCCCGGACCTACGCGCGCCTCGTCCTGGGAAACGCCCTCGACCCGCGGGACCGCGAGCGGCTGACCGGGTGGCTGCTCGCCAGCACGACCAGCGGCAACCGCTTCCGTGCGGGGCTGCCCGTGCAGTGGACCGTCGCGGACAAGACCGGTACCGGCAGCTACGGCACCACCAACGACGTCGGCGTCACCTGGCCCCCCGGCAGGGGACCGATCGTGATGGCGGTCCTGTCCACCCGGCGCGACGCCGCCGCACCCGCGGACGAGCCGCTGGTCGCCGCTGCCGCCGCGCTGCTGGCAGCAGCACTGGGCTGACCGCCGGCACCGCCGGACCGGGGTGCAGCGGCGCCGCCTGCTGCGCCCCGGGTACGGCGCTGCAGGTCAGCAGGAGGAGACGAAGCCCGCCGACCGGTCGAGATGGAAGGAGGGCCCGGAGATCCCGGGTGTCCAGCCGGAGGCGAGAGCGGTGCGGATGCCGGCTGCCACCTCGGCAGGCAGGACGGGCCTGCCCCGGGCGCTGATCCAGTTGCTCAGGTGCGGCCGATCGGTGCTGACCAGCAGGACGGGGCCGGTGGTACCGGCGTGCTCGACCGCGTAGGTGAGCGGTGCCCAGACCAGCCCCTGGTCGTAGGTCGGCCGTCCGCGCAGTCGCCAGCGGTAGGTGGTGCCGTCCACCGTGATGAGCCGTGATCCCTTTTTGACCAGTGCCATGCCCGCGCCCCTTCCCCGGGCCGGCCGGCCCGGGGCCGACCGTACCGTGCGAACTCGCTTTCAGGGGGAGGACATGTGACGATCCGGTTCCGGCCGGCCAGGTGTCAGATGCCAGGTCCGGATCCGTCGGCCGCCGGTGTCCAGGTGACGCCGAAAGCGTGGGAACGTGTGCGCCTCCGGATCATTCGTGCGATTACTTTCGGCCCCGGAGAGGCCCGAACGGCGTGATCCAGATCCAGGACGCCCCGCCGGCCACCACTTCTTCGGATTTCCCGACCGGATTCCCGTCGGCCCCTACCGTCAGGAACGGGCAGAGGCCGGCAGCGTGCCGGCCGCCCGACGAGCAAGGTGGGGAATCCATGCGGACACACCTCCTCCCATCCCGGACATCCGCCCTCCTGCGAGCGTTCTCGGCCGTCGCGCTGACGGCCGCCCTGCTGACCGGGGCCGGCGCACCGGCCCGAGCCGCGGGCGCACCCGCCGCGGCTCCCGCCGCTCCCGCCGCGGCATCGGCCTCCACGCTGACGAAGTCCGTGCAGAACGTCACGCACCCCGGTGCCGCCACCGCCGACCACGGCGACACGGTGAACTGGGTCATCGGCTACCGCAACGCGGCCGAGTCCCCGGCGGGCGCCCCCGCCGTGATCACCGACCCGATCAGCGGCGCCGGCACCGCCCAGGCGTACGTGCCCGGTTCGCTGCGCACCCCGCCCGGCTGGACGCCGTCGTGGTCCACCGACGGATCGACCTTCACCCCGACCGATCCGGGCGGTGCCGCGGTCGCGGTGCGCGCCGAGAACGCCTCGGCCCGTCCCGGCGGCACCGACCTGGGGGCGCCGCTGCTCGCACCGGTGCGGCCCACCGCGCAGTCCACCGGCGGCGACGGGTTCACGCCGATCCTGCACCGCACGGCGCTCGGGGAGGTGGAGTCCTGGAACATCTACCACCACGCGGCCGCCGCCGCCCGGCAGGTGGTGTGCAGCAGCCTGACCACCGGTCAGCCGTGCACCGGCGGACCGTGGCCGCGGCCGCTCAACAGCACTCCCGGTCCGCTCGGCTCCGGCAACACCGGTGACATCTCCAGCCCGCTCACCCCCCAGTACGTCCAGGACCCCGACCGGGCCGGGGTCGTCTACTACCCGGGCGTCTCGGCGGGCTCCGCCGGCGTCGGCTGCCTGGATCTCGTCGCCCGGGCGAACTGCGGCTTCTTCGCCCTCGTGGCGTCCGGCACCTCGCCCTCCTCCGCCAACAACCTGGGCGGCGTCGTCGCCGTCGGCGGCAACCTGTACGGCGTGGCGAGCACCGGACGCGTCCTGTGCCTGGCCATGGCGTCCCGCACGCCGTGTCCCGGCCAGCCGTACGCGGCGATCGTGCCGCCCAACCACGACCTGCCGGGCAGCCCCGGCGGCCTCTACCAGGGTGCGCTGACCGTGGCCGACGGCAAGGTCTTCGCCTCCTCCGCGCCGCTCACCACGGGATCCAGTGCGGCGGCCCCGCCCGCCCTGGGCTGCTTCGACCCGGCGAGCGGCACCGTGTGCACCGGCTGGGACACCCCGCACCCCGCCGGCCCCAGCGCCGCGTACAACACCTACAACGCCTACACCGCCTACGACACCGCGGGCCGGGCCGAGGGCGTCTGCACCACCACCGTGGGCGGCCCGACCCTCGCCACGGTCTGCTACACGCTCGCCGGGGCGCCGCTGACCCCGCTCGGCAGTCTCGCCGGCATCAACGGCGGTGCCTACGTGTTCAACCCCGAGACGGTCACCACCGACGGCACGACCCGCAGCTACTTCCCGATCTGGAACGGCGGCATCGCCGGCGCGACGGTCTGCCACGACTGGACGCACGCCGCGCCCTGCGCCGGATTCCCGCTGCCCGCGACGCACCCGGGCGTCAACGGCGGTGCCACCCGCGACTACGGTTACAGCTACGACGCCACCACCCGGTGCCTGATCGCCCTCGGCGACGCCGGGGTGCTGTTCTCCCTCGACCCCGCCTCCGGAACCTCCCCCTGCGTGCACTCCGGAGCCACCGTCACGCTCCGCCCGTCGGACTTCTACTGCGACGGGGCTTCCGGCCACGTCCAGGCGTACACCCGGGCACGCCTGGACGACATCGACATCACCCACGTCGACCTGGCGGCCTCGCACGTGACCGTCGCCGACCCGGACGGCACCGTTCTCGCCGAGCCGCCGCTGACCTCCTCCGGCACGGTGGACCTCTCCGCGGTCAGCGCCACCGACCACCCCGCCCTCACCGTCACCGTCCAGCTCGTTCTGACCTCCACCGGTGACTTCACCACCGACCACCACCCCGCCCTGGTGGTCGGCTACCAGGGCGACGCCCCCCAGGTGTGCTTCCGCACGGTCGTCACAGCGGACTGCGCCACCACCCAGCTCACCGACACCGCCACCGGGACGGACACGACCGGCCCGATCACCTCCGGCACCGTGACCGTGGCCGTGGCCCCCGGTGCCGCGTGCCGACCGCACGTGACGGTCGTCAAGGAGATCTGCGCGTCGGACCACCCGCACAACTGCGGACCCGGCGGGGCCGGCCCCTGGGCCAAGATCAGTCCCGTCGGCCTGCTGCGGCTGCTCGGCACGGCCTACTGGCGGATCACCGTCACCAACGCCGGACCGGTGGGCGCCGCCGGCGTGACCGTCAACGACGCCGTGACACCCGCCTGCCGTACGGCGGCCGGCACCTTCGACCTGGCGGCCGGAGCCGGCCGTCAGGTGTACTGCAACTCCTTCCTGCTGGCCCTGCCGGTGACGAACACCGCCTCGGCCACCTTCGTCCCGGCCAACTCGCCCCCGGGCACCGCGCCCAGCACCACCGCGCCGTCCTCCGCGGTGGCGTGCTCGCTGCTGTGCATCCTGGCGGCGCCCGACCCGGCCTGATCCCGGCCTGATCCCGACCCGACCGGATCCGACCGGATCCGACCCGGGTACGGCGGGGCGGTCCGGGAACGTCCGGACCGCCCCGCCGGACGGGCGGGGCGAATCGGGAGCGCCGGAAATTTCCCGGAAGAAATCCGGGAGATGGTGTCGGATCGGGGCGGAGGCGTTCGTTGTACGGGTGAGCGGCCGCCCGCGAGGGGCGCCCCCGAAGCGCAGGAGACGACCCGAGATGCAGTACATGGTTTCCGTGATCTTCGACAACGCGGACCTGGCCACCCAGGAGGAGCAGGACGCGATCGACGTGTTCAACGACCGGCTGGTGGCCGGGGGCCACTGGGTCTTCGCCGGGGGCCTCGGAGGTCCCGACACGGCCACGGTGATCGACAACCGGGACGGGGAGGCGATGTTCACCGACGGGCCGTTCCTGGAGTCGAAGGAGTTCCTCGCCGGCTTCTGGATCATCGAGGCCGCGGACCTCGACGTGGCGACCGAGCTGGCCGCCGAGGGCTCGAAGGCCTGCAACCGGAAGGTCGAGGTGCGGCCGTTCCTGTGAACGACGCCGATGTCCGGGAGGCGATCACCCGGGCCCACCGTGAGGAGTGGGCCCGGGTGGTCGCCGCCCTGACCAGGCGCTTCGGAGACCTCGACATCGCCGAGGAGGCGTCGGCCGAGGCGTTCGCGACCGCCGTCGAGCGCTGGCAGGCCGACGGCGTGCCGCCCAACCCCGGGGCGTGGCTCACCACCACCGCCCACCGCAAGGCCGTCGACCGGATCCGGCGCGAGCACAAGCGCGGCGACAAGCAGAAGGAGGCTCAGCTGTTGTACGACGACGACCCGCCCGAGCCTGCCGGCCCCGTCGACGACGAGCGGCTCCGGCTGATCTTCACCTGCTGCCACCCGGCGCTGGCGATGCAGACCCGCGTGGCGCTGACACTGCGCATGGTCGGCGGTCTGACCGTGCCCGAGATCGCCCGCGCCTTCCTGGTGCAGGAGAGCGCCATGGGGCAGCGGATCACCCGGGCGAAAGCCAAGATCAAGGCGGCCCGCATCCCCTGGCGGGTGCCGTCCGAGCAGGACCTCCCGGCACGGGTCGGCGGCGTGCTCGCCGTGCTGTTCCTCGTCTTCAACGAGGGCTACCTGGCGACCGGCCCCGACACCGGTCCCGTCCGGCACGACCTGACCGCCGAGGCGATCCGGCTCACCCGCCTGGTCCGTGCCCTCATGCCGCAGGACGGTGAGGCGGCCGGGCTGCTGGCACTGATGCTCCTCACCGAAGCCCGCCGTGCGGCCCGGGTCTCGGCGAGCGGCGAACTGGTCGCCCTCGGCGAGCAGGACCGCGGAGCCTGGGACGCGACACTCATCGCCGAGGGCCATCGGCTGGTGCGCGAGCGCCTGGCCACCGGGTCGGCCCCGGGCCGCTACCAGATCCTCGCGGCGATCAACGCCGTGCACACCTCCGCCCGCGACCAGCGCGACACCGACTGGTCGCAGGTCGTCGCCCTCTACGACCAGCTCGTCCGCCTCGACCCCTCGCCGGTCGTCGCCCTCAACCGGGCCGTCGCGGTCGCCGAGACCGACGGCCCGCAGGTGGCGCTGGCGGCCGTCGACCGTCTCGATGACGCGCTGGCCGGCTATCACGCCTACCACGCGACCCGCGCCGACCTGCTGCGCAGGCTGGGCCGCAGCCACGAGTCGCGCGCGGCCTACGACCGGGCGATCGGCCTGGCGGGCAACACCGCCGAGACCGCCTACCTGACCCGCCGGCGCGACCAGCTGGCGTAGTGCACGTCGGCTCCGGCCCGGAGTCCGACGGTGTCCCGACAGCAGAGGCGGCGCGGGGCCGGTACGACGGCAGGTCCGGCAAGCCCGGCAGTTCCGCGGCCGTGCACTGCGTCCGTCGGCCCTGTCCGCCGGCCCCGCGCCGGCCCCTGCCCGCGGGCAGGGGCCGGCGGTCTCGGCCGGTTCACCAGGCGACCGGCAGTTCCTCCACGCCGTAGACGACCATGCCGGTGCGGTAGCGGAGGTCGTCGAACGGGACGGCGAGCCGAAGGCCGGGCAGCCTGCGCAGCAGCGTCTCCAGGGCGATCTGCAGTTCCACCCGGGCCAGCGGCTGGCCCAGGCACTGGTGCACGCCGAAGCCGAACGCGAAGTGGCGGCGGGCGTCGCGGGTCACGTCGAGACGGTCGCCGCCGGTGAACACCAGCTCGTCGCGGTTGGCGGTGGACAGCATGCACAGCACGCCCTCGCCGGCCCGGACGGTCGTGCCGGCCAGTTCCACGTCCTCGGAGGCGACCCGGGGGACGCCCAGGTGCACCACCGTCAGGTAGCGCAGCAGTTCCTCCACCGCGCCCTTGACCAGGGCGGGTTCGGCCCGCAGCCGGTCCGCCTGCCCGGGGTGCCGCAGCAGTGCGAGGGTGCCGAGGGCGGTCATGTTGGCCGTCGTCTCGTGTCCGGCCACGAGCAGCAGCAGGCCCGTCGCGGCGGTTTCGGCGAGGTTCGTGTCGGGCCGTCGGACGAGGCGGCCGAGCAGGCTGTCGTCCGGCTCGCGCTGCTTCCGGCCGGCGAGGTCGGTGAGGTAGCCGATCAGCTCCTGCTGGGCCGATCGGACGGTCTCGACCGAGCCGGTGAGGTCGAGCAGGGCCCGGCTGCGGCTCTGGAAGAACGCGTGGTCCGCGTAGGGGACTCCGAGCAGGTGGCAGATGACCAGCGAGGGCACCGGCAGCGCGTAGGCGTCGACCAGGTCGGCGGGCGATCCCTGCGCGACCATGGTGTCGAGCGCGGCGTCCACCAGCCGCTGGATCTCCGGCCGCATGGCCTCGATCCGCTTGACGATGAAGTCGCCGGTGAGCATGCGGCGCTGGCGGGCGTGCTCGGGGTCGTCCAGCCGGATGAAGGTGGGTGTCGTCCGGTCGAGCAGTTCGCGGCGGCCGGGGGAGAGGAACGGGAAGCCGGGGTGCCGGGCGTCGGCGCTGAACCTGCTGTCGCCGAGGACGGACCGTACCTGTGCGTGGCCGGTGACCAGCCAGCAGGGGGCTCCGTCCCAGAGGGTGACCCGGCTGATCGGGCCGGTCCCGCGGTGGGCGTCCTCGTAGGCGGGCGGCGGGGAGAAGGGGCAGCCGTCGGGCCGGTCGGCCGGGACGGCCGGCGCGGGGGCGGTGTCGTCGTGCGTGGGGGTGGCGATGGTCATGCCGGTCCTTCCGCATACGGGTGGTCGCGCGGTTCGGGGGTGGGGAGCGGCCGGCGCCGCGCATCGCCGTGCCGCCGTGCGCGGCGGCGGCCGGGCGGCCGCGGTCCGTGCGGACCGGTCCCGGCGGTTCGCGCAGGGTCGTTGCGAATGTCCGGTACGGGTCTTCACGTGTCCCGGAGGGTGATGGCACCGCCCGGGCAGAGGGCGGCGGCCAGGCGGACGGTGGCCTGTTCCGCCGGGTCGGGCCGCTCCGTCAGCAGCCGGACGAGGCCGTCGTCCTCGCTCTGGTCGAACACTGCGGGAGCGGTCAGCACGCACTGACCCGAACCACAGCAGCGGTCTTGATCAACGGTCACCTGCATCGCGGCACCTCGGGGGGAGGGGAAAGTTGCCTCGGTCAACCGCTCTCAGGTTAGCTCATGCCAAGTCGCATACGGAGAACTCTTCCGCGAGCCGCACCGGGCTTGGCCGGAATCGGTGCGGCGGCGGCCCGATCCAGTACCCCGGAAGTGGCGGCGCGCGATCCGGCGCCCGCGCCTGCCGCCGCCCGCCGTCGCCCACCGGTCGGTGCGGCACCACTTGACCTGAAGTCAGCTTCACTTATCAGACTGGGCGGCATGCCGAACGACGCCACCGCCCGCCGCCACCCGCTCCCCGCCGACCGGTACCCTGCCGGTCCACAGCCCTCCGGAGCACTGCCGCTCTCCGCCGCCGTGCTCGACGAGATCGCCGGTCGACTCGCCGCCGCGTCGACGGTCGTCGGCATCGGGGAGTCCACGCGGTTCTCCCGGGAGACCTTCGGCGTGCGGGACGAGCTCTTCCGCCGACTGGTCCGGGACCACGGGTTCCGTGCGCTGGCCGTCCAGGACGACACCGCTGCCGGAGCCGCCCTCGACGCGTACGTGCTCGGCGGCGAAGGTCCGGCCGAAGCCGCGTTGGCGGGTGCCTGGGGCCCGTGGCGCACCCGCGAGATGGCCACCGCCCTGGAGTGGATCCGGGCCTTCAACGCGGACCGCACGGACGATCCCGTCCGCGTTCTCGGGGTGAAGCCCGTGCAAGCACGGCCCGCCGACTACGACACCGTCCTCGACCACGTCCGCACGTCCGCGCCGGAACTCCTCGCCGAAGCCGCCTCCCACCTGGACCCGATCCGCACCGCCCACCGGACCGACGAACACGTGCAGCGCGCACGGGGGATCCACCCCGGGCGCCCGTTCGCCGCGCACGCCCGCGACGCACTCGCACTGGTGGAGGCCCTGCCCGGCGCCGACCCGGTGCTGCCGAACATGCGGCTGATCGTGGACTTCCACGAACGCAGTGTCGCCGGACGGGCCGCCTACGCGGGTGAGGCGGGGATCTGGGCGGACGCCATCGGCGCCGCCCACGACCGGACCGGCCGGCGCACCGTCTACTGGGACGGCATCGCGCACACGTCGGCCGCCAGGACGACCCTGGGCCTGGCCCCGGAACGCGGACCCCAGGACGGCGTGGGCAGCCTGCTGCGCACGCGCTACGGCACGCAGTACGTCTCCGTGGCCATCGGCTTCCACCACGGGGACCTCGGCGTCGCCGTCGTCCCGGAACCCTCCGGGGACCTGGTGGACGCACGGCTCGGCGAGGTCGACCGGCCCGCCCACTGGCTGGACCTGCGGCACGAGGACGAACGGCTCCGCTGGGACGGACCGGCGAAGGCCCGCGTCATCAGCGGCATCTACACCCCGGCCCGTGACGCTGCCGAGCACCTGGCCGTCGACTCCCTTGCCGACGCCTTCGACGTGCTCATCCACGTCCGCGAGGTGTCGCCGGTGCACCGCCTGCCGTGACCACGACCGTTCGCCAGGTGGCGTGACCGTCCGGTTCAGGACCCGTACGGGATGCCAGGATCGCGCTTCTCCGCCGTCGGCCCGGGACCGGTGGCAGAGGCCCGTCGGCCTTGACCGCCTGATCGGCGCCCGGCGGTCAGGCTGCCTGCCGGTCGGGTTCCTCACAGCGCCCTGAGGACGTCCTTGAGCAGGCGCCGGATCTTCCGCCACGGGGTGGCGGTGGTACGCCAGTTCTTCTCCGCCTCGACACTGGCGCGCGTGACGGCGAGTTCCTTGCCCGTGGTGCGGACCATGTCGATCCGGTGGGTGATGTCCGTCAGCACGTTCAGGTGGTAGGGCCCGATGCCGAGACAGGACGCGGCCTCCTCCCGGGTCGTCCAGGGGCCGTCCGGCGGCAGGTCGCGGTAGGCGAAGGGTATCTGCGGGAGGCGGTCCGTCCAGGTCTTCACCACGGCATTGTCGCGGGGGGCGCGGCCGGACAGCACGCCGGGCACTGCCGGAGGAGTTCCGGGTCATCTCCCGCCGCGGAGGTACCGGGAGGGCGTGACGCCGACCGCCGCGGTGAAGTCGCGCGTGAGGTGGGCCTGGTCGGCGTAACCGAGATCGGAGGCGAGCGCCGCCCAGTCGGCGGTGCCGCTGTCGGCACGCTGTGCCGCCTCGTGGAGACGGGCGCGGCGCAGCACCCACTTCGGGGAGACGCCCACGTACTCGGCGAAGAGGCGCTGCATGGTGCGCGGCGAGATCTCGAAGCGGGCGGCGGCCTGTTCGACGCGGACCATGGTGTGATCGGCCGCCATCGCCCCGACCATGGCGGCGACCTGGACCGCCTGAGGGTCCGGCCGGGTGGGGACGCGGGTGAGCAGGAGGCCCTCGACGAGGCTCACCATCCCGTCCGTGTCCGTGCGGGCAAGGACACGCGGGCAGAGCTCGTCGGCCTCCGGGCCGAAAGCGCCGGCAGCGGGCAGGACCCGGTCGGTCAGTTCCCGGACCGGGCCGGAGGCGAACGCGCGGAAGCCGCCCGGGAGGAATTTGACCCCGTGCACCTGGCCCGCCCCGATCAGGCGGCGGGCGTAGACCCCGCGCGTCACGCCGTGGACGAGCGGCCCCGACTCCTCGAAGACCAGGTGGACGTTGGGATGCGAGAGCACCCGCTGCTCGTACGGCGGCTGCCCGGTCACGTCCCAGCGGACGATCCAGTGGTACTCCACGTAGGCCGCGAGGGCAGGCCCGGGCGGTACGGGCGTGACCGTGAACCGGCTCGCGCCCTGCCCGGGGTGCAGGACGCCTCTTCCCGCGTTCGGAACCCTCTGCGCCATGCCGGCAACCCTACGCGTGTCGCGTTTCTTCAAGACCGTCGGCGCACGGCGTCCCTACCCTCCTCCTCATGAACGACGATCCCGAACTGCCCGCTCTGTACACCTCGCTGTGCAACGCCGCCGCCGAGACCGTTCGCGTCGTACGCGGTGTCCGCGACGATCCGGCCGTGCTGGGGGCCGCGACGCCCTCGGCCGAGTGGGACCTGCGTACGGTCGTGAACCACCTGATCCTGTGGACCGCCCACAACTTCGCGCTGCGTGCGGAGGGCGACGCGGTCCCGGCCGAGTGGTACGAACGCGACTTCACCGCCGAGCCGGGCTGGGCCGATGCCTACGCCGAGCAGGTCGACAAGGCGCTGGCCGCCTGGTCCGAGCCGGCGGTCTGGGAGCGGGAGATGCCGATGGGCGACTCCGTGGTCCCGGCTGCCGCGATCGCCGGGATGGTCCTGGTGGAGTACGCCCTGCACGGGTGGGAGGCCGCACGGGGCTCCGGCGGGAGTTACCGGCTCGACGAGGCCACGTCCGCGGCCGTGCTCGACCAGGTCGAGCAGTGGGCCGAGATGTTCCGCCGCTACGACGGCTTCGCCGCGTCCGTCCCGATCCCGGACGACGCACCGGCGTTCGACCGCGCCCTGGCACTGTCCGGCCGCAAGGTGTGAACGCAGGCCGACCGTACGGTGTTCGGCCCCGGCGGTGCGCACCCCCGCTCCCCGAGCGGGAACCTCCCCTCCGCTGCGCAGGGGCCCGCTGCGCAGGGGGAGCCGAGGGGCCGGAGGCCGTCATGGGCGAGGCGTCCCCGGATGCCGCGCGGGTGGTGCCGGTGCCGGTGCCGGTGCCGGTGTTGGCAGCCGGTGCCTGCGGCCGGGTCCGGTGCCGGCAGCCGGGAACGACGGAGAGGTGCTAGAAATCCCTGGTGGACGATCACCCCGAGCCCTCGACCCTGCGCGTCTTCGTGGCGCTGGCCCCGCCCGACGACGCCAAGGACGAGCTGGCCCACGTCCTGCAGCCCGCCTACGCCAGGTACCCGCGGCTGCGGTGGAACCGGATCGAGGACTGGCACATCACCCTGGCCTTCCTCGGCGAACTGCCCTCCACGGCAGTGCCGCTGCTGCGGTCGGCGCTGGCCGGCCGGGCCGCGTCGCACCCCGCCCTGCAGCTGGCCCTGCGCGGGGGCGGCCACTTCGACGAGCGACTGCTGTGGAGCGGGATCGACGGTGACCTGGAGGGACTGCACCTGCTCGCCACCGACGTCCGGCACCTGGTCGGATCCTGCGGGATCGAGTTCAGGGACCGCCCGCTGCGCCCCCATCTGACGCTGGCACGGGCCCGTCGCGACGATCCCGTCGGTGTGCCGCAGGCCGCGGCCGGGCTCGCCGGGTTCGTGGGCCGGCCGTGGCAGGCCGAGCGTCTCCACCTGGTCGGCAGCAACACCGGCCGTGGTCCCGGGCCGATCCGGTACCGCGACATCGAGGCCTGGCCGTTCGGCTCCGCGGTCCGGGCCGGGGACGGCAGCGCTCCCGCCGGGCCGTAGCCGGCCGGCGGACGGGCGTCTCCCCGCGCCGCCCCGCCCGGTGCGGAGCGGCAGCGCGGTGCGGAGCAGCAACGGCGAAGGCCCGGAGCGGCGTGGCTCCGGGCCTTCGGAAGACGGCTTACTCAGGAACGATGTTCTCGGCCTGAGGGCCCTTCTGGCCTTGCGTGACGTCGAACCGGACCCGCTGGCCCTCCTGGAGCTCACGGAACCCCTGGCTGGCGATGTTCGAGTAGTGGGCGAACACGTCCGGGCCGCCGCCGTCCTGCTCGATGAAGCCGAAGCCCTTCTCGGCGTTGAACCACTTCACGGTTCCCAGAGCCATGCTGTTCTCCTTCCGGGAGACGGGTTCCGCGCGGCGCGGAACCCGGAGACGATCGCCTGGTCCGGAGGATGCTGAACAGCAAGAACGCCCACGGCGAACCGCGGGCGGAACTTCGGAACCACGACTGCGTGATCAAAACGTTACACGATTTGCCGGTGTCGAACCAGGGCGGCCGACCCGCCGCGACCCCGCCGACCCGCCGCGACCCCGCCGACCCGCCGCGCGGCCCGTGTGCCGAAAAGCGTCCCGGACAGCACACTCGTGACAGGGCTCCCCCGGCCGGTGGGGTGCGTCCGGGGAGGAGCCGATGTCCGAACCGCTGACCGGCGCCGCGACCGCGGCACCCGGCCCCGGCGGGGTGCCGCCGTGGTGAGCGGCGAGCCGGTCCCGGACCTGCGGGTGTTCGACGACGCGGTGGCCGCCGTCGCGCTGCTGGCCGGCCCCGAGCACCGCCCGATCTACACCAACGCGGCGTTCACCCGGTTGTTCGGCGCCCACCGGAGGGGGCTGCCGGCCGCCGAGGCGTTCCCCGATCCGGACGGCCGGCGGTTCCTCGACTTCCTGGACACCATCCGCGCGAGCGGGCACGAACGGCAGTCGGAGGGCGCGTACGACACACAGCCGCGAGGGGAGGAGCGGGCCAGGCACTTCGTCTACTCGTGCAGTCCCGTCGCCGCCGGCCGGGAGGAGCCGGGGATCCTCCTGGTGGCGATGGACACCACGCAGGCCACCGATGCACTGCACCGCTACGAGGCCCTGGCCTCGGCGGTCTCGCAGACGCTGTGGCTCGTGCGCCCCGACGGCACCATGCGTGAGATCCAGCCCGGCTGGGAGCGGCTGACCGGCACGCCCTGGCGATCGCCCGCGGACACCGGCTGGTCCGAGATGATCCACCCCCGCGACCTCGCCGACGTCGCGGCGACCTGGCAGGCCGCCGCCGAGGCCGATCCGCCCGAGGTCTTCGAGTGCACCTTCCGGACCCGCACCACCAGCGGGTACCGGCACATGTTCTCCCGCGCCGTGCCCGCCCTGCACGAAGGCCGCATCGTGGAGTGGATCTCCGCCACCAACGACGTCGAGGACACCTGGCGGGCCCGGCTGCGCGAACGCCTCCTCACGGCCATCGCCGCCAGCACCACCGCCGACACCGGCCCGACCGCCCGGCGCAGCGCCGCCACCGGCAGCGGCACGGCCCTGAACCGGGCCTTCCAGGCGGTCGCGGACGCGATCGTCCCCGAACTCGCCGACGCGTGCCTGATCCTGACCCTCACCCGGCCGGAGTGGCTGCTGCCCGAGCCCGAGGCGCTCGTCGAGGCCCGGACGGCAAGGCGGCTCGCCACCGCCGCCCGGCCCGGCCTGTCCCTGCCCCCGCCCCTGGACGGACAGGAGGTGCCGGTCTCCCCGGCGCTGCGCGAGGCCCTGGACCGGCGCGCACCGCAGACCGTCACCTTCCCCACCGGCGCCGTGCCCGCCCACCTGGTGCCGGAGGCCACCGCCCGCTGGCTCACCGGCATCGACGCCACCAGCCTGACCCTCGTCCCGCTGATCGTCGCCGACGCGGTCTACGGCTACGCGGTGACCGTCACCTGCGGCGACAGTCCGGCACCCGGCAGGGACGACACCGAGCTGCTCCGCGAGGTCCTCCACTACGCCCAGCAGCCCATCCGCGCCATCCTGGACCACCAGCAGGCCCGCCGTACCGCCCTCGACCTGCAACGCGCCCACCTCACCACCCCGCCCGACGTCCCCGGCGCCCAGCTGGCCGCCCGCTACCAGCCCGCCTCCACGACCACCGAGATCGGCGGTGACTGGTACGACGCCTTCACCTTCCCGGACGGCACCCTCGTCCTCGACATCGGCGACGTCGCCGGGCACGACCTCACCGCGGCCACCGCCATGGGCCAGCTGCGCAGCATGCTCCGTGCCCTCGCCTACACCTGCGGTCCGAGGGCCGCTCCCGGCGGCGTCCTCGGCAGGCTCGACGCCGCCGCCGGGCACCTCACCACGGCCCCCTTCACCACCGCGATCCACGCCCACCTCGCCCCCCGCCCCGACGGCACCTGGCACCTCTCCTGGTCCAACGCCGGCCACCCGCCGCCGCTCCTCCTGCCCGCCCACGGCCCGGTCCGCCACCTGACCGGCACGGGCGAGGACCTGCCCCTGTGCGTCGACACCGGAACGGCCCGTACCACCCACCACCACGAACTCCACCCGGGTGACACCCTGCTGCTCTACACCGACGGTCTCATCGAGACCCCCGCCGCCTCCCTCACCGACGGCCAGGAGCGCCTCGCCCGGGCCGCCGCCCACCACCGGCACCTCCCGTTGCCCGGCCTGCTCGATCGCCTCCAGGAGCTGTCCGACCACCGTGACGACACCGCCCTCGTCGCCTTCCGCGCCGACACCCCGCCGATCTGAACACCTGCTCCTGAAGCCGGTCCGTGTCCGCACGTGACCGCCGGAGGGAGACGGGGGACGGCGACGGCCCGCCCGGTGCCGACACGGTGCAGCGCCCCGGAGCGTCGAGGGGCGAACCGGATCGGCCTGTGAAAACCTACGGAGATGCAAGATCGGACGGATGGCCCATCATCCGGTGGGGCCGCCGGCCGACCGGCGGGCGCGGCCCTGCTGACGGCCACCTGCGTCTCGGCCCTGATTGTCAACGCCAACACCTCGGCGGTGAGCATCCTGCTGCCGGCGATCAGCGAGGACACCGGCACGTCGCTGGGGACCTTGCAGTGGGCGATCACCGGGTACTCGCTGGTGGGCGCGGCCGTGATCGTCACGGCGGGCGCACTGGGCGACGTCTTCGGACGACGGCTGGTCTTCCTCGCCGGGTTGGCGCTGTTCATCGCCTCGTGCGCGGTGATCGCGCTCTCCGACAGCGGTGCCGGGGTGATCGCGGGCCGGGCCGTCCAGGGCGCGTCGGGGGCGACGATCCTCGCGTGCGGGATGAGCCTGCTGTCGGTGGCGACATCCGGGGAGGGGCGAGTACGTGCCGTGACCCTCTGGGGTGCCGCCTCTGCGGTGGGCGCGGCGGCCGGGCCGCTGGTGGGTGGCCTGCTGGTGGACGGCATCGGGTGGCAAGGCCTGTTCTGGATCGACGCCGCGATCGCGGTCGCGTGCATCCCGATCACGCTGACCGGTATCGCCGAGTCCCGTGACGCCGGCCGCAGCCGGTCGATCGACTTCGCGGGCACCGTGCTGATCGCCGCGGTGCTGACACCCGCGCTGCTCGCGCTGAGCGAGGGCGCGGACTGGGGCTGGACATCGGCGGGAGTGCTGGGCTGCCTCGCCCTGGCGCTGCTGGCGGCCGTGGCCTTCGTCGCGGTGGAGCGGCGGGTCTCCGAACCGCTGGTGGACCTGCGGCTGCTGCGTGATCGCGTGCTGATCGGCGCCACGGTGGCGATCCTGCTGAGCGCGGGAGTGATCAACGGCCTGATGTACCTGGTCAGCCTCTACTTCCAGAACCCGGCCACACTTGCGATGAGCCCGTTCCAGGCGGGCCTGGCGACGCTGCCCGCGACCGTGGGCCTGATCGCCGTCACCCCGCTGGTGCCCCGGTTCGTCCAGCGCCTGGGCGTCGGGCCGGTGATCGGCGCCGGTTTCGCGGCGGCGACGGCCGGCTGCGCGCTGCTGGTGGCGGTTCAGGCCGACTGGCGGTACGGAGCGTTCGTCCTGCCGCTCGTGCTGCTGGCCGCCGGTCTGGGGCTCGTCAACGGTCCGGCGAGTTCGGCGTCCACCTCCTCGGTGGCCGCCGAGGACGTCGGTGCGGCGTCCGGCATCTCCAACATGGCCCGGTACATCGGTGCCGCCGCGTTCACCGCGGCCGTGGCCACGGTGAACACCTCCGTGGGCGAATCGCAGCTCTCGGGCGGCGCCGGGACGGCGGACGCACTGGCGGACGGCCTCTCCCGGGCCTGTCTGCTGCTCACGGTGGCGTGCGGAGTGGGCGTACTGCTCTCCGTCCTCGCCGCTCGTGCCCGGCGCCGCCGGATCCGGCCGGGCGCGTACGGGGCGGCGGCGGCCGCCCACGCCCACACCGTCCGCACCGGCGACGGCGGGTGAGCCGCGAGGCCGTTGCCGTCATCCGACAGCCCAGGCAGTCCAGGCAGGTCCGGCAGGTCCGGCAGGTCCGGCAGGTCCGGCAGGTCCGGCAGGTCCGGCAGTCCCGGCGGTCCCACCGGCCCTGGAGATTTCGGCACCGCCGGATGCTCCCCGCGGATGCGAACGTGCCCGCGGCCCGCCCCGCTCGCGCCCCTGCCGCGGGTGCCCGCACGCACTGCTTGTCAGTGGCTGCCGGCACCATGCGTGCATGAACTCGGACGACAAGGAGAAGAAGGCCCTGTCGGCGTTCCTCGTGGCGCAGCGAGCCAGTGTGCTGGCCGTTGTCGACGGGCTCGACACGCAAGCCCTGACCACGTCGGTCCTGCCCTCCGGCTGGACGCCGCTCGGGCTCGTGGAACACCTGGGGCACGCGGAGCGGCACTGGTTCCAGGAGGTCGCCACCGGGACGGCCGAGCCGTTGGCATGGCCCGACGACCATGCCCCGTTGACGACTCCGCGACCGCCTGAAGCGGTTTTCGCGTTCTACCACGACCAGTGCCGGCGCTCCGACACCGTGATCGCCCGCACGCCGTTGTCGGCACCCCCGCGGGGTCGTCACCACGGTCCTCCGGTGGACGAGGTCACCGACCTGCGCTGGATCATCATGCACATGATCGAAGAGACCGCGCGTCACGCCGGTCACCTGGACATCGTCCGTGAACTCCTCGACGGACGGACCGGACTCGGACCCCGCTGAGTGCCGTCCCGGAGTCCCGTCCGGGGCGACCGGCCGAAGACCGGGCAGCGGGGCCCGTACCCGCACCCCGTCGGAGCCGGTGCGCGCTCGCCGGGTTGACCCCCGGTCGATCGGCCGTGTCGCGGCTATGGACACGCCCCTGACGGTGTGCTGTCATCTTGCTGCTCGAAGTTTACATCGTTGGAATGTGCGAGGTGATCGCACAGACCCGTAGGCGTCCGGTCCGCCCGACGCCTCTGTCCCGCATGCCCGCGGACGACATCTGCCCGTCCCGGGCGCGGTGCCGCGCCCCCGGAACGGGACCACCCCCGGAGCGGGACCACCCCCGGAGCGGGACCGCACGCGGGACGGCCCCGCGCGATCGCACCAGCACCACCGACGACCCGACGCACGGCGCTCCGGAGGTCCCGATGACGCACGGGACCGAGAACGACCGGCGCGTCCTGGACGGCTGACGCACCGCCCTGTCCCGACCGGAGGCCGGGCGGAGGCCCGCGTTGCCGGTCACCGGTCGTGCAGAGCTCCCTTTCCCCACTCCTCAGGAGCGTGACATGCAAAGACACCGGACAACCGCCGCAGGAGCGGTCGTGCGCCCGGCTGCGCAGCGGCCCGGATGGTTCAGGAAGGCCGTGCTGTCCGCCCTTGCGACGGCCGGCCTGCTGCTGGGTGCGCTGATCGGACTGCCGGGCACCGCACAGGCCGCGGGTTCGCTGCCCTGCGACATCTACGGCGGGGCCGGCACCCCCTGTGTCGCCGCGCACAGCACGGTGCGCGCGGTCTTCTCCGCCTACAACGGCCCGCTCTACCAGGTCACCCGGGCCTCGGACGGAGCCACCGCGGACATCGGGCTGCTGGCCCAGGGCGGCTACGCCAACGCCGCCCAGCAGGACGCGTTCTGTTCGAACAGCACGTGTCGCATCAACAGGATCTACGACCAGACCGCGCGGCACAACGACCTCTACCCCGGCCCGGCGGGCACCTCCGGCATGGGAGCCGACCGCGGCGCGGACGCGAGCGAGCTCGCGGTGACGGCCGGCGGCCACAAGGCGTACGGCATCTGGATCTCGCCGGGAGTCGGGTACCGGTCGCACGGGGCCGCCTCCGGCACCGCCGTCAACGGGCAGCCCGAGGGCGTCTACATGGTGGCCAGCGGCACCCACGTCGGCGCCGACTGCTGCTTCGACTACGGCAACGCCGAGAGCACGCCCGCCGACACCGGCAACGGCCACATGGACGCGGTGAGCATCGCGACCACGTGCTACTTCGCGCCGTGCACGGGATCGGGCCCGTGGATCGAGGCCGACCTGGAGAACGGGATGTTCCAGGGCGACAACGGCTCCAACACCGCCAACACCGGGAACAGCAGCCCGTTCGTCACGGCCGTCCTGAAGAACAACGGGCAGACCACCTACGCGCTGAAGGGCGGCAACGCGCAGTCCGGCGGCCTGACGACCTGGTGGAACGGTGCGCTGCCGACCCGCGGCGGCTACCGGCCGATGCAGCAGGAGGGCGGCATCATCCTGGGCATCGGCGGTGACAACAGCAACTGGAACATGGGCACGTTCTTCGAGGGCGTGATGGTCTCCGGCTACCCGACCGACGCCGCGGAGAACGCCGTCCAGGCGAACATCGTCTCCGTCGGCTACTCCGGCCAGACGAACGTCCCCAACGGCCCGCAGGGCACGATCACCGGACCCGGCGGCACGTGCGTCGACGTCGGCGCGAACGACACCGGCACCAACGGCACCGGCGTGCAGCTGTGGGACTGCCAGTCCTACGCCGAGGACCAGCACTGGACCCACAACGCCAACGGGTCGCTGAGCACGATCGGCCGCTGCCTGGACATCGTCGGCAACGGCACCGCCGCCGGCGCCCAGGTCGAACTGTGGGACTGCAACGGCGTCGGCGGCCAGCAGTGGGTGCAGCGCTCCGACGGCTCCCTGTTCAATCCGCAGTCCGGCCGCTGCCTGGACACCCCCGGCGGCAACACGGCCAACGGCACCCGGCTGCAGATCTGGGACTGCAACGGCAGCGCGGCCCAGAAGTTCGCACTCGCCTGACCGTCCGGACCGCGTCACGGCGCACGCCCACACGCTCTCCGGGGGCGCGGGGACCACCTTCCCGCGCCCCACGGTGTCCGGCATCCGGCATCCGGCATTCGGGGGTCGGTGCCCGTGCTCGCCGGGTACCTGTATGTTGATCATCCGTCGGCCCCGCGGGCGTCCCGTCCGGGGCGTCGACGTACGGCGCATCCCCGGCCGGTGACTGCTCGACAGGAGCCGGTGGCTGTTCGACGGAAATCCGGTCGCAGGCGCCACGGGATCAGGACAGACTTCGGCGTCGGGCCGAACAGCCGCTCGTCATCCCAACGCTTTCGAAGGATGCCGCATGACCACGCCTGCCCCGCCCGACAGTTCGCGGTCCGCCGGGGAACCGGCCGCCCCCAACCCGTGGGCACCGCCGGCCCCGGGTCAGGACGAGGGCCGGGGCGGGGCTCCGGCCGGGAACTTCGCCCCGGGCGGGCCGTACTGGCCGCCGTATCCGACGGCGCCGCCGCAGCCTCGCAACGGCCTGGGCACCGCCGCCATGGTGCTTGGGATCGTCGGTGCCGTCCTCAGTCTGGTCGTCGTCCTGTTCTGGCTCTCCTGGCTGCCGGCCCTGCTCGCCGTGATCTTCGGCGCCATCGGGCTGGGCCATGCGCGCAAGGGCCTGGCGACCAACCGGGCGACGGCGCTCGCGGGCGTGATCCTCGGTGTCGCCGGCCTGCTGGTCTCTGCCGGTGCCGGGGCCTTCGTCGTGGCACGGGTGCAGACGGTCCGCGACGAGCGGAAGGCGGACGAGGACGCCGCCCGCGCCCGTGCCGACGCCGTGATCGAGGCCGCCAGGCAACGGCAGGCGGAGCAGCAGGAGCGGATCGACGCCGAACGGGAGAAGGAGGCCGCGGACGAGAAGGCCCGGCGCCTGTCGTTCGGTCAGTCCTACACGTACGAGGACGGGCTGAAGGTCACCATGGCCGGGCCGGAGCCGTACGTCCCGAGCGGGACCGTGTTCGACCTGCCCAAGAACGCCAGGATCATCCAGGTGAGGATCGTCGTCGTCAACACCGGGTCCGAGGAGCTCTCGCTCTACGGGTCGGGAATGCCCTTCGTCAAGGACGCCAAGGGCGACCTCGTCTTCTCGGTGATCGACGGAAGCGGTCGGATGAAGCTGCTCCCCAACTCCCTCGCCCCCGGCGAGGAGGCCACCAGCCTGACCGCGTACGCCCTGTCGAACAGCGCCGCCGAACGGTTCTTCGTCCAGTTCGACTACGGCTCCGGGCTGAAGCGCAAGGACGTCGAATGGTCCGGCTCCGCCGGCTGACCCGGGGCCGCTCGGGCGCCGGGCGGCCGCCGGGCCGCCCGGCCGGCGACCCGGACCACCCCGGCCCCGTCGGCCCCGGCCCCGAGGACACAGTCGGCCAGGGGGCGCCCGGACGTCCTCAGGTGCCGGAGGAGCCGCCCGTTCCGCCGAGGTCGTCACGGCCCACGTGCTCGCCGGGAGTCGCCAACTCCTCGACCGCGGCCGCGCCGAGCACCGCGCCGGTGGACTTCTTCCCGCGCCGCAGCCTGCGTTCCAGCCAGGTCGCGAAGGACGTGAGCGCGAAGTTCAGCAGGACGAAGATCACCGCGACGACGGTGAAGCTGGCGATGGTGTTCGCGCCGTAGTTCGCGCTCATCGGGCGGACGGACGCGAGCAGCTCCGAGAAACCGAGCAGCGCGCCGCCCAGTGCGGTGTCCTTGACGATGACCACCATCTGGCTGACGATCGCCGGCAGCATCGCGGTCACCGACTGCGGCAGCAGCACGTAGCGCATCACCTGGTTCTTGCGCATGCCGATCGCCTTGCCCGCGTCGTCCTGGCCCCGGGGCAGGGAGAGGATCCCCGCGCGTACGATCTCCGCGAGCACGGCTCCGTTGTAGAGGACGAGACCGGTGACCACGGCGTACAGCGGCCGGCTGCCGGGGCTGACGTCCGTGAACTCGGAGTACGCGGCATTCGCGAAGAGCATCAGGATGAGCACCGGGATGGCGCGGAAGAACTCCACGAGGGTGCCGGACGCGCCCCGGACCCAGCGGTGGTCGGAGAGCCGGGCGATACCGAACAGCGCTCCGAGCGGCAGCGCGACGACCATGGAGAGCGAGGCGGCGACGAGCGTGTTCCTGAGCCCCGGCAGGAGGTAGGTCTCCCAGACGCGGGAGTCCGTGAAGAACGGGCGCCACTTGACCCATTCGAGCTGGTTCTTGTCGACGAGGCTCTGGACCACCCACCAGAGCACGGCAGCGAGGGCGATCAGGAACACCACCGTGAACAGCACGTTGCGCCGTCTTGCGCGCGGCCCCGGTGGGTCGTGGAGGACGGACGAGGAGCTCATCGCCTCACCGAGACCTTCCTGGCGACCCAGCCGAAGAAGAGCCCGGTCGGGAGGGTGAGGCAGATGAACCCGAAGGCGAAGACGGCGGAGACGAGGAGGAGCTGAGCCTCGTTCTCGATCATCACCCGCATCAGCGCCGCCGCCTCGGCGACACCGATCGCAGCCGCCACGGTGGTGTTCTTGGTCAGGGCGATCAGCACGTTCGCCAGGGGGCCCACCACGGACCGGAAGGCCTGCGGAAGCACGATGAGCCTCAGCACCTGGGGAAAGCTCAGACCGAGGGCCCGCGCCGCTTCGGTCTGGCCGACGGGCACCGTGTTGATGCCGGACCGCAGTGCCTCGCAGACGAATGCCGAGGTGTACGCGATCAGGCCGAGGACGGCGAGCCGGAAGTCGATCGTCGTGAAGTCGTCGGCGCCGAGGGTGATGCCGAGCGTCTGGAAGAGGCCCAGCGAGGTGAAGACGATGATGACCGTGAGGGGGATGTTCCGGACCACGTTGACATAGGCGGTGCCGAAGCCGCGCATCAGGGGCACGGGGCTGACGCGCATGGCGGCCAGCACGGTTCCCCAGACCAGGGCGCCGACGGCGGAGTAGAAGGTGAGCTGCACCGTCACCCAGAAGGCCCCGAGCACGTTGTAGCCCTCAAGAAAGTCGAACACGGTCTCCCCGCCTTCCGCGAGTGACGGACGAGGCGCGCCGCCTCACGGGCGGCACGCCTCGAACGACGGGCCTCAGCTGACGACGACGCCGGTCTTCGGTGCGGGCTCGTTCCGGTAGCCGGCCGGGCCGAAGTTCTTCTCGACGGCCGCGTCCCAGGAGCCGTCCGCGACCATCTTCTCCAGCGCGGTGTTGATCCGTGCGGTGAGCGCGCTGTTCTTCTGGACGCCGATGCCGTAGTTCTCGTTGCTCATCCTGAAGCCGCCGAGCTTGAACTTCCCCTTGAACTCGGGCTGCGAGGCGTACCCAGCGAGGATCGAGTCGTCGGTGGTCAGAGCATCGACGACCCCGTTCTCCAGACCGGTCAGACACTCCGAATAGCCGCCGTACTCCTGCAGCTGCGCATCCGGCGCGATCTTGGTCTTGACGTTCTGCGCCGAGGTGGAGCCGGTGACGGAGCAGAGCTTCTTGTTGTTCAGGTCCTCGGGCTTCGTGATGGAGCCGTCGTCCGACCGGATCAGCACGTCCTGGTGCGCGAGCAGGTAGGGGCCGGCGAAGTCGACCTTCTCCGCACGCGCGGGCGTGATCGAGTACGAGGCGGCGATGAAGTCGACGTCGCCGCGCTGGAGCAGCGTCTCGCGGTCGGCGCTCTTCGCTTCCTTCCACTCGATGTCGCCGGGGTCGTGGCCGAGTTCCTTGGCGACGTAGGTGGCCACATCGACGTCGAAGCCGGTGTACGTGCCGTCCGGGGTCTTCAGGCCGATGCCCGGCTGGTCGAACTTGATGCCGACGGTGATCTTCTCGCCGCCGCCCGCACCGCCGCTGCTCGAACCGCTGCCGCTGCCGCTGTCGCCGCCGGATCCGCAGCCGGAGGCGGTCAGGGACAGCCCGAGCGCCACGGCGGCCGCCAAAATGACCTTGAGAGGCTTCATGGTGATCATTCCTCGTGCGCAGGGGCCCGTCAGTGGTGGAGGATCTTCGAGAGGAAGTCCCTGGCCCGCTCGCTGCGCGGGTTGCCGAAGAACTGATCGGGTGTCGTCTCCTCCACGATCCGGCCATCCGCCATGAACACCACACGGTTGGCGGCCGACCGGGCGAATCCCATCTCGTGGGTGACGACGACCATGGTCATTCCCTCCCGGGCGAGCTGCTGCATCACCTCCAGGACCTCGGTGATCATTTCGGGGTCGAGTGCGGAGGTCGGCTCGTCGAAGAGCATGATCTTCGGGTCCATGGCCAGCGCCCTGGCGATCGCGACGCGCTGCTGCTGACCCCCGGAGAGCTGCGCGGGGTACTTGTCGGCCTGCGAGGCCACGCCCACCCGGTCGAGCAGTCGGCCGGCCCGTTCCGCGGCGGCCTTCTTGTCCTTCCGGCGCACCTTGATCTGGCCGAGCGTGACATTGTCGAACACGGTCCTGTGCGCGAAGAGGTTGAACGACTGGAAGACCATGCCGACGTCGGCCCGCAGCGCGGCGAGCTCGCGGCCCTCGGCAGGCAGGGGCCTGCCGTCGATGACGATCTCGCCGGAGTCGATGGTCTCCAGACGGTTGATGGCGCGGCACAGGGTGGACTTCCCGCCCCCGGACGGCCCGATCACGACCACGACCTCGCCACGGGCGACCGTCAGGTCGATGTCCCGGAGGACGTGGAGATCACCGAAGTGCTTGTTGACCTTGCGCAGCACGACGAGATCGCCCGTGGCGGCAGGGGCGGGAATGTCCTTTGTCACGGCTGCTCCGCTCGTCGGTCACATGATCCGTCCTGCGGAACGGAGCCGCATGCCGGGAGCGCCACCCCTGTGGTCGGGCACCTCGTGGAGCCGTCCTCTCCGTGTGCGGCAGATGCCGATACGAGTGGTCACGTTCGACGGTCCGCTCCAGGCACTTGCTTGAAGACCGGACTCAGAGGCCGCGTGCGACGGCGGCGAGCACGGTCTCGACCGCGGCTCGGACCTGGTCGGCGGGGAGGTCGCGCAACGGGCCGTCGACGAGCAGGTCGGCCAGGCCGTGCACGGCTGACCAGGCCGCGTACTCCGCGCCGGGGCGCCGCTCGGGCGGTAGTTCTCCTGCCTCGACGAGCTCGTCGAGGCGGGCGGCGAGCAGGGTGTAGGGGTCGGTGCTGCCGGGTTCGGGGTGCGGCAGCGGAGGCTTGCCTCCGTGGGCGGTGGCGCCGGAGAAGGCGGTGCGGAACCAGCCGTGTTCGGTGAGCGCGAAGTCGACGTAGGCCCGGCCGATGGCCTCCAGCCGGCCCCAGGCGCGGGGGGCGGGGTCGTGCTCGGCGACCTCGGCGGTGCGCCGGATCATCAGCAGCCCCAGCTGTTCCATGCAGCGGGCCGCGACGGCGGCGAGCAGGTCCTGGTGGTCGGCGAAGTGCCGGTAGGCGGCGTTGTGGGAGACGCCGGCCTCGCGGCTGACGGCGCGGAGCACGACGGCCGAGGGGCCGCCGGTACGGGCGAGGGCGACTCCGGCGTCGATCAGGGCCTCACGCAGATTGCCGTGATGATATGTCCGATTCTCCAAGGTTTCACCACCTTTCCGGCTGAATGTTGACAGTGTCCATTTCGGGTGGAAGCGTGTCAATCGCCGCATGTTGTCACTGTCAACTTGCCTGGCGGATGGAGCACCTCATGGCCGCCCTCACCTCTCGCCGACGCCTGCTGGTCCTGGCCACGGTCTGTCTCGCCGCGTTCGCGATCAACCTCGACACCACGATCGTGAACGTGGCCCTGCCCGAGCTGAGCCGACAGCTGGACGCCACCACCCGTGACCTGCAGTGGGTCGTCGACGGCTACAACCTGGCCTTCGCCGCGCTGGTGCTCACCGCGGGTTCGCTCGGCGACCGGTTCGGTCGGCGGCCCGCCCTGCTGCTCGGGCTCGCCGGGTTCGCCGTCACCAGTGCGACCGGCAGCATGGTCGGTTCACCGGCGGCACTGGTGGCGGTCCGGTTCGCCATGGGCGCCTGCGCGGCCCTCATCTTCCCGACCACGCTGTCGATCATCACCAACACCTTCCCCGATCGCCGCTCCCGCGCCAAGGCGGTCGGGGTGTGGGGTGCCGTCACCGGTTTGGGCGTCGCGGTCGGCCCGGTGGCCGGCGGCCTGCTGCTGGCCCACTTCGGCTGGCCGTCGGTGTTCCTGGCGCTGGTGCCGGTCGCGCTCGCCGCCCTGGCCGCCACCTGGGCCTGGGTACCGGAGTCCAGCGACCCCGCCTCGGCGCGCCTGGACCTGCCCGGCCTGGCCGTGTCCTCGGCGGCCATCGGCATCCTGGTCTACACGATCATCGAGGCGCCCGACCGCGGCTGGGGTGCCCCCGCCACCCTGGCCGGCCTGGCCGCCACCGCCGTGCTCACCGCGGCCTTCGTCGGGATCGAACGCGGTCGCGCCCACCCGATGATCGACCTGACGCTCTTCCGCACCCCGGCCTTCTCGGCCGCCAGCGGCTCGGTCACCCTTGCCTTCTTCGCCCTCTTCGGCTTCATCTTCCTGGTGACCCAGTACTTCCAGTTCGTCCGCGGCTACGGCGCGCTCTCCACCGGCGTGCGCATCCTGCCGGTCGCGCTGAGCATCGCCGCCGGCTCGCTCGGCGGGGTCGCCCTGGTCGCCCGGTTCGGCACCCGCGCCGTGGTGACCTCGGGCCTCGTCCTGCTCGGCACCTCCTTCACCTGGATCGCGACCTCGCCGGCCTTCGTACCGTACGAACTGATCGTCGGTCAGATGGTGCTGATCGGCCTCGGCCTCGGGCTCACCACCGCCCCGGCCACCGAGTCGATCCTCAGCGTGCTGCCGCCCGCCAAGGCCGGTGTCGGCTCCGCGGTCAACGACGCCACCCGCGAGGCGGGAGGCACCCTCGGCGTCGCCGTCCTGGGCTCGATCTTCACCTCGCTCTACGCAAGCCGCCTCGCCGACACCGCCTTCACCGCTCTGCCGCCCCGCACCGCCGCAGCCGCCGAGGACTCGGTCGCATCCGCCCTCGCCGCCGCCACCGGCCTCGGCCGGGCCGACCTGCTGACCGCCGTCCAGACCTCCTTCATGGACGCCTTCCACCTCGCCTGCCTGGTGGCCGCCGGAATCTGCCTGGTCGGCGCGCTCGGCGCCGGACTGGCACTGCCCGGCCGCACCATCGACCGAACAGGCGGCCCGGCAGCGAGGCGGACTCCCTCGCCGGCACCAGCTCCAGGGCCGAGCCGACGAACCCCGGGCCCGCCACCGCCCGAACGATCCGGAACGCGGACCGCTTCGAGCGGCAGCCCGCGCGACGTCCGCACGCGGTGAACCCGGCCGGCACCGTGCCGGTCCGCCGCCGACCCGGAACCGGCCGGTGCCGCTGCTCAAGGTCAGCCGGGGGAGAGGAGGCAGAACTCGTTGCCTTCCGGGTCGGCCAGAACCGTCCAGGAGATCTCGGACCGGTCGATACCGGGGTCGGTGGCGCCCAGGGCGAGCAGCCGGGCTTCCTCTGCCGCCGGGTCGCCGCCGGGGTACGGACGCACGTCGAGGTGGACGCGGTTCCACCCGCTCTTGGTGTCGGGGGTGCGGAGGAACTCCAGGTAGGGACCGACGCCTTCGGCGGAGCGCATGGTCGCGTGGTCGTCGGTGACCTCGTGCAGCGTCCAGTCCATCGCCTCGCCCCAGAACCGGGCCATCTCCCGCGGGTCGGTGCAGTCGACCACCACCGCGGCGATCGGCCCGGTGTCCCGGTAGACCGGGCGGGGTTCCAGGACGCAGAACTCGTTGCCCTCCGGGTCGGCCATGACCGTCCAGGGGACGTCGCCCTGACCCACGTCGGCGAGCGTCGCGCCGAGACCCTTCAGGCGCGCGACCAACTCCGTCTGATGGGCGGTCGAGGTGGTGGCCAGATCGAGGTGCACCCGGTTCTTCACCATCTTGGGCTCCGGGCGGGCGATGACGTCGATGCAGACGGCCGCCGGGTCGGGGTAGGAGAAGCCCACGGGTTCGAGGTTGGTCACGCCGGGCCCCTCGCTGTCGAGGCCCCAACCGAGTGCCTGCGCCCAGAACCGGCCGAGCGCCGAGTCGTCCTGGGCCTTCATGTTGATCTGCACGAGTCGTGTCGCCATGCCGCAGATCCTAGAAGCTGCCGCCTGCCCGAGCCGCCGCGATCGGACCGCGGTTCGGCGGCGGGTGCGGCGGAGGCCCTCCGGGGTGCCCGGCGGCGGGTCGGGGAGCATGCTGCTGGTGGGACCGCAGAGCGCCGGATCCCCAGCTCGCCGACCGCAGGGAGGGTCCGTGCCGCCGTCCACCCACCGGCCTCCGGGGCTCCCTGACACGGCGCGGGTGGCTTCGGCGCTGGTCGGTCCGGAAGGCCTGATCGCCTGGTGGTCGACCGAGGCCGAGCACCTCCTGGACCGGAAATCCGGCGAGGTGCTCGGGACACCGGCCCGCCGCCTGCTGGCGCGTGCGACCGGAGCACGGGAAACGGCCCGGGGATGGCGCACCGTGTGGCTGAGCAGCCGGGACCGGGGACCGGTCGGTGTGTGGATCGCGGTGCTCGACGGCGACGGGCAGGGGAACCACCTCGTCCTCGCGGTCCCGGCCGGGTCTCCCGCCGACACCGACACCGACACCGACACCGACGCCGCTGCCGAGGACCCCGACCGGAGCGGTGATCTTGCCCGGGCGGTGTTCGCGCAGGACCGGCTCGCGGTCGCCGCGTTCGACCCGCAGCTCCGGCTGGTGCGGAGCAACACGGCCTTCCGGGCGCTGGGCCCCGCGGACGGGGGGAGCACCTGGTTCCTCGACCTGGTCGGGCCCGGTGGCAAGGAGACGGTCGGGCAGGAGCTCGCCCGGGTGGTGCACAGCGGCGAGTCCCTGGCCGGGAGGATCTACCGCCCGGGGCCGGCCGGGGCGGGCGGTGCGCTCTCGCTCGCCGGTTTCCGCATCAGCGACCGGCAGGGAACCACCGTGGGTGCGGCGGCCGTCGTGGCCGAGGGCGCCTGGGACCTCCGCAGCCGCCGGCTGATCGAGTCCTACCGCCGGGCCTTCGAGATCGGCGGATCCTTCGACGTCGTCACCGTTGCCCGCGAACTCGTCGACCTGGTCGTGCCCGCGCTGGGAGACCTGGGCTGCGTGGACTTCCCCGACGACGTCCTGCAGGGGCGCGACCCGCCCCTGGGGTACCCGGGCATGCGTGCCTCGCGTCCGCGCAGGGTTGCCGTGAAGTCCGCGGACGGGGGCTGGCCCGCGGCGATGACGCAGGCCGGCGAGCAGGTCCCGATCGTCGAGGACCAGCCCCGGACCGCCGCCATCGCGGTCGGCAGGGCCTTCGTCCTGGACCCGGCCGCCGGCCGTGCGCTGCTCTCCCACGATGCCCGGCTCATCACCCGGCTGATGCCCGCCGACATGCGTACGGCCGTCGTCTGCCCCCTCTACCACCGCGGCCGACTGTTCGGCTCCCTCCAGCTGTGGCGTACCGACAACCCGGCCCCCTTCGACGAGGACGACCTGAAACTGGTCCAGGACCTGTGCGACCGCACCGCACTCGTCCTGGACAACGCCCACCGCTACACCCGCGAACACCGCACCGTCGTGGCCCTGCAGCGCAGTCTCCTGCCACCCGCAGCCACCCGGAGCACGGCCTGCGAAACCGCCGGCACCTATCTGCCCGCCAGCGGCAGCGTGAGCGCGGGCGGCGACTGGTTCGACACCATCGCGCTGTCGTCGCTGCGGACGGCGCTCGTCGTCGGTGACGTGATCGGACACGGATTGCCGGCCACCGCGACCATGGCGCGCCTGCGTACGGCGGTGCAGACCCTCGCCGACCTCGACCTGCCGCCCGACGAGCTCCTCACCCGCCTGGACGACCTGGTCCGGCGCATGGCGGCGGAGTCCGATCACCCCGACACCGTCGGTGCGACCTGCCTGTTCGTCGTCCACGACCCCGTCACCGGGCACTGCCGCATGGCCAGCGCGGGTCACCCTCCACCCGCCCTCCTCCTGCCCGACGGCACCGCCCACCACGTCCCCCTCACGCCGGGGCCGCCGCTGGGCGTGGGCGACCACCCCTTCGAGGAGTGGAGCGGCGCGCTGCCCCCGGGGAGCACCCTCGCCCTCTACACCGACGGCCTGACCGGCCACGACCCCACCCGCGGCATGCCCGACCTCCTGACCCACCTCGCCGCGGCGGCCCGGCCCGAACGGCCCCTGGCCGACATCGGCGCCGACCTCGTCGACCGCCGTCCCGTCTCCGAGAACCACCGCGACGACGACGTCACCCTCCTGATCGCCCGCATCCAGGCCGTCCCGGAGGAGAACGTGCGGCGCTGGGAGTACCCCGCCGACGTCACCGCCGTGCACACGGCACGCGCCGACGCCACCGCCCAACTACGGTCATGGGGACTGGAGGAGCAGATGTTCGCCACCGAGCTCGTCGTCAGCGAGCTCGTCACCAACGCGATCCGCCACGCCGGTGGCCCCGTCGGCCTGCTCCTCGTCCGCGACCACGTGCTGGTGTGCGAGGTGTCCGATTCCAGCAGTACCCAGCCCCGTCTGCGCAGGGCGCTGAACACCGACGAGGGCGGCCGCGGGCTCTTCCTGGTGGCGCAGCTCACCAACCGCTGGGGAAGCCGACACGGAGCCCACGGCAAGACCATCTGGACCGAGCAGAACCTTCCGTGAGAAGCACCGCCCCGGCCCCCGGCCCCCGGCCCCCGGCACCGGCCGCGTCCACCGACCTGTCCGTGCGTCAGGCCACCGGACATGCGACGGCCACCCGCACCCGCCCGGTGGAACGCCTGGACGAGCTGCCCGACCCCGGCGGGCTGCCCGCGGCGGCACGGCCCGGGCCGACGGTGCGGCCGGTGCCCGGAGCCGGTGCCCGGAGCCGGTGCCCGGAGCCGGTTCCAGGGCGTGCGGCCCGCCGGGGCACGGTGCAGAGTCGGAGTGAGGCCGGGTGCCCGTTCCGTGCGCGCCCCGCCGATGGCACAAGGAGCACACCGTGACCCCCGTTCCGTCCTTCCGACCCTCCACCCTGCCGCCCTGGCCCGTACGGCTGCCGCGCCAGCCCGATCCGCGGCGGGCGGACGACCGATGAGCACCGGCGCACCCGCCGGCCGGTGCGTCGGCGGGTGCGCCGGTTGCCGCGGATCGGGCACCCGCCCCACGGCGGAGGCCCGGAGCGGCACCGCCGGTCCGTCGCCCGGACGTTCACACGGATGGCGGCATCCGGGGACCTGGATCTGCCGCTGCCCGGCAGCGGCCGGACCCGTGAGCGGCCGACAGACCGCCCACCCCGGCCGGACGGTGACCCGCGGCGCCCGGTACCCGCAGATCGCCGTGGCAGCCGTGCCGATCACCGTCGTCGTTCTCCGCCGGTCCTGGCGAACGGGTTGCCAGGTGCGGAGGCGTGGCTCAGGATTGGGCGCGACAAGCGGCTGTTCGCCCCGGGACGGTGCGGCTTCCGGCGCAGTAGGGAGTCGGAGATGGCCCGGTACTTCGAGAACGCCCCCGAGTCGCTGGTGTCCGACGCGCTGGCGGGCTTCGCCCGCGTGCACGCGGACCTGGTGACCCATCAGGCCGACCACGGTTTCGTCCGCGCCCGGCACACCGCGCCGTCCCGCCGGGTCGGGCTGGTGTCCGGCGGCGGTTCGGGGCACGAGCCGATGCACCTGGGATTCGTCGGCGCGGGGATGCTCGACGCGGCCTGCCCGGGGCAGATCTTCGCATCCCCCCACAACCGGCAGATCTTCGAGGCGTCGCGCGCGGTGGCCCGTGCGGAGGGCGTTCTCCACATCGTGAAGAACTACACCGGCGACCGCATCAACTTCGGCATCGCCGCGGAGCGCCTCGCCCACGAGGGCATTCCGTGCGCGAGGGTCCTCGTCGACGACGACCTGGCCTCCGAGTCCGCGGAGATCGCCGCGGGCCGGCGCGGCACCGCCGCCACGGTCCTGGTGGAGAAGGTGCTCGGCGCGGCCGCGGACCGCGGCCTGGGCCTGGCCGAGCTGGCGGCGAGGGGGGAGTCCCTCGTCGGGCGGTGCCGGAGCCTCGCCGTCGCGTCGGCGGCCCACACCTCGCCCGCCACCGGCGAGGCCGCCTTCGACCTCCCCGCAGGCATGATCGAGTACGGCGTCGGGATCCACGGGGAGCGCGCCGCACGGTCGGTGCCGGCCGAGGCGCTCGGCCCGCTGGTGGAACGGATGGCCGGGACCGTCTGGGACGCGCTCAAGCCCGCGGCCGGCGCACCGGTGATCGCGATGGTCAACGGGCTCGGCGCGGTCACGCGGCTGGAGCTGTACGCGGTCGTGGGCGAGCTGGCGGCCCTGCTGGACCGCCGGGGCACCCCGATGGCGCGGAGCATGGTGGGCGACTTCGTGACGGCCCTGGACATGAGGGGCTTCTCGATCTCGCTGCTCGTCGCCGACGAGGAGATCCTCGGCCTCTACGACGCACCGGCCCGCACAGTGCAGTGGCAGTGACCGACGGGCGTACGGAGGGGAGTGTCCCGATGAGGTACGACGGCACGTTCACCGAGGCGTGGCTACGGCGCTTCGCGGCGTCGGTGTCGGCCACCGAGCAGGAACTGACCACCTTCGACCAGCAGGCCGGCGACGGTGACTTCGGTGCCAACCTCCGCACGGGCACCGGGTGCGTGGTGGCGGCGCTCGACCGGCTCCCGGCCGGCCCGCGCGCCGCCTCCGTACCGCTTCGGGCCGCGGCCACCGCGTTCCTGGACAAGGTCGGCGGGACGAGCGGGCCGCTGTTCGGGCTGGTGCTGCAGGAGTTGGCGGTCGCGGTCGGCCCCGGCCTGACCGCCGGTACGCTCGCGGCCGGCGTCACCGAGGGGCTGGCCGCCGTGCAGCGGGTCGGCGAGGCCCGGCCGGGCGACAAGACGCTGGTCGACGCCCTCGACCCGGCCGCGCGTGCACTGCGGGGCCTCGACCCGGACACGCCCCCCGACGAGGCGCTGGAGGCGGCGGCCGACGCGGCGTTCGCGGGAGTCCGCAGCACGATGTTCCAGCGGGCCAGGCGTGGCCGGGCGAGCTACCTGGGCGAGCGTGCCGCCGGTGTGCCCGATCCGGGGGCCCTGGGCATAGGGGTGCTGTTCGCCTCGGCGGGGCGGCAGCTGACCGGCCTGGGGGAGTTCCTCCGGCCGGCATGAGCCGCGGCCCCTGGACGGTGCGGCCCGGGCGGTGGGGCCCGGGCGACAAGGTCGGCGTCGGCGAGCTCGGCGTCGGCGAGGCCGGAAACCTGGAGCTCGGCCGACGCCGACCTGTTCCCGTACGCTGCGAAGGCCACGACACCCTCGTCCTCCACGGCGTGCGCGACCTGCCGGGGCCCGGCGCCGGGCCCCGGACGAGCGTCGCCGGACAGCCGCCGTCACGACTCTTGACGTGTCCGCGACCCCCTGGCTACGGTGAGAGAGCGCTCTCCGGAACCTCTCCGCGCCATCTGCTGATTCTCCGTCACCAAGGGCTTCTGCGGGGGCGGTTGACAACGATGTCGGAGAGGATTCCCTCGTCCGCCCACGCGATGTCGGCCCTGCCGGGACGGCAGTCGCGTGACCCTACTACTTGTCGCGAGGACGGGACATGACCAGGTACTTGGCGGGTGCGGCCGTGGTGCTGGCGGCCGTGCTGACCGCGGTCTGGACGGGCGTCGCGCCGGCGGTCGCCGACAGCGCCGCGGCGCCCGTCCCGCTGCGCGTGATGCCGCTGGGCAACTCGATCACCTGGGGGGAGGGGAGCAGCACGGGCAACGGCTACCGGGCGCCGCTGGGCAGCCGGCTGACGGGTGCGGGGTACTCCGTGGACTTCGTCGGCAGCGGACGCAACGGCACCATGTCCGATCCGGACAACGAGGGCCACTCCGGCTGGCGGATCGACCAGGTCGCCTCGATCGTGGACGGCACGCTGGCCCGGTACCGGCCGAACGTGGTGCTCGTGGAGATCGGCACCAACGACCTGAACCAGAACTACCAGGTGCCGACGGCCCCCGACCGGCTGCGCGCGCTGGTCGACCGGATCACCGCCGACGTCCCCGACGCGGCCGTGCTGCTCGCCTCGCTGGTCGTCTCCACCAGCTCCGTGGAGGAGCCGAACCGGCCGGCCTTCAACCAGGCGCTGCTCGGCATCGTGCAGGCCGAGCAGGCCGCGGGCCGGCACGTCCGGCACGTCGACATGAGCGCGCTGACCCCGGCCGACCTGGCCGACGCGCTGCATCCGAACGACACCGGCCACGCCAAGATGGCCGACGCGTTCGACAGCGGCATCCGGGCGGCCGTCGCCGCCGGGTGGGTCAAGGCCCCGGTGCCCACCGGCGGCGTCGTCCGGTCCGGCATCGCGGGCAAGTGCCTGGACGACGCCTTCAGTTCGGCCGCCAACGGCAACCCCGTCCAGCTGTGGGGCTGCAACGGCACCGACGCCCAGTGGTGGACCCTGCGCGCCGACGGCACCCTGCGCGTCCTCGGCAGGTGCATGGACGCCACCGCGGGCGGCACGGCCAACGGCACGAAGATCCAGCTGTACGACTGCAACGGGACCGGTGCGCAGGTCTGGCAGCCGTACAACGGCGGTTACCGCAACCCGCAGTCGGGCCGGTGCCTGGACGATCCGGCCTCCTCCACCGCGGACGGCACGCAACTGCAGCTCTTCGACTGCAACGGGACGAACGCACAGAAGTGGACCACCCTGACGCCCGTGTGACCCGCGCCCGCGGACGTGGACGCGTCCTGGTCGGGGCCGAACGTGCCGCCGGTCGGCGGCGCGGCAGGACGGGCGCGGCGACGTCCCCCGTTCCGGCGCGCCGGCGGTCAGCGGCCGGCACCACCACCACCGGCTGTGCACCGGCTGCGACCTGGACACCGGCGCGCCGGTGCGGACCGGCGCACACCGCCGCCGGCGGCGACTTCGTCCGGCACCCGTCCCTGCCCGAGGAGAACCACGTGTTTCCAGTGCTGCAACGGGCGCGTCCGCGCGCGCTCGGAAGGGGCTGCGCGGTGGCCGCCTTCGCCCTGCTGGCCTCCCTGTTCGTCACGGACCAGGCCCCCGCGGCCCACGCCGCCGCCTTCGTGCCGAAGACGCCCCCGCTGACGACGCCGTGGACGGGCCAGGTGCCCGTCGACAACCCGCTGCCGGAGTACCCGCGGCCGCAGCTGACCCGCCCGGACTGGCGGAACCTCAACGGCGTGTGGGACTTCCAGCAGACGGCCGCCGGTGCCGGGCAGCCCGGCAGCTACGGCGAGGCCGTCCGCGTCCCCTACCCGGTGGAGTCGGCACTGTCGGGCATCATGCGGCACCCCACCGCGAACGACCGGCTCTGGTACCGCCGGACCTTCACGATCCCGGCGGACTGGGCCGGCCGCGGCGTCCAGCTGAACTTCGGCGCGGTGGACTTCTCCACCACCGTGTGGGTCAACGGAACCCAGGTCGGAACCCACACCGGCGGCTACGACGCCTTCGGGTTCGACATCACCCCGGCCCTCGTCGCCGGCGGCACGAACACCGTCGTCGTCGGGGTCCACGACGCCACCGACGCCCCCCAGCCGCGGGGCAAGCAGACCCACGACCCGGGCGGCATCAAATACACCGCGACCAGCGGCATCTGGCAGACGGTGTGGCTGGAGCCCACCCCCACCGCCCACCTCACCCGGCTCGACATGACCCCCGACCTGCCGTCCGGCACCCTGCGGATCGTCCCGCGCGCCGTCAACGCCGCAGGCAGGTCGGCCCGGGTCACCGTCTCGGTCGGCGGCACGGTCGCCGGCACCGCCACCGGCACGGTCGGAACGACGATCGCCGTCCCGGTGCCCGGCGCCCACCTCTGGACCCCCGGCGACCCCTTCCTCTACGACGTCAGGGTCGACCTGCTGGACGGCGGCGCCGTGGTGGACTCGGTCGGGTCCTACACGGGCATGCGGTCGATCTCCGTCGGCACGGTCGACGGCACCATGCGCACCCTGCTCAACGGCAAACCCGTCTTCATGAACGGCACACTGGACCAGGGCTACTGGCCGGACGGCAACATGACCGCCCCCACCGACGAGGCGCTGCGCTGGGACCTCCAGACCGAGAAGGCCATGGGCTTCAACACCGTGCGCAAGCACATCAAGGTCGAACCCATGCGCTGGTACTACTGGGCGGACCGGCTCGGCATGCTGGTGTGGCAGGACATGCCGTCCGGTGACTCCGACAGCACCGGGCGCCAGCTGCACGAGGCCGGGCTGCGGTCCATGATCGACCAGCTGCGCAGCGCCCCCTCGATCGTCATGTGGGTGGTCTTCAACGAGGGCTGGGGCCAGTACGACTCGGCCGGACAGGCGAGCCTCGCCAAGAGCCTCGACCCGAGCCGGCTGGTCGACAACAACTCCGGCGGCAACGGCCAGTGCTGCGGCACCGACGGCGGCAACGGCGACGTCAGCGACAACCACATCTACGAAGGCCCCGGCGACACACTGCCGCCGTCCGCCACCCGTGCCGCCGTCCTCGGCGAGTACGGCGGCATCGGCAAGCGGGTCCGGGACCACACCTGGCAGCCGGTCGCGGCGTCGGACACCAACGACGTGACCGCCGAGTACGAGAGGATCGCCGCGCTGGTCAAGCAGCGGAAGGACGACTACGGCCTGTCCGCCGCGATCTACACCCAGCCCA
The DNA here is from genome assembly GCF_045862635.1 of Kitasatospora sp. NE20-6. Taxonomy (NCBI): domain Bacteria; kingdom Bacillati; phylum Actinomycetota; class Actinomycetes; order Kitasatosporales; family Streptomycetaceae; genus Kitasatospora; species Kitasatospora sp. NE20-6. The sequence continues at coordinate 159,313 of NZ_BPRL01000018.1, forward strand.
CCGACGTCGAGATGGAACTCAACGGGCTCTACACCTACGACCGCCGGGTGGCGAAGGTCGACACGGCCCGCATGAAGGCCGCCAACGACAAGATCGTCACCGGCGTGGGAACCTTCCCGCCGATCGGGGCCACGATCACCGGCCCGGGCGGCAAGTGCGTGGACGTCGCCGCCGACGACACCGGGGGCAACGGTGCGAAGGTGCAGCTGTGGGACTGTCAGAGCGGCGCCCGGGACCAGCACTACACCGCGGCCGGCGGGGCCCTGCACACCCTGGGACGCTGCCTGGACGTCACCGGCGCCAACCCCGCCCTCGGCACTCCCGTCCAGCTCTGGGACTGCAACGGCACCTGGGGCCAGCGCTGGGTGCCGCAGCCGGACGGCTCGCTGCGCAACCCGCAGTCCGGACGCTGCCTGGACTCCCCGAACGGATCCACCGACAACGGAGCGGCCCTGCGCATCTGGGACTGCAACGGCTCGGCCGCGCAGAAGTACCGGTTCGACGGGGTCTGGACGGTGATCGGCCCGGGAGGCAAGTGCGTGGACGTCGCCGCCGACGACACCGGGGGCAACGGTGCGAAGGTGCAGCTGTGGGACTGTCAGAGCGGCGCCCGGGACCAGCACTACACCGCGGCCGGCGGGGCCCTGCGCACGCTCGGGCGCTGCCTGGACGTCACCGGCGCCAACCCCGCCCTCGGCACTCCCGTCCAGCTCTGGGACTGCAACAGCACCTGGGGCCAGCAGTGGCTCCAGCAGGACGACGGTTCGCTGCGCAACCCGCAGTCCGGACGCTGCCTGGACTCCCCGAACGGATCCACCGACAACGGAGCGGCCCTGCGCATCTGGGACTGCAACGGCTCGGCCGCGCAGAAGTTCGCCCTGACCTGAGCCGCGTCCCGCCGCCGGGACGGTGCCCGACCTGACAGGTACGTCCGCCGCGCCGTCGCACCACCGGCCGGCACGGCGCGGCCGCCGCGGGGATCCACCCGTGCCGGCCGCGCCGTGCCGGGCGCTCTCCCGTGAGGGCTGCAGGGGTGCAAGGGGCTGCAGGGGGCTGCGGCGGGCTCGGCGCCTGGCCGCGCTGGCTGAAAATGCGTCAATTCCAGTTTGCTGTCATCTATTTGCGCGAGTTTCCTTCCTTGATACGGTCCCTCTCGACATAAATTTCAGCGCCGGCGGGTTCGGGACGGGACCGTCACGCCGCCGGCCGAGAGAGGAGAACCGTTGCCACGCGCTCGCATCACCTCCGCCGCCGCGACCGTCGCGCTGACCGTCGCCGGGCTCATGGGTGCGTCCGCCACCCAGGCCTCGGCGACCACTCCGCCCACCCCGTACATGTGCCCGCCCTTCCTCACCGACGGTGCGCACGGCCTCTACGGCTGGACCTACGGCCAGGGCTGGCTGGTCTGCAACTACGGCGGCGCCCCGACGGCGCCGCTGACCTGCCGTTACAACGCGTTCAGCGGCGACGCCTGGTTCGGCGCGCCGAACCCCGAGTACTGCCCCACCCGCGCGGTCCCCACCTCCGCCTGAACCGGCCCGTACCGGGCAGGGGCGGCGTGTCCGGGACTTCGGAGAACCTTGGTGCGGGAGGGGTGGTTCCTGCGGCCGAAGCGCGCCGCCCCGCCGTGCCGGTCGGCACCGGGCGGCGGGGCGGGCAGGGGCTCTGGATTCGCAGCGGTCGCCGGTCGTCCGGCCGCCCGGTCGTCCGGGTCAGCTGTGGAGGAGGGCCGGGAGGAGCACGCTGTCGATGAAGCGGACCAGGTAGTCGAGGTCGGAGTAGGCGCCCTCGAACAGAGGGCGGGTGAACAGCGCGGTGAAGAGCATCTGCGGCACGAACGCCGTGGCGGCGGGGCGGGCGGGGAGTTCGCCGCGTGCGACGGCGCGGTCGACGAAGGCCGCCAGGTGTTCGGGCGCGGTCAGGGTGTCGTTGAGGGCCAGGGCCAGTGCCCGGTCGGTGAGGGCCGCGTGGGCGAGCCCGGCGACGAGTGCGGTGTCCTTCTCGGCCTGGACCACGAGCATCCCGACGAAGGCCACCAGGTCGCCGCGGAGGGTGCCGGTGTCGATGGTGCTGGCGTCGGCCGGCCGCACGGTGTAGAGGGCTGCGGCCACCAGCTGCGGTTTGCCGACCCAGAGCCGGTACAGCGTCGCCTTGCTGCAGCGGCCCCGGGCGGCGACGGCCTCCATGGTGAGGGCCTCGTAGCCGACCTCGCGCAGGATCTCCAGGCAGCAGGCCAGCAGTTCGAGTTCCCGGTCCGAGGTCATGCGCGGCCGGCGGACCGGGGTCGTCGGGGTGTTGCTCGGCATCGGCCCGCCTTTCTTTGGTACGGAACCGTTCCGTACCAAAGTAGGGAGTCGACGGGGGGAGTGCAAACGGGCTCAGGCAGGCCGGTGCCCGGCGACGGCGCGGACCGCGGCGGGATCGGCGCCCGGTGCCCGCCGCGGCCGTCCGGCAACGAGGGCCAGAGCGAGCCCGGCCGCGACCCAGACACCGAGGGTCGCGGCGGCGGTGCCCGCCCCGTGGCCGCCGAAGTAGGCGTTGGCGCGCAGGAGGGTTCCGGCGGCGCCGGGCGGCAGGAGCTGGCCGACGGCGGCCCAGCCGTCGGGCAGCCAGTGCGGGCCCGTGGCCAGTGCGGACAGCGGGTTGCCGAGGACGAAGACGACGACGACCCCCGCTCCCAGCGCCGGAGTGCCGGCGGCGGCGTGCAGGCCGAGGAGGGCGATCGACAGGGCGGCCATGCCGAGGGCCAGACCGGCGGCGTTGCGCAGGTAGCTGCCGTCCAGCGTGCCGGTGCCGAACTGGAGGAGTGCGGCGACACCCGCACCGGCGACCAGCGAGAACGCGGCGGCGCCGGCCAGCCGGAGGCCCAGGCCGAACCGGCTGGGGAAGAGCCGGACCAGGACGAGGGCGGGGAAGAGGCCGCCGAAGATCAGCGGGAGGGTGGCGGTGCCGAAGCCGGCACCCCGGGGATCCCGCGCGGGGAAGGGCGCGAGGTCGGTGACGGTGGTGCCGGTGCCCTGCCGGGCGGCGAGCGTCCCGGCGAGGGCGGTGATCGCGGCGGTCGCCTGCTGGCCTCCGGCCGTGGCGGTGTAGACGTGCACCTGCCCGGCGGGGAAGGCGAGGCCGCCGGCCACCTTCCGGTCGTGCACCGCGGCCTTGAGCACGTTCTCGTCCGGGTACGCGGTCACCCGCCACGCGCCGCCGTCGAGGGTCCGCTGCAGCGGCTGGGTGACGGCCGGGGGACCGGTGACGCCGACGGGTATGCGGTGCGGACCGCTGTGGATCGCCGGGAGCGCGAAGGCGGTGAGCATCGCGGTGACCGCGGCGGCGAGTCCGAGGACGACCGCGGCGAGCCTCTTTCCGAGTGCCCGTCGGCTCGGCGGTGCGAGCGACGGTGCGGGCGCCGTTCCGGGCGGAAGCGCGGGCTGCGGGGCGGACGGTGGTGCGGGGGAGTCGGGGATCGACATGTGGGGGCCTTCCCGGGAGCTGTCGTGCGCGGGCCCGCACGGAGGCGCTGCGACGTGGCGTCCGTCGGAGCGCTGTTCCGCGTCGAGCGGGGAGAGTGGTGCGGATCGGGAGGGTGGTGCGGATCGGGCGCGGGGCGGTGCGGAGGACGGTCGGGCGAGCTGCGGTGCGCCCCGGCTCAGCGGGACAGCCCGGCGAAGGCCCCCCGGTAGAAGAGCAGGGGTTCGCCGTCGTGCACCTCGATGTCCTCGACGGCGCCGATGACGAGTTCGTGGTCGCCCGCGTCGTGGGCGGTGACCAGGCGGCATTCGACGTGGGCCAGCGAGCCCGCCAGCCGGGGTGCGCCGTTGCGGCCCGGTGACCAGGGGGCGGCGGCGAACTTGTCGCCGCCCGAGGTGGCGAAGGCCGTGCAGAGGTCCTGCTGGCCGGCGTCCAGGACGTTGACGCAGAACGCGCCGGCCTCACGGATCCGCGGCCAGCTCCGGGAGGCCTTGCCGGGGGCGAGGGCGATCATGGGGGGATCCAGGGACAGGGACGTGAACGACTGGCAGGTGAAGCCCACGGGGCCGTCCCCGGAGAGGGCCGTGACGATGGTCAGGCCGGTGGCGAAGTGGCCGAGGGCGTGCCGGAAACGGGCGCTGTCGAACGAGGGCCTGTCGCGTACGGGGGTGCTCATCTCTCACGCTCCGGTGGGGTCGGTGGGGTCGAGTGCCCGGAGGATCTGCCGGGTGGTGCGGCACTCGCCGAGCAGCGGGAAGACACGGGTGACGCTGTGCGCGTGGGCGTCGGCGTCCCGGTCGGTCATGGCGTCGGTGGCCAGGGTGACGTGGAATCCGAGCTCGGCGGCCTGCCGGGCGGTGGACTCGACGCCGAAGCAGGTGGCGACGCCGGTGAGGACGACCTGGGTCACGCCGAGGGATCTCAGACGTGCTTCGAGGCCGGTCCCGGTGAAGGCGCCCCATCTCTGCTTGCCGATCCGGTGGTCGCCCTCGGCGGGTGCGAGCTCGGCCACCGGCTCCTGCCAGCCGGCCGGCAGACCGGGGGGCAGGGTGAGGTCGACGTCCGTCCGGCCGTGGGCGGCGGTGCCGGTCACGGTGGTCAGGACGACGGGCAGGCCGTGGCGGCGGAACGCCGCCGCCAGCTCCGCGGCGTTGGCGACGACACCGTCGAGCGGGTGCACGTAGGGCAGGCGCCGGATGCCGTTCTGCAGGTCGATCACGAGCAGGGCGGCGGTGGGGTCCACGGTGGTGACGGTCACGGGAGTCCTCTCATCGGGTACGGGCGCACTCCTCCGGAGTGGGCCGGGGACGGGCCCCGGGGAGCGGTGCTCCCCGGGGCGCGGGTGGTTCACGGCGAGGTCAGCGGTGCCAGGTCGCCCTGCACGACGCCCCGGCGGACGGGCACGCAGGCGTCGGGGAAGTCGGCGACCACCTCGACCCCGCGGGCGGCGACCTCGTCGAGGAAGGCCGGCAGGTGTTCCATCGCCCGGGGCACGATGTCGTGGAGCACCAGGACGGTCCACGGCTGCGCCGCGATGTCGGCCAGGGCACGTGCCGGCCATCCGGCCGGGTCCTCCCAGTCGCGGGGGACGCTGTTCCACAGCACCACGGTGTACTGCTGCGCGGTGAGGTGGGCGAGCGCGTCGCGGCTGAACAGGTGGGGCCCGAGGACGCCGCCGCCGCCGAAGGGCCTGAACAGCTTCTCCGGACCGGCCAGGTCGCCGAGGAGGTCCTGCATGTCGGCGATCTCGCGCCGGACCGCGTCCGGGCCCGGGTCGTCGCCGAGGGGGGTCGTGTGGGTCGTCGAGTGGTTGCCGATGCGGTGGCCGGCGGCGGCCACCTGCTCCAGCGTCTCCCGGCCGCGCGGTTCGAGCAGTTGGGTGCCGACGGGGAAGAACGTGGCCGGCAGGTCGCGGGCGGCGAGCTGCCGCAGCACCCAGGGGGTGGTGCCGGGGGCGGGACCGTTGTCGAAGCTGAGCGTGAGACGCCTGGCCGGGGCCATCTAGCTCTCGCGGAAGGTGTTGTTGCTGCGGTGGTCGCCGCTCAGCCACCGGTCGAGGTCGGCGTGGGCACCGGCCAGCCGTTCGGCCTCGATGCGCGCCGTGTCGGGGTGGTCGCGGGTGAACTCCAGCTGCAGGCCGTCGGGGTCGGTGGCGTAGAGGGACACGCAGTAGCCGTGGTCGATGACCAGGTGGTCCCAGGCGTTGTCGGCGAGGCGCCGGATCATGGCCTGCTGGGTGGCGTCGTCGACCTTGAGGGCCACGTGGATGAAGGGCGAGGGCCGGAAGCGCGGTTCGAACAGCGCCTGGTCGCCGGGGTCCGCGAACTGGAAGAAGGCGAGGGCGCTGCCGTCGGCGAGGCCGTAGAACGTGTGGCAGTAGACCCGCTCGGCGCCCAGGAGTTCGTCGGTCTCGGTCCAGGTGGCCACCAGCGGGATCCCGAGGACGCCCTCGTAGAAGTGCTGCGTGGCCCGCTGGTCCTTCACGACGTAGGCGTTGTGGTGCAGCCGGCTCGGGAGCATGCCTGCCCCGGTGCCCTGCGGTGCCGCTTCCGGCCGGGTGTTCACGTCAGGCATGGTCGTTCTCCTCGCTGGGGGATGAGCGATGCGGTGGTCTCGTGGTTGATGCGGTCCGACCAGCCCGGGCGGGTGGTGAGGAAGTGGTCGAGGGAGTCGGCGAAGCGGGTGGCCACGGGCAGCGGTGCGGCCGGCCAGTCGGTGCCGAACACGACGTGTCCCGGTCCGGCGAACTCCAGCAGTCCGGCCAGCGTGGCCGGGCCGGACGCCAGCGCGGTGTCGTAGTAGAAGCGGCGGAGGTCCCGGTGGACCTCGTCCGCGGACAGGCCCGGGGAGAACATCGTCAGGGCCTCGATCCGCGGGGCCACGTACGGGACGAAGCCGCCGGCGTGCGAAAGGATGATCTTCACCGAGGGGAAGTCCCGCAGCACACCGTTGATCACCATGTGCACGGCGGTCCTGGTGGTGTCGAAGGGGAAGTCGACCCAGCCGTGCGCGCCCGGGAGCTCCGGCAGGCCGGGCACGAGGGTGGGGTGGACGAACACCACCGCGGCGCGCTCGTCGAGGGCCTGCCACAGCGGACGGAACTCCGGGTCGCCCAGGTACCGCCCGTCGGCGTTGCTCATGAGGGCCACGCCGTCCGCGTGCAGTTCGTCCAGGGCGAAGACCGCCTCGGCCACGGCTCCCTCGACGTCGGGCAGCGGGAGGCTCGCGAACAGGCCGAACCGGTCGGGGCGGCGTCCGACGACCTCCGCCCCGAAGACGTTGACCGCCCGGGCCAGCCGCCGTGCCGCGGCGTCGTCCCCCAGGTGCACGCCCGGGGCGGTCACCGACAGGATGCCCTTGCGGGTGCCGACGGCGTCCATCGCCCGCAGCGCGTCCTCCTCGGACCAGGCCGGTACGAACGGCGGGCCGTTCGGGGCGTCGACCACGGCCTCGGCCCAGACCGGCGGCATCATGTGCTGGTGCACGTCGATGCGGCCGTCCCCGGAGGCGGAAGCACCGGTCACGACCCGGCTCCGGCCGCCGTGACGGGGAGGGCGAAGGCCAGGGCCGGCGTCTCCTCGCTCACCACGTACCGCCGCAGGTGGCGGCCCGTCACCTGCGCCTCCGCCAGCGCCCGGCGGAAGGCGGCCACGTGCAGGGTGTCCATGTGGCCGCGGAAGTCGCCCTCGGAGCGCCACCGGGAGTAGACCCGGACCCGGCCCGCCGTCCGCGGGTCCGCTGCCACCAGGTAGTCCAGGCTGCCCTCCTCCAGCTCGGACGCCGCGAGCGCCATCTCCTGGGCGGCCGTCATCAGCCGGTCGCGGTTGTCCGGTTCGACGTCGATCCAGCCGGCGACCACGAACGCGGTGCTCTCGCCGCCGGCCGCGGCGGGAGCGCCGTGCGGGGCGTCGCCCAGGCTCCAGGTGCCGCGGGCCACCCGGCCGGTGATCCGCCAGCCGTCCTCCGTCCGGGCGAGGGCGTCGAGGTAGCTGCCGCCGATGTCCATGACCCGCGGCTTCGCCGACCCGGCGGCGGGGCGCAGCACGTAGTGCGACTGGTACTGGGAGCGGCAGGTGGCGGTGTCGCCGGTGATCTCCACCTGGTGGTTGGCGACCAGGTGCTGCGACCGGTCGATCTCCATGGCCTTCACGACCCCGGCGCAGAACGCGCCGACCTGCCCGGGGCCGACGTAGCGCGCGTCCGAACCGTAGTCGGCCACGGCGTCCGCGGCGAAGACCTGGTCCAGGTCCTCGAAGCGGCGCTGGTCCAGCGCCCAGCAGTACCGGACGGTCACTGCGACGATCTCGTCCCTGTCGGTGCTCGTCATCGTTGTTCCTCTCTCGTCGTGCGGAGGTGGTACGGCTCGTCGTTCCCGTGGCGGGGGCTCAGGTGAAGATCAGGGTGGGGTCGGGCTCGGTCGAGCGGCCCAGGAGGATCTCCCCGGCCCGTGCCTGCATGCCGTCCTCGTCGATGGTCAGGTGGCCGAGGATGGTCTGGAGGTCGCGCAGGTAGTGCTGCGTGACGTCGCCGGACCTGAAGATGCTCGACCCGGACCCGGCGACGGCCGTCCGGACGGCCTCCTGGGCCAGCCGGATGACGCTGAGGCAGTCCAGCTTGAGCTGGGCGCGGAGTTCGAAGTCGAGGTCCTCGCCGCTCTGCGCGTTGGCGTCCGTGGTCGTCCGGACCACGCTGTCGAGGACGGCCTGCGCCGCCCGCAGGGCCGAGACGGCCCGGGCGTAGCGGATCTGGCCGGCGACCGTGTCACCCGTGACGGTCGGGCTGAAGGCGGCCCGCCGCTTCTCCAGACGGTCCCGGTAGCCCTCCAGCACGGCCTCCGCGGTACCGAGGACGATGCTCGGGCCGATGAGCTGGATGAGGTCGCGGCCGTCGTAGGCGTACAGCGGCTCGGGGTGCAGCGACGCGCCGGAGCTGTTGCGGGAGCACTGCTGGAGGAAGTTCTCGACCCGGTGGGCGGGCACGAACACCTGCTCCAGTTTCACGTCGTGGCTGCCGGTGCCCTTCATCCCGGACATGAACCAGGTGTCCTGGACGTCGGCCTCCGCACGGGGGAGGAGGAACACGGAGGGGAACGGCTCGCCGTCGATGATCGCGGTGACCATCACCCAGTCGGAGTGCATGACGCCCGAGCAGTAGCCCCAGTAGCCGGTGACGAGGTAGCCGCCGTCGACCGGTTCGGCGCGTCCGGGCGGGTTGGCGACGCCGGCCATCTGGGCCGGCCTGCCGTCGGTGAAGAAGTCCTTCTGTGCCGCCTCGGGGAACCGGGCGAGCAGGTAGTTGTGCGACATCAGGAACCCGAGGGTCCAGGCGGCGGTCGGGTCGCCCTGGGCGAGCGCGCGCATCACCTGGACGGCGTCGTCGAGGCTGCCGGCCGATCCGCCGAGGCTGCGGGGCAGCAGCAGGGTGAAGATTCCGGCGTCGTGGCCGTCCTGGACGGTCTCCGGCGGGAGCCGGCGCAGTTCTTCGGTCGCGAAGATCCGCTCGCGGAGCCGGGGCACCAGCTTCCAGGTGCTGGCGACGACCTCTTCGGCGGAGGGCCGGGCGACCGCCGTGGGCGAGGAGGTGGTGGGTGTCATGTCGGACCCCTTCGTGGAAGGTGCGGGGGGAGCGGAGGGTGTGACGGGCTGCGGGGCCCGGTGCGTACGGGCGGACACGCGAGGGCGTGACGGTGCAGTCGTCGGGGGAGTGGTGGTGCCGCGCGGCGGACGTGGGCCGCGGCCGTTCTTCCGGTGGGCGAGGGCGCGCTGTGCCGTGTCCCGCGTACCGGTCCCGGTGCCCTGCCGACCTCTGGGTGGTACGGCACCGTTCTTTCCTTAACGTAGACGCCACTCGGGAGAAACGCAATCGTTCTATATGGGTTTCTGCGGGCCTACCGGCGAGGAGGCGGTGCGGCTGTGCGGCGGGAGGCGCGGGAGGGTGCGCGGGGGCGGAGCGCGAGGTGTGCGGCGGAGGCGCGGGAGGGTGCGCGGGGGCGGAGCGCGAGGTGTGCGGCGGAGGCGCGGGAGGGTGCGCGGGGGCGGGGCGCCGTGGGCCGGTCCCGGCCGCAGATGCCGGCGGGCCCGCCGTGCGGGCGTGCGCGCCCTCGCCGACCTGTGCAAGTGCCCTCGCGCGCAGACGAATCGGCGGCGGGCGGGTGGAGGCCGGATCGTCCGCGCCCGCCTGGGGGTGCCACCCTCCGGCGGTCGCCATCCTGCCGGAAGTTCGCGAATCTATTGCATTCTCGATAATCCTGATGAACACTCCGAGGCGGCGGCGCCACGCCCGGACCGGCCCCCCGCACACGCGTCGGGCCCGCGGGCACGAGGCACCCGCCGCCCCCTCCGCGCGCCCGGCGGCACCCCCGACCGCTGCCCGCGCACCGCACCGTGGAACGAGGAACCCCCATGACCCCGCACGACACCCGCAACCCGGACAGTGACGTACTCGTCGTCGGAGCCGGCCCCGTCGGCCTGGCCTGCGCCCTCTACCTGGCCCGCGACGGGTGGACCGTCACCGTGCTCGAACGCTGGCCCGCCCCCTACCCCCAGCCGCGGGCCGTGCACTTCGACGACGAGGTGGCCCGGCTGCTCGCCGACGCGGGACTCGGCGAGGACATCGGCGCCTTCAGCGAGCCGGCCGACACCTACGAGTGGGTCAACTCCGGCCGCGAGACCCTCCTGCGCTTCGACTGGTCCGGCCGGGGGGCGTCCGGCTGGCCCACCGCGTCGATGATGCACCAGCCCGACCTGGAGCGGGCCCTGGCGCTCCGCGCCGACCGGCACGAGAACATCACCGTGCTGCGCGGGCACGTGGCCGTCGGGCTGACCGAGGACCCCGGCGCCGTCCGCGTCACCACCCGGGACGCCGAGGGCACCCTCCACCACTTCACCGCCCCCTGGGTCGTCGGCAGCGACGGGGCCAACAGCTTCGTGCGCACACGCATGCCCACCCGCATGCACGACCTCGGCTTCTTCTACGACTGGCTGATCGTCGACGTCCGGCCGCACGAGCCCCGCACCTGGGAGCCGGTCAACCTCCAGATCTGCGACCCCGCCCGGCCCGTCACCGCCGTCTCCGGCGGACCGGGGCGCCGTCGCTGGGAGTTCATGCGCATGCCCGGCGAGACCGTCGAGGAGCTCGACACCGAGGCCACCGCGTGGAAGCTGCTCGCACCCTGGGACCTCACGCCCGCCAACTGCACGCTGGAACGGCACGCCGTGTACACCTTCCAGGCCCGGTGGGCGGACGTGTGGCGCGCGGGCCGGCTCCTCCTGGCCGGCGACGCCGCCCACCTGATGCCGCCCTTCGCAGGGCAGGGCATGTGCTCCGGCATCCGCGACGCGGCCAACCTGAGCTGGAAGCTCGGCCTCGTCCTGCGGGGCGAGGCCGGCCCGGGCCTGCTGGACAGCTACGGCACCGAGCGCAGCGCGCACGTCCAGCACGCGATCGGCATGTCCGTGGAGCTCGGCAAGGTCATCTGCGTCACCGACCCGGGCGCCGCCGCCGAACGGGACGCCTTCATGATCGGCAAGGGGGCCGATCCCGGGCGGATCCTGCCGCCGCTGCCCCCGGCGGTGCTCACCGACGGCGTCGTCTCCCGCGTCCCCGGAGGACCCGCGGGCCGCGCGGCCGGACGGCTGAGCCGGCAGGCCCGGGTGACCTGGCGCGGCCGCACCGGCCTGCTGGACGAGGTCGTGGGGCGCGGGTTCGTGGTGGCCTCCACCGCAGACCCCCGCACCGTGCTGACGCCGCAGCAGCTGGCGTTCCTGGAGCGCATCGGTGCCTGCCTGCTGCACCTGGCGCCGCTCGGCGGTACCGCGGACCCGGAGGTCGCCGCCTGGGACGTGGACGGCTTCTACGTGCCGCACCTGGACGCCGAGCAGCTCGCGGCCGTCGTGGTGCGGCCCGACCACTACATCTTCGGCGCCGTCGGCTCGCTGCCGGACCTGCCCGCGCTCGTGGACGACCTGCAGCACCGGATCGCCGGCTGAGCGGCGGTGAGCCGGTCCCTCCGGGGCCGCCGGTCCCTCCGGGCGGGCCGCCGCAGACCGGGCCGGCCGGCGGGCCGTCCGCGCTCCGGAAGGCGGTCGGGTGGTAAGTATTTTGCATTTGAGAGTCGAATAATTGCGCAAAAATGCCAGGACTTCCGGGCTCGGATTCCAGGGCCGAAGGCGGGTCGCCCGGGTGGTCGAGTGCTCAGTTCCGGGCAGACCTAACGGAATCAGCCGGGATGGCCACCCGACCCGGCCTCTCGACTCCCTCAAGGTCAAGATATTGCAAGTTTCTGTAGCCATATTGCCCTCGGCTTGTTGCGCTGCTTGACTGTTCCCCGCCCACCCAGGCGCCTCACCGGCGGCCCCCGCAGGGCCGCCCGAGCAACACCTACGTGACCGGGATGTATCACCATGAGATGGATAGGCAGGCGCGCGCCCGTGGCCGTGCTGATGGCCGTCGCCCTGACGGGCCTCGCGCAACCGGCCGGTGCGCTCAGTCCGCACACCCCTGCTCCCCAGGGGGCCGCCGCGCAGGAGCAGTTCGGCGCGGGTGCCGGCGGCGGCGCGGGTGCGCGCACGCCCTTCACCGAGTACCAGGCGGAGGACGCGCGGACCAACGGCACCGTCCTCGGCCCCGACTGGGCGTACGGCACGCTCGCTGCCGAGGCCGTGGGCCGCCGTGCGGTCCAGCTCGACAAGCCGGGCCAGTACGTGGAGTTCACGCTGAAGAAGGCGGCCAACGCGGTCAACGTCCGCTACAGCGTGCCCGATTCGGCCGACGGCAAGGGGATCGACGCGACCCTCGGCGCCTACGTCGACGGACGGTTCGCCAAGTCCCTTGCCGTCACCTCGCGTTACAGCTGGTACTACGGCCAGTACCCGTGGACGAACAGTCCGGCCGACGGAGGCCGGCGCCAGCTCTACGACGACGCGCGGCTGATGTTCGACCACACCCTGCCGGCCGGCAGCACCGTCCGCCTCCAGGTCGGCCGGGGCGACACGGCCCCGTGGTACGTGATCGACACCGCCGACTTCGAGCGCGTCGACGCCCCCGCGTCCGCGCCCCGCAACGCCCTTTCGGTCACGTCCTTCGGCGCCGACCCGTCGGGCAGGGCCGACTCCGGTGACGCGTTCCAGCGCGCGATCGACGCCGCCCGCGGCACCGGCCGGACCGTGTGGATACCGCCGGGCACGTTCACGGTGACCCGCCACCTCCTGGTCGACCGCGTCACGCTGCGCGGCAGCGGCCCCTGGTACAGCGTCCTGCACGGTGCGGGCGTCGGCGTGTACGGCAACTACGCGCCCGACGTGAGCTCCGACGTGCACCTGGCCGACTTCGCGATCTTCGGCGAGGTGGCGGAGCGCAACGACTCCGACCAGGTCAACGGCATCGGCGGCGCACTGGCCCGCTCGACCGTGGACAACATCTGGATCCAGCACACCAAGGTCGGCGCCTGGCTGGACGGCCCCTTCGACGGCCTGAGCCTCTCGCGCCTGCGGATCCTGGACGTGACGGCCGACGGCGTCAACTTCCACGACGGCATCACCCACTCCTCCGTCACCGACAGCTACGTCCGCGGCACCGGTGACGACGGCCTGGCGATGTGGTCCGACCAGCACCCGAACTCCGGCGACGTCTTCGCCCGCAACACCGTCAGGTCGCCCGCGCTCGCCAACAACATCGCCCTCTACGGGGGCAGCGACAACGCGGTGACCGGCAACCTGGTCACCGACACCCTCGTGCAGGGCGGCGGCATCCACGTCGGCAACCGCTTCGGCTCGGTGCCCCTGGCCGGCACCACGACCGTCGCGCACAACACCCTGCAACGGACCGGCACCCTCGACCTCTTCTCGCACATCGGCGAGGGCGCGCTGTGGTTCTGGGCCGCCGACGCCCCGCTGACCGGGAACGTCGACGTCGAGGACAACCTGATCCAGGACAGCGCCTACGAGGCCGTGCAGTTCCTCGGCTCGTCGGTCGACGGCGTCCACTTCGCCCGCAACACCGTCGACCGGGCCGGGACGTTCGCCTTCCAGCTGAACGCGCCCGGCTCCGCCTCGGCCCGCCTCCTGACCGCAGGCGGCCTCGGTGCCGGCGGCCGCTACGACTGCGGCTCCGGCTTCGCGTTCACCGAAGGCCCCGGCAACCGCGGCTGGGCCGACGCCCACTGCGGCTACCCGGCGCCCGGCCCGCTCCGGGTGAGCGGCCTCGGCGGGACGCTGTCCTTCGAGACCGACGAGGTCGGAAAGTCCAGCGACCCGCAGACCGTCGTCATCACCAACCCGGGCCCGCGGCCCGCGCGGATCGCCTCCGTCGGCATCACCGGCGTCTACACCCTCGCGAACACCTGCGCCGCCGTGCTCGCCCCGGGCGAGAGCTGCACCGTCGGCATCCGCTTCGTGCCCACCGCGCGCGGCGACCGCAACGGCTCGCTGACCGTCTCCGACGGCACCTCCGCCGGCCGCTACCAGGTCCACGTCACCGGCCGGGTCGTCACCAGCACCGTCGGCAACCTCGCCGTCGGCCGCCCGGTCACCGCCAGCGGCTCCCACGACGGCTTCCCTGCGGCCGCCGCGGTCGATTCCGACACCAACACGTACTGGGAGAGCCCGGCGCTGACCTCCCCGCAGTCCCTGACCGTCGACCTCGGCGCCCCGGTGACCGCGGCGCGCGTGTCCCTGAAGCTCAACGGCGGCTGGGGCGGCCGCACCCAGCACCTGGAGATCCTGGCCGGCGGCGACGACGGGACCTTCACCACCGTGGCCCTCCCCGCCGACTACCTGTTCGACCCGGCGACCGGCAACAACACGGTCGACATCGCCATCCCGTCCGGTACCTACCGCTACATCCGCGTCCAGGGCACCACCAACTCCGGTGCACCCGGCCTCCAGCTCGCCGAGTTGGAGGTGTACGCCGCGTAGGCGGCATCGCCCGGGCATCCGGGCGGTACCGGTCGTCCGGTCGTCCAGGCGGTACCGGTCGGACCCCGGTCGGATCCGACCGGCAGGCGAGACCGTCAGCACCCACGGCCGGGGCCCGCAGAAGGGGGCCCCGGCCTGCGGCGTGCCCGGCCCGGCGTGCCGCGGGCCGGGTGTCCGCTCAGGTGCGGGTCCGGGCCCAGGCGACGGCGGAGGCGTACAGCGCGGCGGAGTCCTGCGGCCGGTCGTCGCCGTAGAGGTCGTCCCCGATGCGGTAGCCGCGTCGGCTCAGGACGTGGGCCAGCATGCGGTAGGGGGGCCGGAAGGCCGCCAGCTCCTCCGCGTCCACGGTGAGGCGGGTGCCCGGCAGGCTGGTGGCCAGGGTGTCGCTTTCGTAGACGGGGTCGACGGAGACGATGAGCCACCGGCCTTCGCGGCGCTCCGCGCGGTACAGGATGCGGGTGCGGGAGGTGACGTCCACCTCGACGCCGTCCAGCAGGGTGCGGACCTCGATGGCGGCGGGGACCTCGGCGAGGGCGCGGTCGCCGTGGACGTCGACGACGGGCGGGGAGAGGCGGTGGGTGGCGGTGTCGCCGCGTTCGGCCATCTTCTGCGACTCGGTGACGAAGTCCGCGCCGGTGCCGCGGAACCAGCTGACGCGCACGGTGGAGTCCGGGGCGAAGCACGCGCGCATGACGTCCCACCGCCCCCGGTCGCGGCTCTGTCGTTCGTGCAGCACCAGTTGGGTCACGGCGGCGGCGTAGGCGGCGTAGGCGGCGTCGGCGTATGCGTAGGCGGGGTCGGCGGGGCCGGGGTCGGCGGGGTTCACGGGGATGTCCTTTCGGAGGTGCGGGAGCACGGTGCGCGCGGTCGGGTGGTCGGGCGACCGGGCGGTCAGGCGTCCCACCAGTCGAAGCGGTGGGTGGGGGCGTGCCGGACACGGGCGCCGTCCAGCTGCACCAGGCGCCCCTGGTGGAAGATCAGCGGCCTGCGGTCGCCGTCCGCCGCGGAGAGCTGCCGCACCCGGCCCGTGATCGCGAGGTGGTCGCCGGCGGGGACGCTGCTCTCCACGTCGCATTCGATCCAGGCGGTGCAGCCGTCGATGCGCGGCGCACCGTTGCCGGCCGGCTCCCAGGTGCAGGAGGCGAAGCGGTCGCCGGTGCGGCCGGCGAAGGCGCCGCACTGGCTCTGCTGGTCCTCGGCCAGCACGTTGACGCAGAACCGTCCGGCGGCGACGACGGCGGCCGCGCTGGCCGAGCGCAGGTCGCAGTAGAACACGACCAGCGGCGGGTCCAGCGAGACCGAGGTGAAGCTGCCGACGGTGACGCCGACGGGGCCGTCGGGGGTCTGCGCGGTCACGACGCTGACCGCGGTGGGAACCCGGCCGAGGACCTTGCGGTAGTCGGCCGCGGTGACCGCCTGCGGGCGGGCGGACGGCGTGGCCGTGGCGGATGCGGACATGGCGACCTCCGGGTGCGGTGCTGTGGGGCACGTTTCCCCCACATGAACCCACCGTCACGACCTGGTGAACATGGTCCGGTGGGGCAGGACGGACGGCCGCCGTTGTGCTCCGGGCCCAAAGATCCCGCGGACTGGTCTGCCGGCCCAGGCCCGTCCGCGGAGTCTGTGCTCCCGGCACCACGACAGTGCGGCCGACGTGGCGTGGAATCCGTGCACCGGCAACCATCCCGAGCGCGGTGCCGTCGCCGACACCGCCGAGAGCCAGGAGCACCCATGACGACCACCACCACGAAGACGACGACGGACGGCTTCGCGGCCCTGACGCCGTCCGGGCGCGCCGCCGCCCTCGTTCCCCTGCTGCGTGCCAACGCGGCCCGGTCGGAGGAGGGCCGCCGGGTCGTCGAGGAGAACATCGCGGCGCTGTCCGACGCCGGTCTGTTCCGGCTGACCGTGCCCCGGCGCTTCGGTGGCGAGGAGACGGACCTGCGGACCTTCCTGGAGGTCGGCTCGGAGCTGGCGTGCGGCTGCGGTTCGACGGCCTGGGTGGCGACGCTGATCAACGTCTGCAACTGGATGGTCGGCCTCTTCCCGGAGCAGGCCCAGCAGGAGGTGTGGGGCGAGGACCCGCAGGCCCGGGTCTGCGGTGTGCTGGCGCCGAGCGCGACCAGCCGCGCAGTGGAGGGCGGCCTGGTCGTCACCGGCCGGTGGGGCTTCGCCTCCGGGTCGCTGCACGCGCAGTGGGCCGGTCTGGGCGTGCCGATCGTGGACGCCTCGGGCGCGCAGACCGACCAGGGCGTGGCGCTGATCCCGCTGTCCGAGCTCTCCGTCGAGGACACCTGGTACGTGGCCGGGATGCGGGGCACCGGGAGCAACACCCTGGTCGCCGAGGAGGTCTTCGTGCCCTCGCACCGGATCATGTCGATGACCGCCGCCGTCCAGGGCGTCCGCCCGACGGAGTACCAGGACGAGACGCTGTACCGCTCGGCCTTCATCCCCGTGCTCGCGCTCGTGCTGGCCGGCCCCCAGCTGGGCCTGGCGCAGGCCGGCCTGGAGCTCGTCACCGCCTCGCTCGCCAAGGGCAAGGGCATCTCGTACACCTTCTACGAGCGTGCCGACCAGTCGCCCTCCACGCAGATCCAGATCGCCGAGGCGGCGCAGCTGATCGACACCGCCCGCCTGCACCTGATGCGGGCCGCCGACGACATCGACGCGTGGGCCGCCCGCGGGGAGTACATGCCGGTCTTCAACCGTGCCCGGGTGCGGATGGACACCGGGTACGTGGCGCGGCGCTGCCGCGAGGCGCTGGACATCCTGCTGAGCGTGCAGGGCGCGGGGAGCTTCGCCGAGGTGAGCCCGCTGCAGCGGATCTGGCGCGACCAGGAGACCGGCAGCCGCCATGCGGTGATCAACACCGCGATCTCCACGGAGCTGTACGGGCGGGCGCTGCTCGGCATCGAGGAGCA
The DNA here is from genome assembly GCF_045862635.1 of Kitasatospora sp. NE20-6. Lineage (NCBI taxonomy): Bacteria > Bacillati > Actinomycetota > Actinomycetes > Kitasatosporales > Streptomycetaceae > Kitasatospora > Kitasatospora sp. NE20-6. The sequence continues at coordinate 176,612 of NZ_BPRL01000018.1, forward strand.
GGTCACCCCGCTGATCTGACGCCGGCCACGGGCGGCCGGGGCGGGGGTCCGCCCCGGCCGGCCCGAGGACGGCCGGCCCGGGGCGGGCCCCGGCCGAGGTCCGGGTGCGCGGCGGGCCGCCGGTCAGCCGACGGCGCCGGTCAGCCGACGGGTTCGGTCTCGGCGCGGACGACGGTGCGCAGGGAGGCGGAGGTGCGGTCGATGTGCTCGGCGAGGAGTCGGGAGGCCGTGGTGGCGTTCCGGGCGAGGACGGCGTCGAGGAGTTGCTGGTGCTCGTGGGCGACGTCGCGGTCGTAGTCGTGTCCGACGGGGCGGGACCAGCGGCGGTAGAGCGTGGCGGCGTCGCGCAGGGCCATGGTGACGGCGAGCAGCCGGTCGTTGCCGCAGCCGGCGAGCAGGGCCTGGTGGAAGCGTTCGTGGACGGCGAACCACTCCGGGTCGGGGCTGCCGTCGGGGAGCGTGGTGGGTGTGCCGGCCAGCTGGTGGTGGGCGGCGACGGCGGCCGCCTCCCACCGGAGGTCGCCGCGTTCGACGGCGCGGCGCAGCACCAGCGACTCGATCTCGACGCGGGCCTCGGTGAGTTCGTCGAGGTGCTGCAGGGAGAGGGCGACCACGCTGAAGCCCTGCTGGGGTGCGGCGGTGACCAGGCCCTGTTCGGACAGGCGGGTCAGGGCCTCACGGACGACGGACTGGCTGACCGTGAAGCGCTGGGCGAGTTCGACCAGGCGCAGCCGCTGCCCGGGCTGCAGCCGTCCCTGGAAGATCTCCTCGCGGATCAGCGCGTGGACCGTGCCTGCTCGTGTCGCCTTTTCTCCCGCCATGGTCGCAGAGGGTAGCAGGAAGCGCTATGAGGAACAATTATCGTTAATCTCTTGCCTTGGCGATAATTTGCGTGAACACTGCGTGTCAGAGCCCGGCGCGACAGAGCGGCAGGGCACCGGAGCGGGAGAGACACCATGCGCCTGGCGAACATCGACGGACGGACGGCCCTGCGCCTCGCCGACGGCTACCTCGACGTGGAGGCGGCCAGTGACGGCAGGTTCGGCCCCGACCCGCAAGGGCTGTTCGCCGACTGGGAGGCCTTCACCCACTGGGCGGGCGAGTACCTGCGGGCCGATCCGGCCGGCCGTGCCGCGCCCACCACCCCGGTCGCCGGCGCGCCGTTCGGCCCGCCGGTGCCCCGCCCGGCCCAGGTCTTCGCCGTCGGCCTGAACTACCGCGACCACGTGGCGGAGTCCGGCCTGCAGATCCCCACCGAGCCGGCCGTCTTCACCAAGTTCCCGTCCTCGCTCACCGGGCACGAGCAGGCCGTCACCCTGCCCGAGGGCCTGGTGGACTGGGAGGCCGAGCTGGTCCTCGTCATCGGCCGCCACTGCCACCGCGCCACCCGCGAGACCGCGTGGTCGCACGTCGCCGGAGTCACCGTCGGCCAGGACCTCTCCGAGCGCCGACTGCAACTGACCGGCCCCGCGCCGCAGTTCTCCCTCGCCAAGTCCTACCCCGGCTTCGCCCCCACCGGCCCCGAGCTGGTCACCGTCGACGAACTCGCCGACCCGGACGACCTGGAGCTCGGCTGCATGCTGGAGGACGGCGAGGTCCTGCAGAAGAGCCGCACCTCGAACATGATCTTCGACGTGCGGGAACTCGTCGTCCGCCTCTCGGCCGTCTGCCCGCTGCTGCCCGGCGACCTGGTCTTCACCGGCACCCCGGCAGGCGTCGGCGGCGCCCGCAACCCCCAGAAGTTCCTCGCCCCCGGCGACACCCTCGTCACCTGGATCGAAGGCGTCGGAACGCTGCGCAACCCGATGCTCGCCCCCTGACCGGACACCACCCGCCGAAGGACAGGCCGTCGGACGACAGGCCGCATCGGAAGACACCCACCGGAAGGAAGCCCGAGCCATGCCGCTGCACAGACTGACCCAGATCGTCATGGGCGTGCCGAACGTCGAACAGGCCGCCGCCTACTACGAGGACTTCGGCCTCACCCCGGGCGCCACCACCCCGGGCGCCACCACCCCGGGCGCCACCACCCCGGCCCACGCCGACGCGCGCGTCCTCGCCACCGTCGACGGCGGCGACCAGCTGCGGATCGTCCGCACCCCGCGCCGCCGCCTCGTCGAACTCGGCGTCGGCGTCGACGACCCCGACGACCTCGACCGGGTCGCCTCCTCCCTGGAGCGCCTCGGCGTCCCGGTGAACCGCACCCCCACCGCCGTCGCCGCCGTCGATCCCGGCACCGAGGTCCTCGTCCGCGTCGAGATCGCACCGCGCTACCGCCAGGCCCCGACCCCCGCCCCGCCGTACAACACGCCCGGCACCGACGCGCGCCTGCACCTGCGCGCCCCGGGCATCCTCCGCGAGGACCGGGTGCGGCCCCGCAAGCTCGGACACGTCGTCCTCGGCTCCACCGACCAGACGTTCTCCCAGCGCTTCTTCCAGCAGGGCATCGGCTTCAAGGTCAGCGACACCGTCCCGGGCCTGGCCGCGTTCATGCGCTGCTCGACCGACCACCACAACGTCCTCGTCCAGCAGGCGCCGGTGGCGTTCCTGCACCACACCTCCTGGCAGGTCGACGACGTCGACGAGGTCGGCCGCGGCGCCACCGCCATGCTGGAGGCCGACCCCGACCGGCACACCTGGGGCCTGGGCCGGCACTTCATCGGCTCCAACTTCTTCTGGTACCTCAAGGACCCGGCCGGCACCTTCTCCGAGTACTACTCCGACCTCGACTGCATCGTCGAGGACGCCCTGTGGACACCCGGCGTCTGGGAGGGCGCCAAGGCGCTGTGGGCGTGGGGCGCCCCGCCGCCGCCCTCCTTCCTCGCCCCCGAGGACCTCGCCGAACTCATGACCGGCGCCCACGCCGCGCCCGCGAAGCAGTAGGAGAACGCCGCCATGTCCCACCCGCCGATCTGGGCCCCCGACCCGGCGGCCGCGGAACACTCCCGCATCGCCAGGTTCACCGAGTTCGTCGCCCTGCGGACCGGTACCGCCCACCCCGACTACCGGTCCCTGTGGAGGTGGTCGGTCCAGGACCTCGCCGGCTTCTGGTCCGCGGTGTGGGACTTCTTCGACATCCGCTCCGACACGCCGTACGAGCGCGTCCTCGACGACGCGCCGATGCCCGCCACCCGCTGGTTCCCCGGCACCCGGCTCAACTACGCCGAGCACGCACTGCGCGGCGACGACGACAGCGAACCCGCGGTGATCTCCGAGGGCGAGGACGGCACCACCGTCACCGTCACCCGGGCCGAACTGCGCGCCCGGGTCGGCGCCCTGGCCGCCTGGCTGCGCGGGCAGGGCGTCACCCCGGGCGACCGGGTCGTCGGCTACCTGCCCAACACCGTCCACACCGTCGTCGCCTTCCTCGCCACCGCCGCCGTCGGCGCCGTCTGGTCGGCCTGCGGCCAGGACTACGGCGCGCAGGGAGCCGCGGCCCGCTTCGCCCAGCTGGAGCCCGTCGTCCTCTTCACCGCCGACGGCTACCGCTGGAACGGCACCCTGCACGACCGCGGCGACGAGGCCGAGGACCTGCGCCGGGCCCTGCCCACCCTCCGGCACACCGTGCACGTCCCCGTCCTCGGCCGGCCCCTGCCCGCGGACCCCTCCACCACCGCGTGGGAGGACGCCACCGCCGGCGACCACGAGCCGCTCTTCGAACGCCTCCCCTTCGACGCGCCGCTGTGGGTGCTGTTCTCCTCCGGCACCACCGGCGCCCCCAAGGGCATCGTGCACGGCCACGGCGGCGTCCTGCTCGACCACCACAAGCTGCTCGGCCTCCACCTCGACCTGCACCCCGGCGACCGCTTCCTCTGGTACACCACCACCAACTGGATGATGTGGAACATGGTGGTCTCCGGCCTGCTCGTCGGCGCCACGATCGTCCTCTACGACGGCAGCCCCGGCCACCCCGCACCGCAGCGCCTGTGGGAGCTCGCCGACCGGCACCGCGTGTCCGTCCTCGGCGTCAGCCCCGGCTACCTCCTCGCCTCCGCCAAGGCCGGCCTCGAACCCGGCCGCGACCTCGACCTGTCGGCGCTGCGCACCCTCGGCTCCACCGGCGCGCCCCTGCCCGCGGCCTGCTACTTCTGGGTCCGCGACCACGTCGGGAGCGGCGTGCAGGTGGCGTCCACCAGCGGCGGCACGGACATCGTCAGCGGCTTCGCCGGCGGCGTCCCGACCGTCCCCGTCCGGCCGGGCGAGATATCCGCCCCGCTGCTCGGAGTCGCCCTGGAGGCCTGGGACGCGCACGGCCGCCCCGTCGTCGACCAGGTCGGCGAACTCGTCGTCACCCGCCCCATGCCGTCCATGCCGCTCTCCTTCTGGAACGACCCCGACGGCAGCCGCTACCACGACGCCTACTTCAGCGCCTATCCCGGCGTCTGGCGGCACGGCGACTGGATGACCACCACCCCCCACGGCGGCGTCGTCGTCTCCGGACGCTCCGACTCCACCCTCAACCGCCAGGGCGTGCGCCTCGGCAGCGCCGACGTCTACGCCGTCGTCGACGACCTCCCCGGGATCCGCGAGAGCCTCGTCATCGGCGCCGAACTCCCCGACGGCGGCTACTGGATGCCGCTCTTCGTGGTGCTGGAACCGGGCCACGAACTCACCGACGACCTCCGCGCCCGCATCGGCACCGCCCTGCGCACCCAGGCCTCGCCGCGGCACGTCCCCGACACCGTCCTCGCCGTGCCCGCCGTGCCGCACACCCGCACCGGCAAGAAGCTGGAGGTGCCCGTCAAACGCCTCCTCCAGGGCGCCGCCGTCGGCGACGTCGTCAGCCGCGAGGCCGTCGACGACTACGACGCCCTCCTGTACTTCACCCGCTTCGCCCGGACCTGAGACCACCCCGCACCCGGCCGGCACGGCCGACGAAACGAGCCACCCGATGACCACCCGCCCCGTGACCCCCGACCCCTCCGCCCTGATCGACGTGCACGCCCACTTCGTGACCGACGGCTACACCGCCGCGGCGAAGGCCGCCGGACACACCCACCCCGACGGCATGCCCGGGTGGCCCGACTGGAGCCCCGAGGCGCACCTCGACCTCATGGACCGCCACGGGATCCGCACCTCCGTCCTCTCCGTCTCCTCCCCGGGCGTCCACTTCGGCGACGACCCCGCCGCCCGCGCCCTCAGCCGCGAGGTCAACGACTTCGCCGCGCAGGTCCGCGACCGGCACCCCACCCGCTTCGGCCACTTCGCCTCGCTGCCGCTGCCCGACGTCGAGGGCGCCCTGCACGAACTCGCCCACGCCCTCGACGTCCTGGGCGCCGACGGCGTCGCGGTCGAGACCAACCACCACGGCGTCTACCTCGGCGACCCCCGCAACGAACCCCTCTGGGCCGAGCTGGACCGCCGCCGCGCGACCGTCTTCGTCCACCCCACCTCCCCGCCCCACGCCGACGCCGTGTCACTCGGCCGGCCCCGCCCGATGCTGGAGTTCCTCTTCGACTCCGCACGCGCCGCGAGCGACCTCGTCCTGGGCGGCGTCCTCACCCGGTACCCCGGCATCCGGTGGGTCCTCACCCACGGCGGCGGCGCACTGCCCCTGCTCGCCGACCGGATGGAGCTCTTCCGCACCGGCATGGCCGGCGCCGACCACGACCCGGACACGCCCACCGTCCAGGAACAGCTCCGCACGCTCTGGTACGACACCGCCGGCACCCCCTTCCCCCGCCAGGTCCCCGCCCTGCTCGCCGCCTTCGGCCCCGACCGGATCCTCTACGGCAGCGACTACTGCTGGACCCCCGCCCCGGCCGTCGCGGCCCAGATCCGCTCCGTCGACGCCGCACCCCCGCACACGGCGGCCGACACCTGGCGCACCCTCACCACCCGCAACGCCCACCGGCTGCTGCACCGCCCGTGACGGACCACCGCGAACCCCGCACCCCGGACACGTTCCCCGGACCACCAGGAGCCCCCCGATGACCACCGCACCGCCGCAGCCGGGCCCGGGCAGCGGGCCCCGCCCCGCCCTGCTGCTCAGCTCCGCCACCGTCGTCGACACGCGGGACGGCACCCTGGCCACGGACACCGACGTGCTCGTCCGCGACGGCCGCATCGCCGAGGTCCGCCCCGGCATCACCGCCCCGGCCGGGGCCGTCACCGTCGACGCCCGGGGAACGTACGTCGTCCCCGGCTTCGTCGACATGCACGCCCACCCGCTCGACCGCCGCACGGACCCCACCGGCGCCCTGGAACTCATGCTCGCCCACGGCGTGACGGGCTTCCGCCAGATGTCCGGCTCCCTCGACCTGCTGCGCCGCCGCACCGCCGGCACCCTCGACCTGCCCGCGGCCTCGCCCGCGCTGCTCGCCACGCCGGGGGCCCTGCTCACTCCCGCCAACGCCGGCACCTCCGCCCGGGCCGTCGCCGCCGTCCGCGAACAGCACGCCGCCGGGGCCGACTTCATCAAGGTCGGGCTCGTCACCCCCGAGGTCTTCTTCGACGCCCAGGCGGAGGCGCTGCGCCTCGGCCTGCCCATCGTCGGCCACCTGCCCGCCGGCATCGACACCGCCGAGGCCTCCCGGCGGGGCATGAAGTCCATCGAGCACCTCGGCCCGGGCGTGGGCCTGTTCGCCTGCTGCTCCACCGACGGGCACCACGTGCAGGAGGCGGCCGGATCCCGCCCGAAGATCAAACTGCCGCCGTTCAGGATCCCCTTCCTCGAACTCCTCCTGGGCCGGATCATCGCCAAGGCCGTCGTCAACCCCGTCAACCTCAACAGGCCCGCGGACATCGAGATCCTCGACCACGCCCTCGGAACCTTCGACGCCGACCTCGCCCGCACCATGGCGGAACGCTTCGCCGCCGACGGCACCTGGCACGTCCCCACGCTGATCCGGGAACGGACCAGCCAGCTCTGCGACGACCCCTCCTTCCGTGCCGACCCGGACCTGCGCTACGTCGCCCCGTCCGTGATCAAGGACTGGGAGGCCGCGGCCGAGAAGTTCGCCCGGTTCCCGCCCGAGGCCCGCGCCACCTTCAGGGCCGCCTACCGGCGTCAGCTGGAACTGACGAAACTCCTCGACGACGCGGGCGTGCGGATGCTCGCCGGCAGCGACTCCTCCGGCGCCGCCTGGGAGGTCCCCGGCGCCGCCCTCCACCACGAGTTCGACGAGCTCGCCCGCGCCGGCCTCGGCCCCCTGCGCATCCTGCAGATGACCACCCTGCTCCCCGCGGAGTTCCTCGGCACCACCGGCACGGCGGGCACCGTCGCCCCCGGCCGGAACGCCGACCTCGTCCTCCTCGACGGCAACCCCGTCGAGAGCGTGGACAACCTGCACCGCATCACCGGCGTGGTCCGGGCCGGGCACCACCACCCGGCCGCCGACCTGCACGCCCTCAAGGAGCGGATCGCCGCCCGCCGCTCCGTCCACTGAACCGCCCGCCGACCTCACGAGGACCCACATGTCTGATTCCGACCTCTTCCGGCCGACCGAGGAGCACGACATGCTCCGGGACGCGATCCGTTCGCTGGCCGAGGCCAAGATCGCCCCGTACGCGGCCGAGGTCGACGAGCAGGGCCGTTTCC